>CP155566.1:3094708-3404179 GCA_039696685.1 Vibrio sp. CDRSL-10 TSBA | reverse complement strand
AATTCCCTCACTCTAAATCAATGATCGGTAAAGATTGGCAATTCTACCTGTTGATAACTCAGATCGCCAGCGATTGATCCACGATCCAGTGAATAAGATCCAAGTTATTCACAATGTTTTCGGGCAATTTGCCAGGATCCTGCTAATTAGTCCTATATTTACCCACATAATGATCCACATGCTGGAAAATTCATCCAAGTTATCCCCAAAATAGAGACATAATATAGTTATGGCTAATAACCACTGGTTATTTATTCTATTGAGAAATCCAACAGTAAAATGAGACACTAAAATAATGAGGAGTCACAAGATGAAAAACTGGATTAAACTGGCAGTGGCAGCACTGGCGCTCTCTGCTGCGACAGTACAGGCAGCAACGGACATCAAAGTCGGCATGTCAGGCCGTTACTTCCCGTTTACTTTCGTTAAGCAGGATCAACTGCAAGGTTTCGAAGTCGATGTCTGGAACGAAATCGGTAAACGTAACGATTACCATGTTGAATATGTGACCTCAAACTTCTCCGGCCTGTTTGGTCTGCTGGAAACCGGTCGTATCGATACTATCTCGAACCAGATCACCATCACCAAAGAGCGCCAGGCCAAATACCTGTTCTCTGACCCGTACGTGATTGACGGTGCTCAAATTGCGGTGCGCAAAGGTAACGACAGCATTCAGGGTATTAAAGATCTGGCCGGTAAAACCGTCGCGGTTAACCTGGGCTCTAACTTTGAACAGCTGCTGCGCAAATACGATACCGACGGCAAAATCAACATCAAAACCTATGACACAGGTTTTGAACGTGACGTCGCAATGGGCCGTGCCGATGCATTTGTAATGGACCGTCTGTCAGTACTGGAAGTGATTGATAAAACAGGCCTGCCACTGCAACTGGCCGGTTCACCGTTCGAAACCATCGAGAAACGCCTGGCCGTTTGTTAACAACGAAAAAGGCCAAAAACTGCAAGGTGAAGTGAACCAGGCACTTGCTGCGATGCGCGCAGACGGTACACTGAGCCAGATTTCAGAAAAATGGTTTGGTACTGATATTACTAAATAATCGTTACCAACCGACCAATCTAAAAAGGTGGAATCGCAGGATTCCGCCTTTTGCTGTCTTTGAGGGGAAGTAAATGGGCTTTGATTTTCAATACATGCTGGGGCTGATGCCGATACTGCTCAAGTATCTCAGCACCACCATGGAAATGGCCGCACTGGGCATGATTTTCGCGCTGATTCTGTCGGTGCTGCTGGCCAATATCCGCGTCTTCAAGATCCCGGTACTGGAACCGCTTTGTCAGCTGTACATCAGTTTCTTCCGCGGCACACCACTGCTGGTACAAATGTTTCTGCTTTATTATGGCCTGCCGCAGATTTTTCCGATCCTGGTCGGCATTGACGCATTCAGCGCCGCGGTGATTGGCCTCACCCTGCACTTTGCCGCTTACATGGCTGAAACCATTCGCGCCGCCATCATAGGTATTGACCGTACCCAGATGGAAGCCAGTCTTTCCGTCGGCATGACCACCGGCCAGGCCATGCGCCGCATCATTCTGCCCCAGGCCAGTCGCGTCGCTCTGCCTTCGCTGATGAACTACTTTATCGACATGATCAAATCGACCTCACTGGCGTTTACCTTTGGTGTGGCCGAAATCATGGCCAAAGCACAGATGGAAGCCTCGTCCAGTTTCCGCTTCTTTGAAGCCTTCCTGGCGGTGGCACTGATCTACTGGGGTGTGGTGGTGATTCTGACCCGCATCCAGACCTGGGCCGAAAACAAACTCAATAAGGCGTATGCACGATGATCAAACTGAGCAATATTCACAAACGCTTTGGCCAGAGTGAAGTCCTGAAAGGGATTGATATCTCGATCGAACAGGGCGAAATCATCGTCATTATCGGCTCAAGCGGTACCGGTAAATCAACCCTGCTGCGCTGCGTCAACTTTCTTGAGCAGGCGGATCGCGGCACCATTACTATCGATGATGTCAGCGTCGACAGCCAGAACCACAGCAAGGCGGAAGTGCTGGCCCTGCGCCGTAAAACCGGCTTCGTATTTCAGAACTACGCCCTGTTTGCCCACCAGACTGCGCGCCAGAACATTGCTGAAGGCCTTATCACGGTGCGAGGCTGGAAAAAAGATCAGGCGCTTGCCCGTGCCCAGCAAATTCTGGAGGACATTGGTCTCGGTGACAAAGGCGACAGCTATCCGGCCGCCCTGTCCGGTGGCCAGCAGCAGCGGGTCGGTATCGGCCGCGCCATGGCTCTGCAGCCGGAACTGCTGCTGTTTGATGAGCCGACCTCAGCGCTGGATCCGGAATGGGTCGGTGAAGTGCTGAACCTGATGAAAAAGCTCGCCACCCAGCACCAGACCATGCTGGTGGTAACCCATGAGATGCAATTTGCCAAAGAAGTAGCGGATCGGGTGATCTTCATGGCCGAGGGCAATATCGTTGAACAGGGTTCTCCACAGGATATTTTTAATCATCCACAGGATCCTCGCCTGAAAAAGTTCCTCAATCAGGTCGGGATCGACTAAGGATCCTTGAGATTTCAGCGAGACTCCGTATAATCGCCCGACCGGAAAGTATGAAGCGCAGAGTAAACCGAATTCGGAATTGCTTTACGCTTTCGGCAAACCGAATCATTGACACCTTTTGTGACTGTGATTACAATTCCGCCTCTTTGTTGAGAGGCGTCGGAATGTCCTTTCTTTATATAAAGAGAAGATGTATTGCCCACGCCGGGTTTTATGAACCTAGAAACTACTGATCAGTAAGGTACTAACAATGAAACGCACTTTTCAACCTACAGTTCTAAAGCGCAAACGTACTCACGGTTTCCGTGCACGTATGGCGACAGCGAACGGTCGTAAAGTAATCAATGCACGTCGTGCAAAAGGCCGTAAGCGCCTGTCAAAATAATCGCTAGCTTATTTTGAGTACGTACGCATTTAATCGGGAGTTACGTTTGTTAACTCCCGAGCATTACCAAACCGTCTTCCAGCAAGCTCACCGAGCAGGCTCCCCTCATTTCACTATCATTGCACGCAATAATAACCTTTCTCATCCTCGTTTAGGGTTAGCGGTACCAAAAAAGCAAATCAAAACGGCCGTTGGTCGAAATCGCTTTAAACGTCTCGCCCGCGAAAGCTTCCGCCTCAATCAGCATCAGTTACCCAACAAAGATTTTGTTGTGATTGCCAAAAAAAGCGCGCAAGATTTGAGCAATGAAGAAATGTTCACTTTGTTCGAAAAGTTATGGCAGCGCCTATCTCGCCCTTCTCGTGGTTAGCCATTGGTTTAGTCAAACTATACCAGTGGTTCATTAGTCCACTCATCGGCCCTCGCTGCCGATTTACACCCTCTTGCTCCAATTATGCGTTAGAAGCGCTGAGAGCTCACGGATTTGTAAAAGGGTGTTGGTTATCCGGCAAACGTCTATTAAAATGCCACCCTTTGAACGAAGGGGGATTTGACCCCGTTCCACCAGTCCAAAAACAAGACAGAGATAAATAACGATGGATTCTCAACGTAATATCCTGCTGATCGCTTTGGCGCTGGTTTCTTTTTTACTTTTCCAACAGTGGCAAGTAGCAAAGAACCCGGCCCCAGAAGCGGTTGAACAGGCGCAAACCAGCAGCAGTGCTCCGGCACCTTCTTTGGCCGATGAGTTTCGATCCGGTACCATCACAAACCAATGCTGCGGCAAAAGTGATTACAGTCACCACGGATGTACTGACTCTGTCTATTGACACGGTTGGTGGTGATGTCGTTCTGGCAAAACTGAACAAATACGCTGAAGAGCTGAACTCTGACAACGCTTTTGTTCTGCTTAAAAACACCCAAGGTCACCAATTCATCGCCCAGAGCGGTCTGATTGGCCCGCAAGGTATTGATCTGAGCAGCAACAGCCGCCCGACTTACAGTGTTGACGGCGACAGCTTTGCTCTGGCCGATGACCAGGATGAACTGCGTATTCCGATGACTTACCAGTCAAACGGTATCGAGTACACCAAAACCTTTATTTTCAAACGCGGCGATTACGCAATCGACGTGACTTACGATGTAGCCAACAACTCCGGCGACAACGCAACCATGGGTATGTACGCACACCTGCGTCAGAACCTGCTTGATTCAGGCGGCAGCCTGGCAATGCCAACTTACCGTGGCGGCGCTTACTCAAGTGAAAATACCCGTTACCAGAAATACAGCTTCGATGACATGCAGGATCGCAACCTGGCTATCAACCTGCCAAACGGTCAGGGTTGGGCAGCGATGATCCAGCACTACTTTGCGACCGCGTGGATTCCACGTGACGCAGCGGGTACTAACCTGTACTCACGCGTGATCGGCAATCTGGGCGACATCGGTATCCGTATCCCGAACCAAACTATTGCCAACGGCCAGCACCAAGAGTTCAAAGCAACACTGTGGGTTGGTCCTAAGCTGCAAGACCAGATGGCGGCCACCGCACCAAACCTGGACCTGGTTGTAGACTACGGCTGGTTATGGTTCATCGCTAAACCTCTGCACTGGCTGCTGTCAACCATTCAGGGTCTGGTCAGCAACTGGGGTCTGGCGATCATCTGTCTGACCTTTATCGTGCGTGGTGCAATGTACCCGCTGACCAAAGCACAGTACACCTCAATGGCGAAAATGCGCATGCTGCAACCAAAACTGCAGGAAATGCGTGAGCGTATCGGCGATGACCGTCAGCGCATGAGCCAGGAGATGATGGCACTGTACAAGAAAGAGAAAGTGAACCCGCTGGGCGGCTGTCTGCCTATCTTCCTGCAGATGCCTATCTTCATTGCACTGTACTGGGCACTGATGGAATCGGTTGAACTGCGTCACTCGCCGTTCTTTGGCTGGATTCACGATCTGTCGGCACAAGACCCGTACTACATCCTGCCACTACTGATGGGTGTCAGCATGTTCTTCATCCAGAAGATGAGCCCGAGTACGATTACCGATCCAATGCAGCAGAAGATCATGACCTTTATGCCGGTTATGTTTACTTTCTTCTTCCTGTTCTTCCCTTCAGGTCTGGTTCTGTACTGGCTGGTATCGAACATTGTAACTCTGATTCAACAGAATCTGATTTACAGAGGTCTGGAGAAAAAAGGCTTACACAGCAAAACCAAGTAAGCACTCAGGATAAGCAAAGGCGACCGGATGGTCGCCTTTTTGTTGCTCGCTGATTACAATGACACTAATTCGATTCTGTAACAGGTAAGGTTATGACTACCGAAACTATCGTCGCGCAGGCTACGGCACCAGGTCGTGGCGGCGTCGGCATTATCCGGGTATCGGGCCCTAAAGCGGCTGACGTCGCACTGGCGGTGACCGGACGCACCCTCAAACCGCGTTATGCGGAGTATCTGCCGTTTAAAGATGCCAATGGCTTAGAGCTCGATCAGGGCATCGCGCTGTTCTTCCCTAACCCGAACTCATTCACGGGTGAAGATGTGCTGGAGCTGCAGGGCCACGGCGGTCCGGTGGTGATGGACATGCTGATTAAACGCATCCTGACTCTGCCGGGTATCCGCCCGGCTCGTCCCGGCGAATTTTCCGAGCGTGCTTTCCTCAATGACAAGCTGGATCTGACCCAGGCCGAAGCGATTGCTGACCTGATTGATGCCAGCTCGGAAGAAGCGGCTAAATCCGCGCTGCAATCGCTGCAGGGCCAGTTCTCAAAGCGGATTAATACCCTGGTCGAGTCTTTGATTCACCTGCGTATCTACGTCGAAGCCGCGATTGATTTTCCGGAGGAAGAGATCGACTTTCTCGCTGACGGTAAAGTCTCCGCCGATCTGCAGGCCATCATCGACAACCTCAGCGCAGTGCGTCAGGAAGCCAACCAGGGCGCTATCATGCGTGAAGGGATGAAGGTGGTGATTGCCGGTCGCCCTAATGCCGGTAAATCGAGCCTGCTCAACGCGCTGTCCGGCAAAGAATCCGCGATTGTAACCGATATCGCCGGGACCACCCGTGACGTGCTGCGTGAACACATCCACATTGATGGCATGCCGCTGCACATTATCGATACCGCCGGTCTGCGTGAAGCGTCCGATGCGGTTGAAAAAATTGGTATTGAACGTGCCTGGGAAGAAATTAAACAGGCTGACCGGGTGTTGTTTATGGTCGATGGCACCACCACCGATGCCACTGACCCGAAAGATATCTGGCCTGATTTTGTCGACCGCCTGCCGGATCATATGGGCATGACCGTCATCCGTAACAAGGTCGATCAAACCAGCGAAGCGCTGGGGATCTGTCACGTCAGTCAACCGACGTTGATCCGCTTGTCTGCCAAGACGGGTCAGGGCGTAGATGCGCTGCGTACCCACCTCAAAGAGTGCATGGGCTTCTCCGGTAATCAGGAAGGTGGCTTTATGGCCCGTCGCCGCCATCTGGATGCGCTGGAAACGCGCTGCTGAGCACCTCGACATCGGTCAGCAGCAGCTTGAAGGCTACATGGCCGGAGAAATCCTGGCCGAAGAGCTGCGTATCGCCCAGCAGCATCTCAATGAGATCACCGGCGAATTCAGCTCTGATGATTTGCTCGGTCGCATCTTCTCGTCGTTCTGTATCGGCAAGTAGAGCAAATAATCACCACCATATAGCGGGCCTGGCGTTAACACGTCAGGCCCGTTTTATTTTCCTCTGCCCCGTTACGATCCCCGGGTCCGATCCGGTTTGTGGATAACTCTGCCCACCGCATGGATCCTTTTCCATTCACGGACAAAACATGATCTTGCCCTTTACTATCCACAACTTACCCTAGTATTCTGCTAGCCTGAATTACCATGTTTCCACCTTCTGACCACATACCGGGGTTCTTATGATTCATATCATCACAGGCAGTACTTTAGGCAGCGCGGAATATGTCGGCGATCACCTCAGCGATCTACTTGAACAACAGGGCAAAGAGACCACCATTCACAATCAGCCCGATCTGAACGACATTCCGGCGCAAGGTATCTGGCTGATCATTACTTCCACCCACGGTGCCGGAGAATATCCGGACAACATCCAGCCTTTCATTATGGCGCTGCAGAATACCCCGCCCAATACCCGGGAGCTCAAGTTCGCCGTGATCGCCATCGGTGATTCCAGCTACGATACTTTCTGTGCAGCAGGACAACACGCTTATGATCTGCTGGAAGATATCGGCGCCACCCCGCTGACAGACTGCCTGCTGATTGATGTGCAGAAGCATCCGGTACCGGAAGATGCCGCCGAAGAGTGGCTGAATGAAGTGATTGAGCGTTTTTAACCTCTGGCAAGCGGCTGTCACGGCCGCTGCTGTCTTATCTGAACGTAGTCATTGCCAATCAGCCACGTCCCGCAGGGATAAAACACCCAACAACCGAACACTTTTTGACCACTTAACCTGTGTATAAGTCTGCACTTATCCGGTGATCAACCTATAGTTATCCATAGAATAAGTTTGATCACTACGCCCCCCTGTGTATAACCACCCATTTTGATCCCAGCTAATCCTCGTACTGATCAGTTGATGATCACAAGTTCCGATCCATAAAAGATCCATGATCTTGTTGATCATTTTTTGGTTATCCACAGAGATCGTCGATCCTAATAATAGATCCAATAAAAGATCTCTATATAGATCTTTATATATTATTTACTTGAAAGTCCTTTGCGTAAAAAAGCACAAAAGCGATTTTCTAGCCAGTGGAAAGAAGGTAGAATACGCCTCCTTTTATTTTTCCCGTAGTCTCATTGAATACCTGAGGTCGTTCATGCTTTATCACGAAACATTTGACGTCATTGTGGTTGGTGGCGGTCATGCAGGAACGGAAGCCGCACTCGCAGCCGCTCGTACAGGCCAACGCACATTACTTCTCACGCACAATATCGATACCCTGGGCCAGATGTCCTGTAACCCGGCCATTGGTGGTATTGGTAAAGGCCACTTAGTTAAAGAAGTGGATGCAATGGGTGGTCTGATGGCACAAGCTATCGATCACGCAGGTATTCAATTTCGCACCCTGAATGCGTCTAAAGGGCCGGCTGTCCGTGCGACCCGTGCCCAGGCTGACCGTGCGTTATACAAAGCGTACGTACGCAACGCGCTGGAAAACACGCCTAATCTGACGCTGTTCCAGCAAGCCGCCGATGACTTGATCGTTGAAAACGATCAAGTACGTGGTGTGGTGACTCAAATGGGTCTTAAATTCCACGCCAAAGCTGTGGTGCTGACTGTGGGAACCTTCCTGGGTGGTAAGATCCACATCGGGATGGAAAACTTTTCTGGCGGCCGTGCCGGGGATCCACCATCGATCGCTCTGGCCCAGCGCCTGCGTGAACTGCCGTTCCGGGTTGATCGTCTCAAAACCGGTACACCACCACGTATCGACGCTAACAGCGTGGATTTTTCTGTGCTGGAAACGCAGCACGGTGATAACCCGACGCCGGTGTTCTCTTTCATGGGTAACCGTGAACAACATCCGCACCAAATTCCGTGTTACATCACTCATACCAATGAGAAAACTCATGATGTGATCCGTGCCAACCTGGATCGCAGCCCGATGTATGCCGGTGTGATTGAAGGGATTGGCCCGCGTTACTGTCCGTCGATTGAAGACAAGGTGATGCGTTTTGCTGATAAAAACAGCCATCAGATCTTCATTGAACCGGAAGGCCTGACATCTACAGAACTGTATCCGAACGGTATTTCCACCAGCCTGCCATTCGATGTGCAGCTGCAGATTGTCCGTTCGATGAAAGGGTTTGAAAACGCCCACATCGTGCGTCCGGGCTATGCGATTGAATACGATTTCTTCGATCCGCGTGACCTGAAACAGACCTATGAAACCAAATTTATCCAAGGCCTGTTCTTTGCCGGTCAAATCAACGGCACCACAGGCTACGAAGAAGCGGCGGCACAGGGTCTGATGGCCGGTCTGAACGCCAGCTTGTACAGCCAGGATAAAGAGGGCTGGAGCCCTCGTCGTGACCAGGCATACATGGGCGTGCTGATTGACGATCTGTCCACCATGGGCACTCAGGAACCGTACCGTATGTTTACCTCACGTGCCGAGTACCGTCTGCTGCTGCGTGAAGACAACGCCGACCTGCGCCTGACCGAAAAAGCCCGTGAACTGGGGCTGGTCAGCGATGAGCGTTGGGCACGCTTCAATCAAAAAATCGACAGCATGGAAACCGAGCGCCAGCGTCTGAAAGAGACCTGGATGAATCCGAAATCGGAAGGTGTTGAAGCGCTCAACGCGCTGCTGAAAACCCCGATGTCGCGCGAAGCAAGCGGTGAAGATCTGCTGCGTCGTCCGGAGATGACCTACGAGCTGGTCACTTCTCTGCCAGCATTTGCGCCGGCCCTGGATGATCGCGAAGCGGCGGAACAGGTGGAAATTCAGGTTAAATACGAAGGTTACATCCAGCGTCAGCAGGAAGAGATTGAAAAATCGCTGCGCCATGAGCACACCAAGCTGCCGGTGGATCTGGATTACCAGGACGTTAAAGGCCTGTCGAATGAAGTGGTGTTGAAACTGAACAACGCCAAGCCAGAAAGCATCGGTATTGCGTCACGCATTTCCGGTGTCACTCCGGCCGCGATCTCGATTCTGCTGGTGCATCTGAAAAAACATGGCCTGCTGAAGAAAGGGGAAGCCGCCTGATGAACCCATTGCGCATCAAACTGGATGCGCTGATTGCTCAGACTACCCTGGAGGTGTCTGAGCAACAGCGTCAACAGCTGGTCGGCTACGTCGAAATGCTCAACAAATGGAATAAAGCCTACAATCTGACTTCAGTGCGTGATCCGCTGGAGATGCTGGTCAAGCATATCCTCGACAGTATTGTGGTCAGCCCGCATCTGAGCGGTGAGCGCTTTATCGATGTCGGCACCGGCCCGGGCTTGCCGGGGATTCCGCTGGCAATCATGAATCCGGACAAATCATTTGTCCTGCTCGACAGCCTGGGTAAGCGGATTCGCTTTATCAAACAGGTGATTCACGAGCTGAAAATTACCAACGTCACTGCGGTACAAAGCCGGGTAGAAGAGTTCGATCCGCAAGGCGGATTTGACGGCGTGCTAAGTCGTGCGTTTGCTTCTATCACAGATATGGTAGAGTGGTGTCATCACCTGCCTTGTGCGGACAGCGGCGTATTTCTGGCATTGAAAGGCCTGCTGCCCCAAGACGAAACTCGCTCAGTTGCCTGAATGGTGTTCTGTGACCGACATCAAAGCTTTGAAAGTTCCTGAGTTGGAAGGTGAGCGTCATCTTGTAATCTTATCTCGCAAGGGATAACAGCGAGGCATTACCGTGGGTAAAATCGTAGCGATCGCCAACCAGAAAGGTGGCGTAGGAAAAACAACAACTTGTATTAATCTGGCAGCGTCAATGGCGGCCACCAAGCGTAAAGTGTTGGTGATCGATCTTGACCCGCAGGGTAACGCCACCATGGCGAGCGGCATCGACAAATACCAGGTTGATGCAACCGCGTACGAGTTGTTGGTTGAAGATGCGCCATTTGAAGAAGTGGTGTGCCGCAAAACCACGGGCCATTATGATTTGATTGCCGCCAATGGCGATGTAACCGCCGCGGAAATCAAACTGATGGAAGTGTTTGCCCGCGAAGTTCGTCTCAAAAATGCTATCGCGTCAGTTCGTGATAACTATGATTTCATCTTTATCGATTGTCCACCGGCTTTAAACC
The DNA here is from genome assembly GCA_039696685.1 of Vibrio sp. CDRSL-10 TSBA. NCBI lineage: Bacteria > Pseudomonadati > Pseudomonadota > Gammaproteobacteria > Vibrionales > Vibrionaceae > Vibrio > Vibrio sp. CDRSL-10 TSBA. The sequence goes on along the minus strand of CP155566.1, from coordinate 3,393,475 downwards.
TCCTTACAATCAATGCGATGGCTGCGGCCGATTCGGTACTGGTACCGATGCAATGTGAGTACTTTGCCCTGGAAGGTTTAACGGCTTTGATGGATACGATCAGCAAGCTGGCCGCAGTGGTGAACGAGAATCTTAAGATCGAAGGTCTGCTCAGGACCATGTACGATCCTCGTAACCGCCTCGCGAATGAAGTCTCTGATCAGTTGAAAAAGCACTTTGGCAACAAAGTGTACCGCACTGTTATCCCTCGTAATGTACGCCTCGCCGAGGCGCCTAGTCATGGCAAGCCTGCCATGTACTACGACAAGTATTCCGCCGGAGCCAAAGCGTATTTAGCGTTAGCTGGCGAAATGCTGCGTCGTGAAGAAGTACCTGCATAACTCCAACTAAAGGATTCGTTTACATGTCTAAACGTGGTTTAGGAAAAGGGCTGGATGCACTTTTGTCAACCAGCTCTGTAGCGCGTGAAAAACAACAGCTGGCCACGCACAGTCAGGCCCTGTCCAGCGACGGTCAGTTGACTGATCTCGCTATCACCAGCCTCAAACCGGGCATTTACCAGCCCCGTAAAGATATGTCAGCTGAAGCGCTGGAAGAACTGGCGGCTTCGATTCAGTCCCAGGGTATTATCCAGCCGATTGTTGTGCGTCCGCTGACCATGGGCGGGTATGAAATTATTGCCGGCGAACGTCGCTGGCGTGCCGCACGTCAGGCCGGCCTGAAACAGGTGCCGTGTTTGATCAAAGCGGTCGAGGATCGTGCCGCGATCGCGATGGCCCTGATCGAAAATATCCAGCGTGAAGATCTGAATGTGATCGAAGAGGCTCAGGCGCTGGAGCGACTGCAGGACGAATTCAAACTGACCCACCAGCAGGTGGCGGATGTGATCGGTAAGTCGCGTGCGACCGTGAGTAACCTGCTGCGCCTCAACCAGCTTGATGACAGCGTGAAGCGCCTGGTCGAAACTAAGCAGCTGGAAATGGGTCATGCCCGTGCACTGTTGATGCTGGAAGGTGAACAGCAGGCCGAAGTGGCAGAGCGGGTCGCTAAAAAGCAACTCACCGTACGCCAGACGGAACAACTGGTGAAAAAGTGCCTTTCTGAGACTTCCGATGCAAAAAATGTCGTAGAAGACGAAGAAGTACAACAAATGTCACAAAATCTAAGTGAAAAACTCGGCGCTAAAGTGTCAATTAGCCGCTCGAAGAACGGTAAGTCGAAGATTACGATAAATCTTGATGAACCTCATAAATTCGAGCAATTGATTGCCAAGCTACAGGGCTAAGTGAGATAATTGATTTAAATCAATTGTGCAAAATAAGTTTTCTTGAGCGAAATATGTCGATGCGTGAACAAAATTGTAACTTTTTGCAGCGTTGTAATTGCAATCAGTTGCCGTCACCGTATAATTTTCGCCAATTTCCGGCCCTTAATAAAAAAGCGTTGGATATTACTAGAGGTACGAATACATGGTAGCTGCGTTAGCTAGGCCAGGACGAGAGCTTGCAAAGCGATTGTTAATGATCCAGTTTGGCGCGGCTATAGTTGTGGCAGCAGGGATGGCGATTGCCGTAAATGCTGAATGGGGAATTTCAGCGCTAATTGGCGGGGGCATATTTGTCGTCGCCAATGCAGTGTTTGCGCTGTGTGCTTTTATGTATAGTGGAGCTCGGGCTGCAAAACGCATCACGGCCTCTTTCTACACGGGTGAAGCACTCAAAATCCTCATCACTATCGCACTGTTCTCTGCAGCCTACATGTATATGCAGGTGGAACTTGTTCCCCTAAAACTAACCTATTTGCTGGTTCTGGGTATTAATATCTTTGCGCCAGTGCTTTTCATTAACAACAAAAAATAGGATGAGTTATGGCTGCGCCAGGTGAAGCGCTAACATCGTCCGGATACATTGAACACCACCTTTCCAACCTATCGTTATACAAGTTAGGTATGGTCGCGGAGGAGACAAGTTTCTGGAACGTACATATCGATAGCCTGTTTTTTTCTTTGTTTACCGGACTGATCTTCCTTTGTGTGTTCCGTTCAGTGGCGAAGAAGGCAACAGTAGGTGTACCAGGCAAGCTACAGTGTTTTGTTGAAATAGTGGTTGAATTTGTCGATACCAACGTCAAAGACACCTTCCATGGACGCAATCCGCTAATAGCACCGCTGGCACTGACTATCTTTTGTTGGGTATTGCTAATGAATATCATGGACTTAGTGCCAATTGATTTCTTACCTTATCCAGCAGAACATTGGCTAGGTATCCCTTATCTTAAGGTGGTTCCTTCTGCTGATGTGAACATCACCATGGCTATGGCCCTGGGCGTATTTGCTCTGATGATTTACTACAGCATCAAAGTAAAAGGCCTGGGAGGGTTTGCGAAAGAATTGGCCTTACATCCATTCAATCACCCAGTTATGATTCCGTTTAACCTGCTTATTGAAGTGGTATCGCTGCTTGCTAAACCACTGTCACTAGGTATGCGTCTATTCGGTAACATGTTCGCGGGTGAGGTTGTATTCATTCTTATCGCAGCAATGCTACCATGGTGGCTACAATGGATGGGTTCACTACCGTGGGCTATCTTCCATATTCTGGTAATTCTGATTCAGTCTTTCGTGTTCATGATGTTGACAATCGTATATCTGTCAATGGCACACGAAGACAGTGATCATTAATAAAAATATTTAGCTTTTATTTGGGCTCATAAGCCAACAACAATAATTGGAGATAGTAATGGAAACTTTACTGAGCTTTTCTGCAATCGCCGTAGGTATCATCGTCGGTCTTGCTTCTCTTGGTACTGCGATTGGTTTCGCACTTCTGGGCGGTAAATTCCTGGAAGGCGCTGCACGTCAACCAGAAATGGCTCCTATGCTGCAAGTTAAAATGTTCATCATTGCAGGTCTGCTGGATGCGGTTCCAATGATCGGTATCGTAATCGCACTGCTATTCACTTTTGCGAACCCATTTGTTGGTCAACTAGGTTAATCACTTTTTGCCAGAGACAAACCGCGTCACGTGGTTTGTCATTGATTAACACTAAGTCCATATAGAGGGGTAGCTGTTGTGAATATGAACGCAACTCTGCTAGGTCAAGCAATTTCATTCGCACTGTTTGTGTGGTTCTGCATGAAGTATGTGTGGCCGCCAATCATGAACGCAATTGAAGAGCGTCAGAAGAAAATTGCTGACGGTTTGCAAGCTGCTGAGCGTGCAAAGAAAGATTTGGACCTAGCACAAGCCAACGCTTCTGATCAAATGAAAGAAGCGAAGCGCACAGCAACTGAGGTCATTGAGGCAGCGAATAAACGTAAAGCTATGATTTTAGAAGAAGCACGCGAGGAAGCTCAGGCAGAAACGCCAGAAAATCCTTGCTCAAGCTGACGCTGAAATTGAAGCTGAACGTAACCGCGCCCGCGATGAGCTGCGCAAACAAGTTGCAACTCTGGCGATTGCTGGTGCTGAGAAGATCCTTGAGCGTTCTATCGATAAAGATGCGCACAAAGACATTCTCGACAACATTACTGCAAAACTTTAAGTCTGGGGGCGCCGAATGTCTGATATGACTACAATTGCACGCCCCTATGCTAAAGCAGCATTTGAATTTGCGGTGGACAAACAGCAACTGGCCCAATGGGGTGAGATGCTGGGTTTCGCTGCTGAAGTCGCGAATAACGACCAGATTAAAGAGCTGTTAACCAGCTCTACCTCTGCCGATAAACTGGCAGAAATCTTTGTCGCAATTTGTGGTGAACAGTTTGATGCACATGGCCAGAACCTGTTACGGGTAATGGCAGAGAAACGGCCGTTTACAGGCCCTTCCGGATGTTTGCGCTCAATTCCATATCCTGAAACAGGAATATGAGAAAGAGATCAACGTTGAAGTGATTTCAGCGACTGAGCTTACTGAGCAACAAAAAGCAGACATTAGCAGCAAACTTGAGCAGCGTCTTGAACGCAAAGTTCAGCTGAATTGCAGTGTAGATGAGACCCTACTTGGTGGGGTTGTAATTCGAGCCGGAGACCTGGTCATCGATAACTCAGCGCGTGGTCGTTTAAAACGCCTGGGCGATGCCATGCAGTCTTGATGGGGATTGGAGCATGCAACTTAATTCCACGGAAATTAGCGATCTAATTAAACAGCGTATTGAATCTTTCAACGTTGTTAGTGAAGCTCGCAACGAAGGTACTATCGTTTCGGTAAGCGATGGTATTATCCGAATTCACGGCCTAGCGGACGTGATGCAGGGTGAAATGATTGAATTACCGGGTGGCCTTTACGCACTTGCACTTAACCTTGAGCGTGACTCGGTAGGTGCGGTAGTAATGGGCCCATACGCCAACCTGAAGGAAGGCGATAAAGTAACTGGTACTGGTCGTATTCTTGAAGTACCGGTAGGTCCTGAACTGCTGGGTCGTGTGGTTAACACTCTGGGTGAACCAATCGACGGTAAAGGTCCGATTGATGCGAAATTGACTTCTCCTGTAGAAGTGATTGCACCTGGTGTAATCGACCGTCAATCTGTTGACCAGCCAGTTCAAACTGGTTACAAATCAGTGGACTCGATGATTCCAATCGGCCGTGGTCAGCGTGAGCTGGTTATCGGTGACCGCCAGACTGGTAAAACAGCGATGGCGATCGATGCGATCATCAACCAAAAAAATTCAGGTATTTACTCTATCTACGTAGCGATCGGTCAGAAAGCATCGACTATCGCCAACGTGGTACGTAAACTGGAAGAGCACGGCGCACTGCAAAACACTATCGTAGTTGTCGCGTCTGCTTCTGAATCTGCTGCACTGCAATACCTGGCGCCTTACGCGGGTTGTGCAATGGGTGAATACTTCCGCGATCGCGGCGAAGACGCACTGATTGTTTATGATGATCTATCTAAACAAGCGGTAGCTTACCGTCAGATCTCTCTACTGCTACGTCGTCCACCGGGCCGTGAAGCTTTCCCTGGTGACGTATTCTACCTCCACTCACGTCTGCTAGAGCGTGCTGCTCGTGTAAGTGCTGAGTACGTAGAACGTTTCACTAACGGTGAAGTGAAAGGTAAGACCGGTTCTCTGACTGCTCTGCCTATCATTGAAACTCAAGCTGGTGACGTATCTGCATTCGTACCGACCAACGTTATCTCTATCACCGATGGTCAGATCTTCCTGCAAACTGAACTGTTCAACGCGGGTGTTCGCCCGGCGGTTGACCCAGGTATTTCTGTTTCGCGTGTAGGTGGTGCGGCGCAAACGAAAATCGTTAAGAAGCTGTCTGGTGGTATCCGTACCGCTCTGGCTGCATACCGTGAGCTGGCGGCATTCGCACAGTTCTCATCGGATCTTGACGATGCGACTAAACGTCAGCTGAACCATGGTCAGAAAGTAACTGAACTGATGAAACAGAAACAGTACGCTCCAATGTCTGTTTTTGATCAGGCTCTGACTATCTACGCAGCTGAGCGTGGTTACCTGAGTGATGTAGAACTGTCAAAAGTTCTGGATTTCGAGGCAGCCCTACTATCGTTTGCTCGCGCGCAATACGCTGAACTTGCAGCGCAAATCGACCAGACGGGTGCATACAACGATGAAATCGAAGCTCAGCTGAAGAAGCTGGTTGATGATTTCGTAGCAACCCAAACTTGGTAATAGGTCGGTGGCATTCTGTGCCACCAACTAATGGAGAGTAACGATGGCCGGCGCAAAAGAGATACGTAATAAAATCGGTAGTGTAAAAAGCACTCAGAAAATTACGAAAGCGATGGAAATGGTAGCAGCTTCAAAAATGCGTCGCTCGCAAGAAGCGATGGAAGCTTCCCGTCCATACGCAACAACTATGCGTAAAGTGATCGGTCATGTCGCTCATGCAAATCTGGAATACCGTCATCCGTATCTGGAAGAGCGTGAAGCGAAACGTGTTGGTTACATCATTGTTTCTACAGACCGTGGTTTGTGTGGTGGTTTGAACGTTAACCTGTTCAAGAAAGCCATCACAGATATGCAAACCTGGCAGGAGAAAGGTGTTGAAGTTGAACTGGCGATTGTCGGTTCAAAAGCAACCGCTTTCTTCAAAAACAGCGGCGCGCGCGTAGCGGCTCAGGTGTCTGGTCTGGGGGATACCCCGGTACTGGAAGATCTGATCGGCTCGGTCGGTGTGATGCTGAAGAAATATGATAACGGCGAATTGGATCGTCTGTACGTAGTGTTCAACGAATTCGTGAACACCATGGTACAACAACCAAAGATCGATCAATTACTACCTTTGCCTAAATCGGAAAGCGAAGAAGTCAAGCGTGAGCATTCATGGGACTACATCTACGAGCCTGAACCAAAACCTCTGCTGGATGCGCTGTTACTGCGCTACGTAGAGTCTCAGGTTTATCAGGGTGTGGTTGAGAACCTTGCTTGTGAGCAAGCGGCTCGAATGATTGCGATGAAAGCTGCGACGGACAATGCGAGCAACCTGATTGACGAACTGGAACTGGTGTACAACAAAGCCCGTCAGGCTGCGATTACACAGGAACTGTCGGAAATCGTAAGTGGTGCGGCAGCGGTTTAAGCTTAGGTAAAACAAACAGTTTAGAGGATTAACGATGGCTACAGGTAAGATCGTACAGATCATCGGTGCGGTAGTCGACGTAGAGTTCCCGCAGAGCGATGTACCTCAGGTATACGACGCTCTAAACGTAACGGACTCAAAAGAACGTCTGGTTCTTGAAGTTCAGCAACAGCTAGGCGGTGGCGTAGTTCGTTGTATCGTAATGGGTAGCTCTGATGGTTTACGTCGTGGAGTAGAAGTAGTAAATACCGGTGCTCCAATTTCAGTACCAGTAGGTACTAAAACCCTAGGTCGTATCATGAACGTTTCTGGGTGATGCGATTGATGAGCGTGGTGAGATCGGTGCGGAAGAGTCTTACTCAATCCACCGTGCAGCACCAAGCTACGAAGAGCAATCAAACGAGACTGCACTCCTGGAAACAGGTGTTAAAGTTATCGACCTGATCTGTCCATTTGCTAAAGGTGGTAAGATCGGTCTGTTTGGTGGTGCTGGTGTAGGTAAGACCGTTAACATGATGGAACTTATCAACAACATCGCACTGCAACACTCAGGTCTGTCTGTATTCGCCGGTGTAGGTGAGCGTACTCGTGAGGGTAACGACTTCTACTTCGAGATGCAGGAAGCAGGTGTTGTAAACATCGAGAAGCCGGAAGAATCAAAAGTAGCAATGGTTTACGGCCAGATGAACGAGCCACCGGGTAACCGTCTGCGTGTTGCTCTGACTGGTCTGACTATGGCTGAGCGCTTCCGTGACGAAGGTCGTGACGTACTGCTGTTCATCGATAACATTTACCGTTATACCCTTGCGGGTACTGAAGTATCGGCTCTGCTGGGTCGTATGCCATCAGCGGTAGGTTACCAGCCAACACTGGCTGAAGAGATGGGTGTTCTGCAGGAGCGTATCACGTCAACTAAGCAAGGTTCTATCACGTCTGTACAGGCGGTATACGTACCTGCGGATGACTTGACCGACCCGTCACCAGCAACGACTTTCGCGCACTTGGATGCAACCGTTGTACTTAACCGTAACATCGCATCTATGGGTCTGTACCCTGCGATCGACCCACTGGATTCGACTTCACGTCAGCTGGATCCACTGGTTGTTGGTCAGGAGCACTACGACATTGCGCGTGGCGTTCAGCAGACTCTGCAGCGCTACAAAGAGCTGAAAGACATCATTGCGATTCTGGGTATGGACGAGCTGTCTGAAGCAGACAAGCGCGTGGTATCTCGTGCACGTAAGATTGAGCGTTTCCTGACTCAGCCTTACCACGTAGCGGAAGTCTTCACAGGCGACCCGGGTACCTACGTACCACTGAAAGAAACTCTGCGTGGCTTTAAAGGCCTGTTAGCTGGTGACTACGACGACGTTCCAGAGCAAGCGTTCATGTACTGCGGTGCAATCGACGAAGCTCTAGAGAATGCGAAGAAGCTATAAGGCTAACTAGGAGGCGATATGGCAGCAATAACCTTTCATCTGGATGTAGTCAGTGCTGAGAAGAAAATCTTCTCTGGCCTAGTGGAAACATTCCAGGTGACCGGTAGCGAAGGTGAGCTAGGTATTTTCCATGGCCACACACCGCTGCTGACCGCTATTAAGCCTGGTATGGTGCGTATTGTGAAACAGCACGGCCACGAAGAAATCATTTATGTTTCTGGTGGTATTGTTGAAGTTCAGCCTGGCACAGCGACTGTGCTGGCTGATACTGCAATTCGTGGTGAAGACCTAGACGCAGCGAAGGCAGCAGAAGCTAAGCGTCGCGCTGAGGAGAATATCCAGAATCAGCACGGCGATATGAACTTCGCACAAGCGGCCAGTGAACTGGCTAAAGCCATTGCTCAGCTTCGAGTGATCGAGTTGACGAAAAAACGTCGTTAATCTTTAGCGATGTGATGACAAAAGGCGACCTCAGGGTCGCCTTTTTGCTTATTTTTTATCAGAAATTTAACCCAATCATTTAACACACCTATAGTAAGCCGCTAAAATGCGGTCAGTTCTTTTTTATTAAAACGTCAGACAGGTAAAACATGAAATTTAGCGCAGTGATCCTTGCCGCTGGTAAGGGAACACGCATGCACTCGGATCTGCCGAAAGTGCTGCATACTCTGGCCGGTAAGCCAATGGTGAAACATGTGATTGATACGTGTCATTCACTGGGAAACCCAGAATATTCATCTGGTGTACGGGCATGGCGGCGATAAAATGCAGCAGGCACTGGCTCAGGAGTCGGTCAACTGGGTTTTGCAGGCGCAGCAGCTTGGTACCGGCCATGCGGTCGATCAGGCATCGGCTCAGTTTGCCGATGATGAAAAAATCCTGGTGCTGTATGGTGATGTACCGCTGATTTCGCAACAGACTCTGGAGCGTCTGCTTGATGCCCAACCGGAAGGCGGGATTGGGCTGCTGACCGTTGAACTGGACAACCCGACCGGTTATGGCCGTATCGTGCGCCAGGACGGTCAGGTGGTGGCCATTGTGGAGCAGAAAGATGCCTCTGAAGAGCAGAAGCTGATCCGCGAAATTAATACCGGTGTGATGGTGGCGACCGGCCGCGATCTGAAACGCTGGCTGTCTGGCCTTAACAATAATAATGCGCAGGGTGAATACTACCTGACTGACGTGATTGCGGCGGCGCACGCGGATGGTCGCGTTATTGAGGCGGTGCACGCGGCGAGCGCAACGGAAGTGGAAGGGGTCAATGACCGCATTCAACTGGCGCGTCTTGAGCGTGCTTTCCAGTCTGGCCAGGCTCAGGCACTGCTGGAGCAGGGTGTAATGCTGCGTGATCCGGCCCGTTTTGATCTGCGAGGCACTATCCAGTGTGGCCGTGACGTCGAAATCGATGTGAATGTCATCATCGAAGGTAACGTGTCGATCGGCAACAACGTTGTGATTGGTGCCGGTGCGATTCTGAAAGATTGTGAAATCGACGATAACACCGTGATTCGCCCTTATAGTGTGATTGAAGGCGCGACCGTCGGTGAGGATTGCACGGTCGGTCCGTTTGCCCGCCTGCGTCCGGGTGCAGAGATGCACAACGACGCCCATGTTGGTAACTTCGTTGAAATGAAAAATGCCCGTCTGGGGCAGGGTTCAAAAGCCAACCACCTGACTTACCTGGGTGATGCGGAAATCGGTCAGCGTACCAATATCGGTGCCGGTACCATTACCTGTAACTACGACGGCGCTAACAAGCACAAAACTGTGATCGGGGATGATGTGTTTGTCGGTTCCGACAGTCAGCTGGTGGCTCCGGTGGCGATTGCCGATGGAGCAACGATTGGTGCAGGCACCACGTTAACCCGTGATGTGGCGGCTGGTGAGTTAGTGATTACTCGCGCTAAAGAGAAGAAAATCTCTGGCTGGCAGCGTCCGGTGAAGAAAAAATAGTTCATCGCTCATGATATAAAAAAGCCTGCATTTTCATGCAGGCTTTTTTGTGGTCGTTATCAACACAGAGTTAAAGACAATTACTTCTCTTCGGCGACACGGGCAGTGTCCGCAGTGGTGAACTCATCATGCATGGCGCGGTTAGCCAGCCAGTAGCCGCCCCACAGACCCAGCATACAGACCAGAATAGCTATGCCGGTGACCAGTTGGGCCTGGCTGGCCAGAGCCGCCACCAGAGCACTGGCCAGGCTGGAGATACAAATCTGCAGGCTGTTTTGCAGTCCTGCCGCCGTCGCCGGGCTCTGCTTGGCACTCGACAGAGCGCGGTTGACCACAATCGGGTACAGGGCGCCATTAGCGACCGCAATCAGGCAGAAACGGCGCCAGAATCGGCCAAATTGAGGTTAATTGCCACTGCGAAGCAATAAACACCAGCAGTGTGGCGACAGTAAACAGTGCCAGCAACTGTTTCAGAACCCGCTCATCACCGTATTGGCGTACACACCATTTACCCAGATAGCCACCAGTCATAAAGGCGATGGTTTGCGGAATAAAGCTCAGGCCGATATCGCGCGCATCATAGCCAAGTTGGGCCATGATTTCCGGCATCCCGGTCAGGTAGGCAAAAAACGCCGCTGACGCGGTGGCAAACATCAAAACGTGACCGGTATAAGTCCGGCTGCGCAGCAGCGCTTTGATATCTTGCCCGACTGAGGTGGTCTTTGCTTCGGGCGCGGTATTGGTTTGTAAGCCCGTACTTACTGCCAGTAGCAGGCCTATCGTGGCCAGGGCAATAAAGATACTGTTCCAGCCAAAGTGATCGGTCAACACCACACCCAGTTGCGGAGCCAGTGCCGGAGAGAGCGCCACCAGCGGCATAATGGTGGCAAAAATTTGTTGGCTGGTTTTGCTCGGGTAGCGCTGGATCACCATGGCCTGCCAGATCACCGCTGGTGCACAGACACCAATCGCCTGCATAAAGCGCAGGCTGAGCAGTTGCCAGACCTGATCGCTCCAGGCCAGACCTGCCGAGACCAGAGCAAACAGCAGCAGGCCGCTGATTAGGGTATTACGATGACCGAACTTATCGCTGGCCAGGCCCCACAGCAGCTGGCCTGATGCCATCCCGAACAGGAAGACCGTCAGTGACAGCGCAATCTGTTCTGGACCGGTGGCAAAATCCTGCTCCATCAGCTTAAAGGCAGGCAGGTACATGTCGGTGGCAACGAAGCCGAGCATAGAAAGTGCAGCCAGATAGAACAGCTGCCATGACGATACTTTCATTCTTATTTCCATCAAAAAAATTAACTGAAATTTATCCTGTCTGTTGAGTTGTTATGCAGGATTTATCGAAGCTGCCATTCTATTTTTGCTTTAAGATAAAATGAAACGCGAAATTTATTAGTTATCAATCAAAATTTTTGAAAGGTAGGGCGTGATGTTTGCAAAGTCTTCACTGGAGATGCTCGATACGGTGGCCAGGCTGGGGAGCTTCACTGCGGCCGCCGAGCAGCTGCATAAAGTGCCGTCGGCGATCAGCTACGGGGTGCGTCAGGTCGAGAGCGAACTGGGAGTGGTTCTGTTCCGGCGTCTGCCGCGCAAGGTCGAGCTGACGCCGGCCGGGGAATTGTTTATTGCCGAGGCGCGGCTTTTACTGCGCCAGATGGAAGAGGTCAAGGCACAAACCCGGCGCGCGGCGCGCGGCTGGCAGACCACACTGAAGGTCACGCTGGATAACGTGGTTAAGTTGGATCCGCTTAAAGCCATGATCGAAGAGTTTTATCGCCGCTTTGAATTTGCTGAGCTGCAGATCAACATGGAAGTCTTTAATGGATCCTGGGAAGCGATTGCCCAAGGGCGGGCAGATGTGGTGATCGGCGCGACTTCTGCCGTGCCGGTCGGGGGCGATTTTGAAGTGCGTGATATGGGCGTGCTCGATTGGGCGTTTGTCGTTGCCAGGGACCATCCTTGTGCCTGTGAGCCGGAGCTGAGTGAGGCCTTTGTCAGTCAGTTTGCCGCGATTTGCCTTGATGACACGTCTAATGTGCTACCCAAACGACATACCAGCCATTATCCGCAGCAGCGCCGACTGTTGCTGCCCAACTGGCATAGTGCAATCGAATGTCTTAAAAACGGGCTGGGAGTGGGCTATATGCCGCGCCATATGGCGCAGGGCCTGCTCGCCAGCGGTGAGCTGGTGGAGCGTGATTTGACGGATCATAAGCCACTCAGTCAGTGCTGTCTGGTGTGGCGTAAAGAGGACAACCACAAACTGATTGGCTGGATGGTCGATTATCTCGGCAGCAGTGAGCAGCTTTACCGCGACTGGCTGCAGGCGTATTAATCCGCCGCTGGCAATCAACAGCCCCGCTCTGGCGGGGCTGTGGTTATCATACTGATCACAATACCGTGCGTGATGGCTGTGTCAGGTATTACGGGCGTTCAAAAATCGTCGCAATCCCCTGACCAAGCCCGATGCACATAGTCGCCAGACCATATTTGGCGTTGTTGGCTTCCATCAGATTAATCAGTGTGGTTGAAATACGGGTACCGGAGCAACCCAGCGGGTGGCCGAGAGCTATAGCACCGCCATTGAGGTTGACCTTGCTCTCCATCTGGTCCAGCAGTCCGAGATCTTTAGCGCAGGGCAGCGCCTGGGCAGCAAAAGCTTCATTAAGCTCCACTACATCGATGTCCTGCATGCTGAGTCCGGCACGTTGCAGCGCTTTTTTGGTCGCCGGTACCGGGCCGTAGCCCATGATGGATGGATCGCAGCCGGCGACAGCCATGGACTTGACCCGGGCACGGATGGTCAGTCCCAGCTCTATCGCTTTGTCCTCACTCATGATAAGCATCGCCGAGGCGCCATCCGACAACGCCGAAGAGGTGCCGGCCGTCACTGTGCCATTGGCCGGGTCAAACACAGGGCGTAACTCGGCCAGACTGGCGGTTGTTGTTTCCGCACGAATCACTTCATCACTGTCGAGCATGAACAGGGTGCCGTCTGGTGCATGTCCTTCGGTTGGCAGAATTTCATTAGTAAAGCGGCCTTCCAGTGTTGCTGCGTGGGCGCGCTGGTGGGAGCGGGCGGCAAAGGCATCCTGTTGCTCGCGGCTGATACTGTGCAGTTTACCCAGCATCTCTGCCGTCAGGCCCATCATACCGGCGGCTTTGGCGACCTGTTTCGATAAGCCGGGATGAAAATCAACGCCATGAGTCATCGGCACGTGGCCCATGTGTTCCACGCCGCCGACCAGACAAATGTCAGCATCGCCGGCCATGATCGCACGGCTGGCATCGTGCAGCGCCTGCATTGAAGAACCACACAGACGGTTCACAGTGACGGCGCCGACTTCAATCGGTAATCCGGCCAGCAGAGCGGCATTACGTGCAATATTAAAACCCTGCTCCAGCGTCTGTTGCACACAGCCCCAGTAAATGTCTTCGATATCGTGTGCATTAACCGCAGGGTTACGGGCCAGCAGGCCTTTCATCAGGTGGGCGGATAAATCTTCTGCGCGCTGGTGGCGGAACGCGCCGCCTTTGGAGCGTCCCATCGGTGTGCGCAGGCAATCTACAATCACTACATTTTTCATTCTGTTATTCCTTGTGCAAATCGACGTAATCACGAACGGGCAGAGGGAGCCGGATAAAAGCGCTCAGCACGGGCTGCTTTGTCCAGCAACAATTGCGGTACCTGATACAGAGCGCCCAGTTCCTGGTACTGCTCAGCCATAGTGATATAGCGATCCAGTCCCAGACTATCCAGATAACGGAATACGCCGCCGCGGAAAGGAGGGAAACCAAGGCCATAGACCAGCGCCATATCCGCTTCTGCGGCTGAGGCGACAATGCCTTCCTGCAGGCACAGCACCACTTCGTTGATCATCGGAATCATCATGCGTTCAATGATGGTCTGGGCTGCGGGTTCGCTGCGTTCGCCACACACGGTTTCCAGCAACGGCATGATCTCCAGCGAGAATGATTTTTTCGGTTTGCCTTTTTTATCCAGGCTGTATTGATAGAAGCCGCTGCCATTTTTCTGGCCAAATTTGCCCGCTTCGTACAGCGCATCAATCGCATCCCGCCCCGTTTTGCCCATTCGCTGCGGGAAGCCTTCCGCCATCACGGCCTGGGCATGGTGCGCGGTATCGATACCCACGACGTCCAGCAGGTAAGCCGGTCCCATTGGCCAGCCAAACTGGCGTTCCATCACCTTATCAATTTGGGTGAAATCGGCGCCGTCACGCAGCAGCAGGCTGAAAGCGGCAAAGTAAGGGAAGAGTACCCGGTTGACGAAGAAACCCTGGGCAGTCGTTAACCACGATGGGGGATTTGCCCATCTTCGCGGCGTACGCGACGACCCGGTTTATTGTGTCATCTGAAGTATGCTCACCGCGAATGATCTCCACCAGTGGCATGCGATGGACCGGGTTAAAGAAATGCATACCACAGAAATTCTCCGGGCGTTGCAGAGATTGGGCCAGCAGATTAATCGGAATGGTCGAAGTATTCGAGGTGATGATGGTATCACTGTCGACCTGCTGTTCCACTTCGCTCAATACTGCGGCTTTGACCTTGGGGTTTTCCACCACAGCTTCGACGACGACATCGGCCTGCTCTATACCAGCGTAATGCAGGCTGGGGGTGATGGATGCCAGAATTCCGGCCATCTTGAAACCGTCAATCTTACCGCGTTCCAGCTGTTTATTGAGTAGCTTGGACGCTTCGGTCATACCCAGATCCAGTGAGTGCTGGGCAATGTCTTTCATCAAGACCGGCACGCCTTTGGTCGCCGACTGATACGCGATGCCGCCACCCATGATACCGGCCCCCAGTACCGCCGCGCGCTCGGTCTGCCGGGTTGCCGCTTTGGCGGAGTGTTTAGCCAGGCCTTTAATGTACTGGTCGTTGAGAAAGATACCGACCAGCGCGGCAGCCTGCGGGGATTTGGCTAGCTGGATAAAATGCTGGCGTTCAATCGCCAGTGCTTCATCACGCTGACAAGCTGCTGCCTGTTCTATGCTGGTGACGGCGGTCATGGGGGCCGGGTAATGCGGGCCGGCAACCTGAGCGACCATGCCTTTGGCGCAGGTAAAGCTCATCATGGCTTCGGTTTTACTTAAACTGAGTGGCGCCATTTTTTGTGCCCGGCGAGCTTGCCAGTCCAGTTTTTCGTGGATGGCCTGAGTCAGGGTTGCCACTGCTGAGCTGATGAGCTGATCGCGGTCGACAATCGCATCCAGCAGCCCCAGTTTAAGAGCCTCTTCTGCCCGGCATGCTTTACCTTGAGTAATGATTTCCATCGCACTGTCGGCTCCGATCAAGCGCGGCAGGCGCACTGTGCCGCCAAAGCCGGGCATGATTCCCAGTTTGGTTTCCGGCAGACCGATGCTGGTGGTTTTGTCACCAATGCGAAAGTCGGTAGCAAGTACACACTCACATCCGCCACCGAGCGTGAAGCCAGTCAGGGCTGATAGCGTCGGTACGGGCAGATCTTCCAGTTTATTGAAAATACGGTTGGCAAATTGCAGCCACTGGTCGAGCTCGGCTTCCGGTTTGGCAAACAGGCCCAGAAATTCGGTGATGTCGGCCCCGACAATAAAAGCGTCTTTGTCCGAGTTGAGAATTAAGCCTTTCAGACCGGCGGTGGCATGCAGCGCATCCAGGGCTTCATCTAACGATTGCAGGGTAGCGAGGTCGAGTTTATTAACGGATTGCGGCGCGCAGAAGGTCAGCTCGGCAATACCGTCCTTTAATTCCTTTACCTGTAGGGTGTTGGCTTGGTAAATCATTGTCTATCTCCGTGACATACAATCGGTGATTGTGTGTGAGAGTGTGCTGGGTACTCAGTTGTTATTTTATTCTGGTTAGACCAGTTATCTCAGTGTGAACCCGGGATTGGTTAATTTCAATACATTTTTTAAACAACTGTTTAACATTGTGCGCTCATACCAATCCTAGGTCATTTTTACAGAGCTCGTGTTACACTGGCCGGCCTTTTCATCACAGAGTGAGAGTTATGAACGTTCAGCCCTATTTCATTCCCGCCGCTCCGGTGCAGTTTGAAGAGGAAATTAAGAAAAGCCACTTTATTACCTATCTGGCGCATACGCCGGGTATCGAGGCCGCTAAAGCCTTTGTTGAGCAGATCAAAACGCAGCACAGTGATGCCCGACATAACTGCTGGGCTTTCGTGGCCGGCCGGCCGCAAGATTCGCTGTTGTGGGGTTTCAGTGACGATGGTGAACCGTCTGGTACGGCGGGTAAGCCGATTCTGGCTCAGTTGTCCGGTTCCGGGGTCGGTGAAATGACCGCCGTTGTTACCCGCTATTATGGTGGTATTCGTCTTGGCACTGGTGGCCTGGTTAAAGCCTACGGCGGCGGAGTGCAGCAGGCACTTAAGTTGCTTCAAACAATTGAGAAAAAAATCACCACAAAGTTAAACCTGACGTTAGACTACGGATTAGTGGCTCTGGCGCAATCAGTGATGAGTCAGTTTCGATGCGGTCGAAGTGCAGTCACAATATAGTGAAAGTGTTCACTTGGTCGTGGAGCTGGAAGTCCTCAACGTAGACGCGTTCACCCAAAGCCTTATTAACAAGAGTGGGGCTAAAATTCTTGTTACTCGTATGGATAACGAATAGGAAGTCAGAAGCGCTGCTTCGTAAGTCTGTTAATGCAATTTCGTTCAATAATTCGAATCGTCGGGCTGCTGCTCGCTCTGTTTAGTGTCTCTATGCTTGCGCCTGCGCTGGTGGCATTGATCTATCGTGATGGTGCCGGGGTGCCTTTTGTCTCGACATTTTTTGTGCTGTTGTTGTGCGGAGGCTTGTGCTGGTGGCCTAATCGCCGCTACCGGCATGAGCTGAAATCCCGTGACGGCTTCCTGATCGTGGTGCTGTTCTGGACGGTTATCGGTAGTGCCGGTTCGTTACCTTTCCTGTTGGCCGATACACCCAATGTTTCGGTGACGGATGCCTTTTTTGAATCATTTTCCGCTCTGACGACTACCGGAGCGACGGTTATCGTCGGGCTGGACAGTCTGCCCAAGGCGATTCTGTTTTATCGTCAGTTTTTGCAATGGTTCGGTGGTATGGGGATCATCGTCTTGGCGGTTGCCATTCTGCCGGTGCTCGGTATCGGTGGTATGCAGCTATATCGTGCGGAAATTCCCGGCCCGGTTAAAGATAATAAAGTGACTCCCCGCATTGCCGAAACGGCCAAGGCGCTCTGGTACATCTATCTCAGTTTGACCATTGCTTGCGCAGGCTCATTCTGGCTGGCCGGAATGACGTTGTTTGATGCGATTTGTCACAGCTTCTCGACCATCGCTATCGGTGGCTTCTCTACCCATGATGCCAGTATCGGTTACTTTGACAGTTACGCCATCAATATGATCACTGTGGTGTTCCTGCTTATTTCTGCCTGTAACTTCACCCTGCACTACGCAGCGTTTTCAACGGGCGGGGTGCATCCTAAATACTATTGGCGTGATCCCGAATTCCGCGCTTTTATTGTGATTCAGTTTATCCTGTTTGCGGTTTGTTTCCTGATGCTGTTAAAACATCATTCAACGGACTCACTGTATGACGCTTTTGATCAGGCACTGTTTCAGACCGTATCGATATCAACCACAGCCGGATTTACCACCACAGGTTTTGCTGATTGGCCGCTGTTTCTTACCGGTCCTGTTACTGTTCTCTTCATTTATAGGTGGCTGCGCCGGGTCAACCGGTGGGGGGATGAAGGTTATCAGGGTTTTCCTGCTTACCCTGCAAGGTGCCCGGGAAATGAAACGTCTGGTTCATCCGCGCGCAATCTATCACATTAAAATTGGTGACAGTGCGCTGCCACAACGGGTGGTCGATGCAGTGTGGGGGTTCTTCTCGGCGTATGCGCTGGTGTTTGTGGTCTGTATGCTGGCTTTGATTTCAACCGGTATGGATGAACTGAGCGCCTTTGCAGCTGTGGCGGCCACCCTGAATAACCTTGGCCCGGGGCTGGGGGAAGTCTCAGTCCACTTTGCCAATGTGAACGATACCGCTAAGTGGATCCTGATTGTGTCGATGCTATTTGGCCGCTTAGAAATATTTACCTTATTAATACTGCTGACGCCGACTTTCTGGCGCAGCTAAGGACTGAATCGTGAAAGCACTGTTACTTTATTCCAGCCGTGAGGGGCAGACCCGAAAGATCATCGAGCGCATCGCTGCTCAGCTGGCACCATTCGAATGTGACATTCAGGACCTGCACACTGTCGGAAACATTGATTGGGCCGCTTACGATAAAGTGCTGATCGGAGCCTCAATTCGTTATGGCCGTTTAAATAAGAAGCTGTATCAGTTTATCGAACGCAATCTGACCCAGTTGCAACGCGCTGATGCCGCCTTCTTCTGCGTCAACCTGACCGCACGTAAAGAAGAGCAGGGCAAAGATACCCCGCAAGGTAGTGTCTATGTGCAGACCTTCCTTAAAAAGTCCCCTTGGCAGCCTGATGTAATTGGGGTGTTTGCCGGTGCCCTCTATTACCCTCGCTACCGCTGGTTCGATAAAATGATGATTCGTCTGATAATGACCATGACCGGTGGTGAGACTGATACCAGTAAAGAAGTCGAGTACACCAATTGGGAAAAAGTGACTCAATTCGCGAAAAAGTTTAAAAACATGTAAACCAAACGGGTAGATTTGCGGCTTATTGACGTCTTTTTATACGAACAGCAAGAAAGTGATAAAAAATGGCAAAAAAACTATTGCCAAATTCTGGTTGCTCCCTATAATGCCGCCTCACTGACACGGGAACAGTTCGCAAGAAGCGCTCCCGGGTTTAGACGGTTACCAAGCATCATCAAAATTGATGAAAAAGTTTTGAAAAAAAGTGGTTGACACTAAAACTTAACTCGCTAAAATGGCCGTCCGCTTTGAGAGGAAGACCTCAACAAGCAAGGCTCTTTAACAATATAAACCTATCAATCTGTGTGGGCACTCGTTGATGATAATCGAAGATGATTCTAGAGAATCAACTTAGGTATCAATGAACTGAGTGACCAATCGATACTTCGGTATCGACACAGTCAATTCATTATCGTTCTGTTGGAACGATAATAGCTTTGAATTACTAAGGTAATTTGAAGTCAGTATTCATTGAGCCGACAAAATCTTAAATTGAAGAGTTTGATCATGGCTCAGATTGAACGCTGGCGGCAGGCCTAACACATGCAAGTCGAGCGGCAGCGACTTAACTGAACCTTCGGAGAACGTTAAGGGCGGCGAGCGGCGGACGGGTGAGTAATGCCTGGGAAATTGCCCTGATGTGGGGGATAACCATTGGAAACGATGGCTAATACCGCATGATAGCTTCGGCTCAAAGAGGGGGACCTTCGGGCCTCTCGCGTCAGGATATGCCCAGGTGGGATTAGCTAGTTGGTGAGGTAAGGGCTCACCAAGGCGACGATCCCTAGCTGGTCTGAGAGGATGATCAGCCACACTGGAACTGAGACACGGTCCAGACTCCTACGGGAGGCAGCAGTGGGGAATATTGCACAATGGGCGCAAGCCTGATGCAGCCATGCCGCGTGTATGAAGAAGGCCTTCGGGTTGTAAAGTACTTTCAGCAGTGAGGAAGGCGGGTGTGTTAATAGCGCATTCGTTTGACGTTAGCTGCAGAAGAAGCACCGGCTAACTCCGTGCCAGCAGCCGCGGTAATACGGAGGGTGCGAGCGTTAATCGGAATTACTGGGCGTAAAGCGCATGCAGGTGGTTTGTTAAGTCAGATGTGAAAGCCCGGGGCTCAACCTCGGAATTGCATTTGAAACTGGCAGGCTAGAGTACTGTAGAGGGGGGTAGAATTTCAGGTGTAGCGGTGAAATGCGTAGAGATCTGAAGGAATACCGGTGGCGAAGGCGGCCCCCTGGACAGATACTGACACTCAGATGCGAAAGCGTGGGGAGCAAACAGGATTAGATACCCTGGTAGTCCACGCCGTCAACGATGTCTACTTGGAGGTTGTGGCCTTGAGCCGTGGCTTTCGGAGCTAACGCGTTAAGTAGACCGCCTGGGGAGTACGGTCGCAAGATTAAAACTCAAATGAATTGACGGGGGCCCGCACAAGCGGTGGAGCATGTGGTTTAATTCGATGCAACGCGAAGAACCTTACCTACTCTTGACATCCTCAGAAGAGACTGGAGACAGTCTTGTGCCTTCGGGAACTGAGAGACAGGTGCTGCATGGCTGTCGTCAGCTCGTGTTGTGAAATGTTGGGTTAAGTCCCGCAACGAGCGCAACCCTTATCCTTGTTTGCCAGCGAGTAATGTCGGGAACTCCAGGGAGACTGCCGGTGATAAACCGGAGGAAGGTGGGGACGACGTCAAGTCATCATGGCCCTTACGAGTAGGGCTACACACGTGCTACAATGGCGCATACAGAGGGCGGCCAACTTGCGAAAGTGAGCGAATCCCAAAAAGTGCGTCGTAGTCCGGATTGGAGTCTGCAACTCGACTCCATGAAGTCGGAATCGCTAGTAATCGTGGATCAGAATGCCACGGTGAATACGTTCCCGGGCCTTGTACACACCGCCCGTCACACCATGGGAGTGGGCTGCAAAAGAAGCAGGTAGTTTAACCTTCGGGAGGACGCTTGCCACTTTGTGGTTCATGACTGGGGTGAAGTCGTAACAAGGTAGCGCTAGGGGAACCTGGCGCTGGATCACCTCCTTATACGAATGATTATTGCGATGAGTGTTCACACAGATTGATACGGTTTAGATAAAGAAGAGTATCTTAGTGTCCCGTTCGTCTAGAGGCCTAGGACACCGCCCTTTCACGGCGGTAACAGGGGTTCGACTCCCCTACGGGATACCACGGGTCGTTAGCTCAGTTGGTAGAGCAGTTGACTTTTAATCAATTGGTCGCAGGTTCGAATCCTGCACGACCCACCATTCCTTCCATTAGGAATTAAAACTCAAGAGTTGGGGCTATAGCTCAGCTGGGAGAGCGCCTGCCTTGCACGCAGGAGGTCAGCAGTTCGATCCTGCTTAGCTCCACCATTCTTGAATAATGGGCGATTAGCTCAGTTGGGAGAGCACCTGCCTTACAAGCAGGGGGTCACTGGTTCGAACCCGGTATCGCCCACCATCTTTAAGCGCATTTGTGTAAGTGTGTTTAAACATGGTTCATCTCATTAGAGATACGAATCTTGCTCTTTAACAATTTGGAAAGCTGACAAAACAAACTTTATTCCTTGTGAATAAGATTTGTTTGTAAAGTTCTCAATGTATTCCTTAGTGGAATACACCAACAACACATTCAAGTGTGCTTGGTAGAAACTTGTTTTCAAGTTTCAAAATTGAGTCCGGCAAAATCGAAATGTCTCTCGCTCATTCAAATAATGAGAGACAACTAAACCTTGGTTGTTTGCCATACGTAAAGACCTCTTGGGGTTGTATGGTTAAGTGACTAAGCGTACACGGTGGATGCCTTGGCAGTCAGAGGCGATGAAGGACGTACTAACTTGCGATAAGCCCAGATGAGACAGTAAGAGTCATTTGAGTCTGGGATTTCCGAATGGGGAAACCCACGTGCATAAGCACGTATCATTAACTGAATACATAGGTTAATGAAGCGAACCGGGGGAACTGAAACATCTAAGTACCCCGAGGAAAAGAAATCAATTGAGATTCCGAAAGTAGCGGCGAGCGAAATTGGATTAGCCCTTAAGCTTTATATGCGTCAGGTGAAGGTTCTGGAAAGGACCGCGAAACAGGGTGATAGCCCCGTAACCGGCAGCGTATGTTCAGTGAAATCGAGTAGGGCGGGACACGTGTTATCCTGTCTGAACATGGGGGGACCATCCTCCAAGGCTAAATACTCCTGACTGACCGATAGTGAACCAGTACCGTGAGGGAAAGGCGAAAAGAACCCCTGTGAGGGGAGTGAAATAGAACCTGAAACCGTGTACGTACAAGCAGTAGGAGCACCTTCGTGGTGTGACTGCGTACCTTTTGTATAATGGGTCAGCGACTTATATTCAGTGGCAAGGTTAACCATTTAGGGGAGCCGTAGGGAAACCGAGTCTTAACTGGGCGTTCAGTCTCTGGATATAGACCCGAAACCGGGTGATCTAGCCATGGGCAGGTTGAAGATTGAGTAACATCAATTGGAGGACCGAACCGACTAATGTTGAAAAATTAGCGGATGACTTGTGGCTAGGGGTGAAAGGCCAATCAAACTCGGAGATAGCTGGTTCTCCCCGAAAGCTATTTAGGTAGCGCCTCGGACGAATACTACTGGGGGTAGAGCACTGTTAAGGCTAGGGGGTCATCCCGACTTACCAACCCTTTGCAAACTCCGAATACCAGTAAGTACTATCCGGGAGACACACGGCGGGTGCTAACGTCCGTCGTGGAGAGGGAAACAACCCAGACCGCCAGCTAAGGTCCCAAATTACAGCTAAGTGGGAAACGATGTGGGAAGGCTCAGACAGCTAGGATGTTGGCTTAGAAGCAGCCATCATTTAAAGAAAGCGTAATAGCTCACTAGTCGAGTCGGCCTGCGCGGAAGATGTAACGGGGCTAAGCTGTAAACCGAAGCTGCGGCAATGCAATTTATTGTATTGGGTAGGGGAGCGTTCTGTAAGCCGTTGAAGGTGAACTGTAAGGTTTGCTGGAGGTATCAGAAGTGCGAATGCTGACATGAGTAACGATAAAGGGGGTGAAAAACCTCCTCGCCGGAAGACCAAGGGTTCCTGTCCAACGTTAATCGGGGCAGGGTAAGTCGACCCCTAAGGCGAGGCCGAAAGGCGTAGTCGATGGGAAACGGGTTAATATTCCCGTACTTCTTACAATTGCGATGGGGGGACGGAGAAGGCTAGGTGGGCCTGGCGACGGTTGTCCAGGTTCAAGTGCGTAGGCTTGAGGGTTAGGTAAATCCGGCTCTCTTTAAGGCTGAGACACGACGTCGAGCCGCTACGGCGGTGAAGTCATTGATGCCATGCTTCCAGGAAAAGCCTCTAAGCTTCAGATTGTAAGGAATCGTACCCCAAACCGACACAGGTGGTCGGGTAGAGAATACCAAGGCGCTTGAGAGAACTCGGGTGAAGGAACTAGGCAAAATGGTACCGTAACTTCGGGAGAAGGTACGCTCTTGACGGTGAAGTCCCTCGCGGATGGAGCTATTGAGAGTCGCAGATACCAGGTGGCTGCAACTGTTTATTAAAAACACAGCACTGTGCAAAATCGTAAGATGACGTATACGGTGTGACGCCTGCCCGGTGCCGGAAGGTTAATTGATGGGGTTAGACTTCGGTCGAAGCTCTTGATCGAAGCCCCGGTAAACGGCGGCCGTAACTATAACGGTCCTAAGGTAGCGAAATTCCTTGTCGGGTAAGTTCCGACCTGCACGAATGGCGTAATGATGGCCACGCTGTCTCCACCCGAGACTCAGTGAAATTGAAATCGCTGTGAAGATGCAGTGTACCCGCGGCTAGACGGAAAGACCCCGTGAACCTTTACTACAGCTTGGCACTGAACATTGAACCTACATGTGTAGGATAGGTGGGAGGCTTTGAAGACGTGACGCCAGTTGCGTTGGAGCCGTCCTTGAAATACCACCCTTGTATGTTTGATGTTCTAACTCTGGACCGTTATCCGGTTCGAGGACAGTGCCTGGTGGGTAGTTTGACTGGGGCGGTCTCCTCCCAAAGAGTAACGGAGGAGCACGAAGGTGGGCTAATCACGGTTGGACATCGTGAGGTTAGTGCAATGGCATAAGCCCGCTTGACTGCGAGAATGACAATTCGAGCAGGTGCGAAAGCAGGTCATAGTGATCCGGTGGTTCTGAATGGAAGGGCCATCGCTCAACGGATAAAAGGTACTCCGGGGATAACAGGCTGATACCGCCCAAGAGTTCATATCGACGGCGGTGTTTGGCACCTCGATGTCGGCTCATCACATCCTGGGGCTGAAGTCGGTCCCAAGGGTATGGCTGTTCGCCATTTAAAGTGGTACGCGAGCTGGGTTTAGAACGTCGTGAGACAGTTCGGTCCCTATCTGCCGTGGGCGTTGGAAGATTGAAGGGGGCTGCTCCTAGTACGAGAGGACCGGAGTGGACGAACCTCTGGTGTTCGGGTTGTGTCGCCAGACGCATTGCCCGGTAGCTAAGTTCGGAATCGATAACCGCTGAAAGCATCTAAGCGGGAAGCGAGCCCTGAGATGAGTCTTCCCTGATACTTTAAGTATCCTAAAGGGTTGTTCGAGACTAGAACGTTGATAGGCAGGGTGTGTAAGCGTTGTGAGGCGTTGAGCTAACCTGTACTAATTGCCCGTGAGGCTTAACCATACAACACCCAAGGGGTTTTGATGGACTCAATGCAAGTACATTGAATGTGTGTGAGAACATAAACAGCTTTCCAGATTTTAAAATTTTGCTTGGCGACCATAGCGTTTTGGACCCACCTGATTCCATTCCGAACTCAGAAGTGAAACGAAACAGCGTCGATGGTAGTGTGGGGTTTCCCCATGTGAGAGTAGAACATCGCCAGGCTTTAATTTCTTGCTTCAGACGGCTCCTTTTTAAGGAATAACCTGAAAGCAAAAAACGAGAAAAGACTTCATAGTCTGACCAATGCGGAGCGGTAGTTCAGTTGGTTAGAATACCGGCCTGTCACGCCGGGGGTCGCGGGTTCGAGTCCCGTCCGCTCCGCCACTTATTCGAAACCCTAGCAGAAATGCTAGGGTTTTCTCAAATCTGGTGTTTAAAAAATCTGCCAGAGACAATCTGGGTACCTATTTCTAGGGGTGTAGCTCCAATTGGCAGAGCAGCGGATTCCCCTGATTTTGCGAATTGGCGCGTGTTGGGAGTTCGAATCTTTTCAAAGGCCCAAAGTATCCAGATACAATTTGATGACCTATTTCTAGGGGTGTAGCTCCAATTGGCAGAGCAGCGGATTCCAAATCCGCGTGTTGGGAGTTCGAATCTCTCCACCCCTGCCATATAAGAAGCCTCAGCAGTAATGCTGAGGCTTTTTTCGTTCACATGCACAATTACTTATCCAACCTACTACCCATATCTGGCACATTTCTGTGTCTGGTC
Source organism: Vibrio sp. CDRSL-10 TSBA (assembly GCA_039696685.1). Lineage (NCBI taxonomy): Bacteria > Pseudomonadati > Pseudomonadota > Gammaproteobacteria > Vibrionales > Vibrionaceae > Vibrio > Vibrio sp. CDRSL-10 TSBA. Next base: position 3,368,439 of record CP155566.1, on the reverse strand, counting down.
ATTTACATTTTGTTGCCAATCAGTTTTATTACCAATATCAAGGTTATATTTATCAGGAATGGTTATGGAACTCACTCGGCGCCGCTTGCTGCAATTCGGTTCGGCGATTGGAATTGGAGCGGCGTTGCCAGCGTGCTCTTTGTTGCGTCTTAGTTCAGACGAAGACAATTATGTGTATCAACTGACCGCACAGCCCGCTACCGCTGAGCTGGTTTCCCGGCTATCAGACCCAAGTTCTAGGTTTCAATGGTTCCATTCCGGCGCCGACGATTCGTTGTCGGCAGGGTAAAAAGGTGACCATCCATTTCACCAACAAACTGAACGAGCCGACCACGATTCACTGGCATGGTTTGCGTATACCGATTGCGATGGATGGCGTCCCTTTCCTGAGTCAGGCTCCGATTATGCCTGGTGAGACTTTTACTTATGAGTTTACTCCGCCGGATGCGGGGACTTTCTGGTATCACCCGCATATGAACAGCGTCAATCAGCTGGGGATGGGGCTGGTTGGCATGCTGGTTGTGGAAGAAGCTGAGCCGGTTGTGTTTGATCAGGAGTTCTCCCTGATGCTGAAACACTGGCACATCGATAAGCAGGGGCAGTGGAAACAGCGTATGATTCCACGCTACAGCGCTCGTATGGGGACTCCTGGCGAGTGGGGTACGGTTAACGGGCAGCATAACCCGCAGTACCCGATTAAGCACAATGCAACCGTGCGTGCGCGTATCGCCAATGTCGACAACACCATCACCTATCCGATTGCGGTGCAAGGCGTCGATGCCTGGATCGTGGCGATTGACGGCAACCCGATTGCTACCCCGTATTTACTTAAAGAACATAAGATGGGCCCGGGTATGCGCCTGGATATCGCTTTCATTGCACCTGCAGCCGGGCAGACGGTTTACATTCGCCAGATGAAAGGCAAATTTGCTTTTCCTCTGTGTGAGTTTGTCAGTCAGGAATCCTGGCTGGCTGAGGAGAAATCGATCCCCCGCCTGCCATTAAATCCGATTCCTGAAGTGGACTTATATCGTGCCGAAGAGATCGATTTTGTCTTTGAGTGGGAAGGGGCGGTGACACCCGCGGATGACGCCGGCAACGCGGTACCGGATTTCTGGCTGATCAATAAACGCGCCTGGGAAGGAATGAGTGCCGATAATATTCCCAAGCCGCTTGCGACTCTGACGCGCGGTAAGAGCTATATTTTTAACCTGCGTAATGTGACTCAGTATCACCATCCGATTCACTTACATGGTCATACATTTACCGTGATTGAACTTGATGGCGAGCCTGTTAAAGAGCCGTTCCATACCGATACTGTGTTACTCGGTAAGAATGGCACCGCCAAAGCGGCATTTGTGGCTGATAACCCTGGTCGCTGGATGTATCACTGTCATGTGATAGAACATATGCATACTGGCTTGATGGGCTATATTGAAGTGGTATAAAAGTGACTCCTGTAACTTTTTTAAAACAGAGCGGTTAGTTAATCAAGGTTGCTGAAAAAGAAAACTATTTTTTTACTTCTCGGCGCTCATCTTGATCGATAAATCGTTACAATAGGTTACAAATTAGTACGGGGACGTCAAATGGGACAATTATCAATTTTGGGTCTGATAGCCTTGGGTGGCGCCGTTGGTGCCTGCTCTCGTTATCTGGTCTCTGAGTGGTGTATTACGTTATTTGGACGTAATTTTCCATATGGTACGCTGACGGTTAACATTGTCGGTTCATTTATCATGGGCCTGCTGATTGCGGCGTTCGAAAACGAGTGGCTGGCACCTTATCCGTGGCGTCAGGTGGTCGGGCTGGGTTTTCTCGGCGCACTGACCACTTTCTCAACTTTCTCTATGGATAACGTCCTGTTAATGCAGCAGGGCGCATTTCTCAAAATGGGGCTCAATATATTACTCAATGTTGCGCTGAGTATTTCTGCTGCCTGGCTTGCTTACCAATGGTTATTACGAGGTTGATTAAAAACTCTACTTTAACACTTGGTTAACGCAACACGATTCTCTATAATCGTTTCACTTGTCGGAGTGCCATAAGGCTGAGACCGTTTATTCGGGATCCGTTGAACCTGATCTGGTTAGTACCAGCGAAGGGAACAAGAGAAGACTTTCTCTGGCGATCTGTGGATCGTCACATCTTCAGTAACCAGATTTGTCTGCTTACCTCTTGTCGCAACTATCCGCCAAGCATTTATCCCTAAAATCCTAAAAGGAAAATGCTATGTCGTCGAATCGCAAACAAGCGAGACTGGAAGCTAAACAGTTTATTGAATCGCTTTCTGTTCAACCTTATCCCAATTCTCAAAAAACATACGTCACCGGCTCTCGTCCGGACATTCGCGTTCCTATGCGCGAAATTTCTCTGGCTGACAGTTTGATTGGTGGCAGCAAAGAGCAGCCGGTTTACGAGCCTAATGAGCCGGTGAGTGTCTATGATACTTCTGGTGTGTACACCGATCCCGAGCATACCATTGACCTCTACCAGGGGCTGCCAAAACTGCGTGCCGAGTGGGTAGCAGAGCGCAATGATACCGAACTGCTTGATGCGATGAGTTCTGAGTATGCCCGTGCGCGTTTGGCGGATGAAACTCTGGATGAGCTGCGCTACGGCAATTTACCGCAGATCCGCCGTGCGAAAGCGGGCCAGTGTGTGACCCAGCTGCATTATGCCCGGCAGGGCATCATTACTCCGGAAATGGAGTTTATTGCCATTCGGGAAAATATGGGCCGACGCCGTTACCAGGACGAGCAGCTGAATCAGCAGCATCCCGGGCAAAACTTTGGTGCCAATCTGCCGCAGGAAATCAGCGCGGAATTTGTGCGTCGTGAAGTGGCCGAAGGGCGTGCCATTATCCCTAGTAACATCAACCACCCGGAATCTGAGCCGATGATTATCGGACGTAACTTTCTGGTCAAAGTAAACGCCAATATCGGTAACTCTTCGGTCAGCTCCTCGATTGAAGAAGAAGTTGAGAAACTGGTATGGGCGACGCGCTGGGGTGGTGATACCGTGATGGATTTGTCGACCGGACGTAATATTCATGAAACACGCGAATGGATTCTGCGTAACAGCCCGGTGCCGATTGGTACCGTACCTATGTATCAGGCGCTGGAAAAGGTTAACGGTATTGCCGAGAAACCTGACCTGGGAAGTGATGCGTGACACTTTACTCGAGCAGGCTGAGCAGGGTGTGGATTATTTCACTATCCATGCCGGTTTGTTGCTGCGTTATGTGCCGATGACCGCTAAACGGGTCACCGGTATTGTTTCGCGTGGCGGATCGATCATCGCTAAATGGTGTCTGGCACATCATGAAGAAAACTTCCTCTATACTCACTTTCGCGAGATTTGTGAGATCTGTGCCAAGTACGATGTGGCTCTGTCTCTGGGGGATGGTCTGCGTCCGGGCTCGATTGCCGATGCCAACGATGAAGCACAGTTTGCTGAGCTGCGCACTCTGGGCGAACTGACGAAAGTCGCCTGGGAATACGATGTGCAGGTGATGATTGAAGGCCCGGGACACGTTCCGATGCACATGATTAAAGCCAATATGGATGAGCAGCTGGAGCATTGTCATGAAGCACCGTTCTACACCTTAGGTCCGCTGACCACGGATGTGGCTCCGGGCTATGACCATATTACTTCCGGCATCGGTGCCGCCATGATTGGCTGGTTTGGTTGTGCGATGTTGTGCTACGTCACGCCGAAAGAGCACCTTGGCCTGCCGAATAAAGAAGATGTGAAGACTGGCCTGATTACCTACAAACTGGCCGCCCATGCTGCTGATTTGGCCAAAGGTCATCCTGGTGCGCAGATCCGTGATAATGCTCTGTCAAAGGCGCGTTTTGAGTTCCGTTGGGAAGACCAGTTTAACCTGTCGCTGGACCCGGTGACCGCCCGTGCTTTCCATGATGAAACCTTGCCGCAGGAGTCAGGTAAGGTTGCCCATTTCTGTTCGATGTGCGGCCCGAAATTCTGCTCGATGAAAATCTCGCAGGAGGTGCGTCGTACTTACGCCAATTACACTGCGTCGGACGAAGATGCGATTTCGGTCAAACTGCTCGATGATCCACTGGAAGGTATGCGCCAGAAATCACAGGAGTTTCTTAACTCAGGTTCGCAGCTTTATCATCCGGCAGTTACCAGTCACGAGAGCGTGACCGAGGAGTAAGCGGTGAAAATACTGATCCCATCTCATTGCATTGCGATGACGGGAGAAGTGCAGCGGGTACTGTTACTTGCCAAACAACAGGGTTTACATATTGATCACATTGAGTTGGGCGTTAGCCCAACTCCGTATGTTCACCTTGTTGCGGACACGACTCTTCGTTTATCAAGCAATCTTTTATTGGTCAATCATCTCTCTTCTGCCTGCAAGGCGGAAACGGATCTCTGCATTGATTACGTCGGCGCAGACTGTGAGGGGACATCTTTGCTTTCCTCATTAGGTACTGCGTCTGACACTATCACTGCATCTAACCCTATAACTGCACCTAAGACAGTCACTATCGGCGCGCCTGGCTGCAGCGGATTGGAAGATCACTGGTGGTATGGCGATGAACAGCGTCGCCTGATTAATCTGACCGCGTTAACTACACAGCAGAAACAGCAGCATCTGACCTGGTTGGTAAGTTTACTCGCGCTCGATTTTGCTTTGGAAGATGCTTTGGTGGTCAGTCGGGCGGCTGTGAATGTTTCACGTGAAACATGGCCACTCGATTATCGCTATTTTCCCCAACCGGAGCCGCAAGCGATTTACCGCGATGTCTCTCCGTTTGCATTACTGAATCAAGCGTCGCTCGGACTTTATCCGGTGGTGGATGATGTGCGCTGGATTGCCACTTTGTTGCCGCTTGGCATCAAGACTATTCAATTGCGGATTAAAGACCCGCTGCAGGCTGATCTCGAACAGCAGATCATCCAGGCGATTGCTTTGGGCCGTGAACATGGTGCTCAGGTGTTTATCAATGACTACTGGCAATTGGCACTTAAGCATGGTGCATTCGGTGTTCATCTCGGCCAGGAAGATCTATTGCTGGCCGATCTGGCGGCAATAGCAAAGGCCGGCATTCGCCTCGGACTCTCTACCCATGGTTATTTTGAGTTACTGCGTATCCATCAGCTGGCACCCAGCTATATCGCGTTAGGACATATTTTCCCGACCACGACCAAACAAATGCCATCCAAACCACAGGGGTTGGTGCGGCTGAAACTGTATCAAACCTTATTGAATAGCCTGCCTTATGGCGATCAGCTGGGTGTACCGAGTGTTGCGATTGGCGGTATTGATCGCAGTAACGCTGCTCAGGTTTCTCGAGTGTGGGGTAAGCAGTATTGCTGTAGTCAGGGCTATCACTCAGGCTCAGGATGTCAGCCAGGCGGTCACTCAGTTACAGCACTTGTTGGACCTGGCTCATCAGGGCGAGGAGGTGGCTGATGCTCAGTGACCAACAATTTGTGCGTTATCAACGTCAGGTGGCGTTGCCGCAAATCGGTGAAGTGGGCCAGCAAGCTTTACTCAATAGCAAAGTCTTGATGATTGGTTGTGGCGGATTAGGCAGTGCAGCAGCGCAGTTTCTGGCCGCTGCGGGTGTCACTAAGCTGGTGATTGCCGATGATGATCAGGTGGAGATATCCAATCTGCATCGTCAGTTGGCTTACCGCGTGCAGGATATTGGCCAGCCCAAAGTACGCGCTTTGGCACGAAGTCTACACACGCTCAATCCTGATTGTCAGGTACGCACGGTTGAACGACGTATGGATGCCACCTTACTGAAGCTAGAAGTCAGCTTGGCTGATGTGGTGCTCGACTGCAGTGATAATTTGCCGACTCGCCATTTGGTCAACCAGGTTTGTTATCAGGCCGGAGTATGTTTGATTTCCGCTTCAGCGATTGGCTGGGAAGGGCAATTGATTACGCTTGATTTTAGCCGCCGCAGCCAAGGTTGTTATCAATGTGTGGTACCGGATCTGCAATCATCGACGTCAGTGCGCTGCTCAGATATGGGCGTAGCCGGACCGGTGGTCGGCACTATGGGTAACTTACAGGCTCTGCTGGCGATGCAGAAATTAATTCAACTCGACGGTTTTGACAGCCATTACATGCAGCGCTTTGATGCACTGAGTATGCAGTGGCAAAAGTGGCAACTTATCGCGGATCCACACTGCAAGCAGTGCGGACAAAGCACGGAGTGAGTGTATGACCATCACTATATTTATTAACCAGCAAGCGCATCAGATTGAGGCGACAACCAGCTTACACACGCTGCAGATTCAACTTGGACTGCCGACCGTCGGTTGTGTGTTTGCCATCAATCAACAAGTTATTCCGAAAGGATTATGGTCTGAGACTCAACTCAATCAGGGTGATCAGATCTCACTGTTTCAGGCCATCGCAGGAGGCTAATACTATGTCTGTTATTAATAATACGTCTGCAAATAAGCCCAATCAGAGTGAAGTTGTGGCCGGCAACGCTATGCTGACGATAGCCAATCGTCAGTTCCAGTCCCGTTTACTGACCGGTACCGGGAAGTTTTCCGACCGCAACACCATGTCGCAAGCTATTGCAGTGAGTCAGTCAGAACTGGTCACCATGGCACTCAAGCGGGTTGATCTTGAGCAGCGTGACGATGATATTTTGGCCCCGCTGATTGCCAGCGGGGTTAATTTGTTGCCAAATACCTCCGGTGCCAAAACCGCACAGGATGCCATCTATGCCGCCCATCTGGCGCGTGAAGCGCTCGGTACAGAGTGGCTGAAACTGGAAATTCATCCCGATCCCAAGTACCTGATGCCGGACCCGATTGAGACTCTGAAAGCAGCTGAACAGCTGGTGAAAGATGGCTTTATTGTGTTGCCTTACTGCCATGCCGATCCGGTGCTGTGCAAGCGACTGGAGGAGGTCGGCTGTGCCGCAGTGATGCCACTCGGTGCACCGATTGGCACCAACCAGGGATTAAGCTCAAAAACCTTCCTCGAAATTATCATTGATCAGGCTAAGGTTCCGGTCATCGTTGATGCCGGTATTGGTGCACCATCGGATGCTGCGCTGGCGATGGAGATGGGGGCCGATGCGGTCTTGGTCAACACTGCGATTGCTACGGCTCGTAATCCGATTGCGATGGCCACTGCATTTCGTATGGCAGTCGAAGCGGGGCGGATGGCTTATCTTTCCGGTCTGGCGACCCAGCAAGTGAGCGCGTCTGCATCGAGTCCGTTTACCGCATTTCTGGACAATTGAATATGAGTTTTATTGACCGATTTAACCAGCTCGACTGGGATGATATTAAGCTGTCGGTGTACAGTAAAACCCGTCATGATGTCGAGCGCGCACTGGCTAAAAACAAACGTGATCTGGAAGACTTCAAAGCTCTGATTTCGCCGGCAGCAGAAGGGTATCTGGAGCAGATGGCACAGCTGTCTTACCAGGCGACCCGGCGCCGTTTTGGCAATACCATGGCGTTCTACATTCCGCTTTACCTTTCTAACTTGTGTGCCAACGCATGTACCTATTGTGGTTTTTCGATGGAGAAACCGCATTAAACGTAAAACCCTCAGTGAGACGGAAATCCGCGCTGAAATTGCTGCTATTAAGCAGATGAAATTCGACAGCGTATTGTTGGTGACCGGTGAACATGAAACCAAAGTCGGCATGAATTACTTTCGTCAAATGCTGCCGATCATTAAGCAGTCGTTTCACTATCTGGCGATGGAAGTACAGCCACTGCAGATGCAAGAGTACGCAGAGCTCAAGACGCTCGGCTTGGATGCCGTGATGGTTTATCAGGAGACGTACCATCCTTCGACTTACGCGCAGCATCATCTGCGTGGTAACAAGATGGATTTCGATTTTCGGCTTGAAACTCCGGATCGGCTGGCACAAGCCGGGATTGATAAAATCGGCCTCGGTGCGCTGATTGGTCTCGAAGACTGGCGTACCGATTGCTTCTATGTCGCGGCCCATCTTGATTATCTTGAGCGGACTTACTGGCAATCGCGTTACTCGATTTCGTTTCCGCGCCTGCGGCCGTGTGAAGGAGCTTTGCAGCCTAAATCTGTGATGAGTGATAAACAACTGGTGCAGCTGATTTGTGCTTTTCGTCTGTTTAACTCCGAGGTGGAGCTGTCGCTCTCAACCCGGGAAACGCCGGCCTTTCGCGATAATGTCGCACCGCTTGGTATCACCAGTTTATCGGCCGCATCCAAAACCCAGCCTGGGGGCTATGCGGATCCGAAAGCGGAACTGGAGCAGTTTGCCATCAGTGATGAGCGTTCTGCCGTTCTGGTTGAACAAGCGATGCAAGCGCGCGGACTGCAACCGGTGTGGCATGACTGGCATGCAGTCTACTCGGGTTAGTGTGAGTTTCGGCTTAATGTGAGTCGTGCAGTGAGCTCAACGGATTTGTGTTTCACGTGAAACATACGAAATCTAGCTCGTTAAGTTACAGTAGCTCGTTAAAATATAAAGGCGACCAGAGGTCGCCTTTAACATACCAGATGAGTGTGTTCTATGAACATTGTGGTCGCCGATGACGGCATCGCTCACTATGAGGTAACTATCTATCCGTATCGGTCACTATCAATATAAGATACCCATCAGGCTGCCTGAGCCTGATGGTACTTACCCAGCAGAGCATGATAAAAATCCTGATCGCTCAATGTACCGAGCAGACGATTTTCTTCCATCAGTAAAATAGGGTTACCGGTCCGGTAGCGGATTTCAATCGCCTGACGCATATCAATATCAGGGCTGGCCATGACCAGTGAGTGCGGACTCAATGACTGCAATGACAGTTCTGCATGCCATTCAATCAACTCGACCGGGCTATCGCCACATACAACCCATTGTTGCTGTTGTTGCTCAACCCAGATATCCGCCTGTTGGCAGATCTGCCAGCGTCCGTTGTCTTGGACCAGGCTATCGCTGCTGTTCATCAGCGAACGACCTTTGAGGACATTGAGCGGGTTGGTGTGGGCGACAAAATCTTTCACGTATTGCGTTTCCGGCGACAGGACTATCTGTTCCGGTTTGCCATACTGAATCAGCTTTCCGGATTCCATAATCGCAATACGTGAGCCGATTTTCAGCGCTTCATCCAGATCATGGCTGACGAAGATAATGGTCTTATTGAGCTGCTTTTGCAGCAGCAGTAACTCATCCTGCAGCTGGCTGCGGATCAGGGGATCAAGGGCAGAGAAAGGTTCGTCCATCAACAGAATGTCGCTGTCCATGGCGAAGGCTCGTGCCAGGCCGACCCGTTGCTGCATACCACCGGAAAGTTCATGGGGCAGTTTGTTTTCCCATTCGGCCAGGCCGACCATGGCCAATTTCTCCCGTGCCTGGGCACGGCGTTCCTGTTTGCTGATGCCTTGCATTTCCAGACCAAATGCCACGTTATCCAGCACTGTCAGCCAGGGCATGAGGGCGAATTTCTGAAATACCATCGAGACTTTGTTGGTGCGCAGGTGACGCAAGGTGTCGGCGTCGCACTGCGCCAGATCGATACTTTGTTCTCCATCCTGGATTTTCAGAGCGCCGCGAGTAACCGGGTTGAGGCCGTTAACCGCGCGCAGCAGGCTGGATTTACCAGAGCCGGACAGACCCATCAGCACGCAGATTTCGCCCTGCTGTACGTCGAGAGTCACGTTGTTAACCCCGACCACCAGACCGGTTTGGTCGATGATTTCCTGACGGCTTTTACCCTGGTCAAGCAGGTCTAATGCCGGTGCCGTCTGCTGCCCGAACACGACGTCGAGATTTTCAATACTGATGGCTTGCATGATTATGCCTCCTTGCTGTTAGGTGCTTTACACAGACGGTCGAGAATAATAGCGACCAGAACAATCGCCAGACCGGCTTCAAACCCTTGGGAAATATTCACCGTGTTGAGGGCGCGAATGACGGGTTTGCCCAGACCATCAGCGCCAACCAGAGCGGCAATCACGACCATTGACAGTGACAACATGATGCATTGAGTAATGCCAGCCATGATGCTCGGCAGGGCCGCCGGAAGTTCAACTTTGAACAGCAGCTTCATCCGGCTGGCACCGAAAGCTTTACCGGCCTCAATCAGTTCTTCCGGTACTTTAGTGACGCCAAGATAGGTGAGACGGATCGGAGCGGCGATGGCGAAAATGATGGTGGAAATCAGTCCGGGTACAATACCCAGTCCGAACAGAACCAGAGTCGGGATCAGATAAACGAATGTAGGTACCGTCTGCATCAAATCCAGAATCGGGCGCAGCACGGTATACAGCCATGGTCGGTGCGCAGCCATGATGCCAACCGGTACACCGATCAGGACCGAAATCGTGGTGGCGGCAAAGACCAGGACAAAGGTTTCCAGCATCTCCTGCCAGTAACCCAGGTTAAGGATCAGTAACAGTGCGGCAATGATAAACACCACCAGAGACAGGCTGCGATGCAGCCACCAGGCCAGTGCTGCGGTGACAATGATAGGGACCGCCGGCGGGAACCATTTGAAGACATCGACTAACACCATAATGATGTTTTCCAGTACGAAAGAGATGGTATCGAATACGCCCGAAGCATGCAGAGTCAGCCAGTCCACACCGGCTTCCATCCAGTGGCCTAACGGAATTTTGTGATCGCTAATCATAGTGTGCAGTTCCTTATAGCGGGTGGCTTGCGCCACCCGGCGGGGTTATACGTCAGAGTTGAGATAATCAGTTACGGCTTTCTCCGCTGGCTGCCCATCACGTGTGGTGACATCTTTCAGCCACGGGGTCAGCACTTCAGGATGCTGACGCAACCAGTCTTTGGCGGCTTGTTCAGGGCGTTGGCCCTGATTGAGGATGGCTTCCATCAAGCTGTTTTCCATCTCGAGGCTGAATTGCAGATTGTTGAGCAACTGGCCGACATTGGGACATTGCTCGGTATAGTCATGGCGGACGTTGGTGTAGACGTTGGCACCGCCATAATTAGCGCCAAAGTAATCATCTCCGCCGCTGAGGTATTCCATTTCGACATTGCTGTTCATCGGGTGCGGTGCCCAGCCAAGAAATGCGATCCACTGCTTGCGGCGTACCGCACGTTTTACCTGCGACACCATGCCGGCTTCACTCGATTCCACCAGGTCAAACTGTTTGAGATCGAACGCATTGCTGTCAATCATTGACTGGATCAGGCGGTTGCCGTCGTTACCAGGCTCGATACCGTAGATGCGGTGCTTAAACTGATCGGCATGCTTGGCAAGATCGGCAAACGATTTGACCCCGGCGTCATAGACGTACTTAGGTACGGCCAGGGTGTATTTGGCACCTTCCAGATTGGCGCGTACCGTTTCTACCGAACCATTATCGCGGTATTTGGCAATATCACCCTCCATGGTCGGCATCCAGTTGCCCAGGAATACATCAATGTCGCCGTTGGCCATGGAAGAGTAGGTAACCGGTACGGACAACAGGTCGGTTTTGGTCTGGTAGCCCAAACCCTGCAATAACTCGGTGGTGACAGCCGTTGTTGAGGTGATATCGGTCCAGCCGACATCGGCAAAACGAACGGTATCGCAGCTGTTAGCATACGCGTTGATTGACAGCAGTGTGGCTGCTGTGAAGGTCATGACTTTACGCATTGATCTGTGTCCTTATTTTGTTATCAATTCCACACCGGATTGCGTGTCGAGCGCACGCTGCGGTGTTGTTTCTCTCTGTTGGGTCTGCCAGTGCGGGGCTATCCAAACCGGTAATTTTTCGGCGGGGAGCGGCGTGTTACCCAGCACCATGTCCGCGGCCCGTTCCGCGACCATAATGGTTGGTGCGTTGAGGTTACCGTTGGGTATGGTCGGGAAACACCGAGGAGTCGACCACACGCAGTCCGGCAATGCCGCGTACCCGGCACTCTTCATCCAGCACGGCCATCGCATCATCGGCTGCGCCCATTTTGCAGCTGCACGACGGGTGGTAAGCACTTTCGACATTCTGTTTTATCCAGGCATCAATCTCAGCGTCGCTGCTGACCGCGTTACCCGGTTGAATTTCATCCCCGCGGTATTGATCCAGTGCCGGTTGGGCGAGGATTTCACGCGTGAGGCGGATGCAGTCGCGCCAGTCCTGGATATCTTGCTGCTCGGACAGGTAACGGAACAGAATGGCCGGTTTGTCGGCCGGATCGGCGGAGCGAATCCACACCCGGCCGCGACTGAGCGGTTTATTCGGTCCGACATGAACCTGAAAACCATGACCATCAAACGCGGTGCGTCCGTCATACCGCATGGCAGCAGGTAAAAAATGATACTGCAGATTTGGCCATTTCAGACCGGCTCGCGAGCGGATAAACGCACAGGATTCAAAGTGGTTGGTGGCACCCAACCCTTGTTTGGTTAGCAGCCATTGCGCGCCAATCATGCCTTTACTGACCAGGCCCAGTTTGCTGTTAAGAGTGATCGGCTGTTCACAGCGATACTGGAAATAGATTTCCAGATGATCCTGCAGGTTCTCACCGACACCCGGCAGTTCGTGTTCGACTCTGACCCCGGCATTTTCCAGAACGTCACGCGGACCGATACCAGACAGTTGCAGCAGTTGCGGCGAACCGATGGAACCGGCACAGGAGATGACTTCCCGCTGTGCGGTGGCACGTTGCACCTGGCCGTTACGCTCAAACTCAACCCCGGTCGCGCGTTTACCGCTCGCAGATTGGGTGTCGAGCAGGATCTTACGGGTCAGCACACCTTTCAGCAGGGTCAGGTTGGGACGCTTAAGGGCCCGGCGCAGATAGGCGTTGGAGGTCGAGGCTCGTACTCCGTTGTCGACCGTCATGTGCATCGCGCCAAAGCCTTCCTGCTGGTAGCCGTTATAGTCCTTGGTGTACGGATAACCGGCTTGCTGCCCGGCATCAATGAATGCCTGGTAGAGCGGGTTGAGCTCCATGTCATTACCGTTACAAGTGGCCAGCGGGCCGTCAGCGCCGCGGTATTGATCGCCGCCGCCGCTCCAGGTTTCCGCCTTTTTAAAATAAGGCAGGCAGGAGGCGTAGCCCCAACCGGCCGCACCATGCTGCTGCCATTCGTCGAAATCACAGGCGTGACCGCGCACATAGACCATACCGTTGATGGACGAGCTGCCACCCAGCACTTTGCCGCGCGGGCAGTGCAGGGCGCGTCCGTCCAGGCCAGGTTCAGGCAGGGATTCAAACTGCCAGGCGTATTTGGCACTGTTCATCGGGTATGAGAGTGCGGTCGGCATCTGGATGAAGACGCTTTTATCACCGCCGCCGGCTTCCAGCAGCAGGACCGAATGTTCACCGCTGGCGCTGAGGCGATCCGCCAGTACACAGCCTGCAGAACCGGCGCCGATAATGATGTAATCAAATGACTGAGTCATAACGGCTCCTTAGGCATACGGACCAGCAAAGTCGTCCAGTTCAATCAGGACACTTTTGGTCTGGGTGTAATGGGTCAGGGTTTCGATACCATTTTCACGCCCGATACCCGATTGTTTGTAACCGCCGACCGGCATTGGTGCCGGAGAGTCACCCCAGGTGTTGACCCAGCAAATACCGGCCTGCAGCTGGTGGATCACGCGGTGCGCGCGTGACAGGTTCTGGGTGAATACCCCGGCGGCCAGACCATAATGGGTGTGATTGGCGCGACGAATCACGTCCTGTTCATCACTGAATTTGAGTACCGCCATCACAGGACCAAAGATTTCCTGCTGGACGAACGCCATGTCATCGTGGCAGTCGGTAAATACCGTTGGCGCGACGAAGTTACCGTTCGCCAGGCCGTTATCGGTGACCTGATAGCCGCCGGTCAGCAAGGTGGCACCGCTGCTTTTGGCGCTTTGGATCGCATCCAGAACTTTGTGCATATGATCGCGCGAGATCAATGCGCCGATTTGCGTTTGCGGATCTTGCGGATCGCCGATGATCAGTTTTTCGGTGCGAACTTTGAGCTGATCAATGAAGTCGTCGTACAGGCTTTCATGGACAAAAACCCGGGTTCCGTTGGTACAGACTTCGCCCTGGGTATAAAAGTTAGCCACCATGGCCGCTGATACTGCCTGGTCGAGCTTGGCATCTGCGAACACCAGCAGCGGTGATTTACCACCCAACTCCATGGTGACCGATTTTAGTGTGCGCGCACTGTCGGTCATCACCGCTTTACCGGTACCGGTTTCGCCGGTAAATGACACTTTGGCAATTGCCGGGTGGGCCGTCAGCATCTGGCCGACACGACCATCGCCCTGCACGACGTTAAATACGCCGTCGGGCAGTCCGGCTTCGCTGAAAATCTCTGCCAGTTTCAGCGCTGTCAGCGGTGTTTCTTCCGAAGGCTTGAAGATCATCGCGTTGCCTGCTGCCAGCGCAGGGGCCGCTTTCCACATTGCAATTTGAATCGGGTAGTTCCAGGCGCCGATACCGGCACAGATACCGAGCGGCTCTTTGCGGGTGTAAAAAAACTGATTGGCGCTGAGTGGTTGCTGTTCACCCTGCAGAGCGGGTGCCAGACCAGCAAAATATTCAATCACGTCGGCACCAGTGGCGATGTCGACACAGTCTGCTTCCTGAATCGGCTTACCGGTATCGAGTACTTCCAGTTGCGCCAGTTTCGTCATTGCGCTCGCGCAGCAATCGCACTGCGTTGAGCAGGATCCGGCTGCGTTCCACCGCGCTCATCGCTGACCAGACAGCAAAGCCGGCCTGAGCGGATTCGATCGCCTGTTGCACGTCCTGCTCGCTGGCAAGACCCAAAACAGCCAGTGGTTCGCCCGTTGCCGGGTTATATGAGGTAAACGTTTCCCCGGACGACGCGCGTTGCAGCGAGCCGCCTATATAAAGTGATGCTTGTTCCATGTGAAGACCTTGTGGTTAAAGACCTAACTTGTCATAGGTGCGTGTTGCGCCAGTTGTATGTCTAGGTAATCGTTAATTAACAGTCGGGCTTGCTCGGCACTGATCCCGGCAGGGTTCAGTGCGCCGCGCAGCCAGATTCCATCAATCAGAGCAGCGATCCCGTGCGCCACCTGATTAGTGCGGTGGCGGGGCAGAAGAGAATTCAATTCAATTTTAAGGTGTGATAGCAGACGCTTTTCGTTGACACGTTGTAAGCGATGTAATTGTTCGTCATGCATCGAATAGGTCCAGAATGCGAGCCAGGTTTTCACGACCTGACTTTCGGCCTGAAAGCCTAAGAAGTTGGCATTGACGATGGCATTGATACGCGCCTGATGAGCATTTTTCGGCAGTTTGGCCAGTGCCTGAGTGACGGTAATGGAATGTTCTCGCAAAATGGCGCGCATGGTTTCTTCCAGCAGGCCATGTTTGCCACCAAAGTAGTGATTGATGATCCCGGTTGAGACACCGGCTTCGCGGCTGATCAGCGCGATGCTGGCCGCATGTAAACCCACTCGCTCTATGACTGCCATCGTGGCCTGAACCAACTGTGGCTTGCGTATGTCTGGCATTCCTACCTTGGGCATCTGCACTCCTTATCATTTTTAATTGAACGATTAGTTAAATATAACTTAGCTAAAAAATAATTAGATCTCAAATCAATTTATTGAGTATTTAGTATCCTATACAGTATGCTTCTATGGTTAATTTAAATAAAAACAACAAGTTAATTGTTAAATATTTTTTTCATTCGAGGTGGAAAGTTTTGAATTGTATACAAGTGACAAAAAGTGACAGGCAAAAAAAATGGTTCATCGCGGATTGGCGGGAACTTAAAACAAAAACGGTAGTAAGTGATAAGGTTACATCGCCAAACACAACCTTACACAAACTACCGTTTTCATGCCGAATCATACTTTCCTATCCTCGTTCTGGGAAGGCTTTCATGTCGTAAAGTCTGTACAAACGTCTTCTCTCATCACGATTACTCTCCAACCCAGCACGACTGCTCGATGTTCATGTGGGCAACATGTTCAAGCCATACATGATTATCAGTGGCGCACGATTAAGGAAGCGACGATTCTCGGCGTACCCGTCGAGCTATCCCTACAAACAAGGCGTATAAAGTGCCCTGACTGCGGTATCAAAACCGAATCTATTTCTTGGCTTGAACCTTTTGCTCGCCTGACTAACCGCTTAAGACGTTACATTGAGCAGTTGCTGCCTCTTCTTCCTATCAAACATATCGCCCAGATGACGGGGGTTCATTGGCATACGATTAAGGCGATAGATAAACGTCGGCTACAACATGCGGTGCCAGAGGTTAACTGGGCAGAGCTGAGACAGCTGGTCATGGATGAGTTTGCTCTCTTCAAGGGACATCGTTATGCCACTGTTATCGCGGATGCTAAGACGCATCAAGTGCTTTGGATAGGCGTTGGACGCAGCCGAAAAGATATCCGTCCCTTCTTTGAATTACTCGGTGAGCATGGCCAGAACATAGAAGCGGTTGCAATGGATATGAATACGGCTTTCGACCTCGAAGTGCAGCGACATTGTCCTAACGCCCGCATTGTGTACGATTTATTCCATGTGGTCGCAAAATTTGGTCGGGAAGTGATGGATAGAGTCAGAGTTGACCAAGCTAATCAACTCAAACAGGACAAGAAAGCGCGCCAATGGGTGAAACGTTCACGCTGGGTTCTCCTCAAAAACAGAGGTAATTTAGACAGTAAACAGGAGAGCTATCTGAGTGAGATACTGAGTATGAACAAAGACTTAATGGTGACGTATTTACTTGGCTCTCAGCTAAAAGAGTTATGGAGGTGCGAGTCAGAAAGCGAAGCGGAAGACTTATGGGACGTATGGTGGGAGCAAGTTCAAGAAAGCGGGATCAAGCCGCTTATGGACTTCGCGAGAAAGCTCAAACCGTATCTTCATGGCATCGTTGCTTCTGCAAGCTACCCACTCAATACCTGTACGCTCGAAGGGATAAACAACAAGATAAAGTTAATCAAACGAATGGGCTACGGCTACCGAGATATCGATTACTTTTTTTTAAAGATAAAAGCGGCTTTCCCCGGAAAGCCGCGATGAACCAAAAAAATCCCCGAGCCGGTAAGGCTCAGGGACAAACAGTCGGATGTGACGGGTTATGGATGCTGCAGTGGCCGGGTGGCTTGTTGCAGCCAGGCTTTCACCTCTCCGTCGACCAACGGGCTGACTTCCTGCCACACCGTTTGATGATAGTGGTTGAGCCATTTCAGCTCAGGCTTGGTCAGCATGTTGATGTTAATCGCGCGTACATCGATCGGGCAGCGGGTCAGCGACTGGAAACCGAGCACAGAAAAATCACCCTGAGTGGCAAATTCGCTGACCAGCTCGAGGTTTTCTATCCGGATACCAAAACCGTCTGCGCGGTAGTAACCCGGCTCGTTCGACACCACCATTCCGGGGCGCAGTGCGACCGGATTATAGACTTTACTGATGCGTTGTGGCCCCTCGTGGACGCTGAGGAAATGGCCGACACCGTGGCCGGTGCCGTGATCATAATCGTAACCGTGTGCCCACAGGTGCTGACGCGCCAGTGCATCCAGCTGGTGGCCGCAGGTCCCTTGCGGGAATCGTGCTGTTGCCAGAGCGATGTGGCCTTTCAGTACCAGAGTAAACTGCTGTTTCATCTCGTCACTGACTTCGCCGATGGAGATGGTGCGGGTGATGTCTGTGGTACCGTCACTGTACTGGCCGCCTGAATCGACCAGATAGAGGCTGTTCATACTCAGCTGACCCGGCTGTGGCTGGTTGATGTGATTGTAGTGACACATGGCGGCGTTACTGCCAGCCGCCGAGATGGTATCAAAACTCAAATCAGCCAGGGTCGGGTCGAGTTCGCGCATCGCCTGCAGTTTATCAGCCAGTACCGCCTCATTGTGCAGACGTCCGGCTGCGACTTCGCTGTCGAGCCAGGCGAGAAATTTAGCCATCGCCGCGCCATCACGAACATGGCACGCTTTCATTCCGGCCACTTCAGTGGCGTTTCTTGGCCGCTTTAGGAAGCAGGCAAGGGTCGGCATCACTGACCAGCTCAGCGCCGGCGTTTTGCAGGGTGAGGGTAAACCAGGCATTGCTGGTGGCCGGATCCACTAACACGCGGCGTCCGTTCAGGGCTGCGAGCTGCTCAGGCAGATCTGCAGGTGAATGGACACGAACACCCGGACCGACATGTTCGGCAAACCCCGGCGCCAGACGAGCCGGATCGAGGAAGAAATCGACGCTGGCATCGGCATGGATGATGGCGTGTGACAGCAGAACCGGCAGGCGGGACACGTCCAGACCACGAATATTCAGCAACCAGCAGATGGAGTCAAGTTCGGTTAAAATAGCGCTATCTACCGACTTTTGGCGTAGAATTTCGGCGATTGTGTGACGTTTTTCGCTGCTGGATACACCGACCAGTTCATTGCCCATCAGGCGCATGGCGGAAACCAGAGGCTGCGGACGGTCATGCCACAACTGATCAATCGCGTTATGGTCAGTGGCGATCAGCTGCAGTTCGCTGCCCAGTGTGGTTTGCGCCGCTTTCAGCCAGCTGGCGCGGTGCATGCGCGGGTCATAGCCGATTTTACTGCCTGCCGGCAAGCTCTGTTTCAGCCAGGCCAGATATGGTTCTTCAATCAGGTGACGGTATTCAAACCATTGTGCCGGAACCTGTTTGCGTACCTGAACGGTATAACGGCCATCAACGAAAATTGCCGCTTTATCCCGGGTGATCACGGCGGCACCTGCCGAACCAGTGAAGCCGGTCAGCCAGTGCAGGCGTTCATTGTGAGCCGGCACATATTCGCCGAGGTATTCATCTTCGTGAGGTACGATCAGAGCGTCCAGACCTTGCTGGGTCAGCCAGTCACGCAGGGCGGTGACACGTTGGGAAATAGAATCGGGCATCTGTGATTATCCTTATTAATATCCTTACTTACGGTGCATGGATTACACGTCCGGGACGGAGCGAAATAAGCTACTCCTTTTATTCTGGCTGTGCAAATGTACGCCATGCGGCGTGTTTAATGAAATATCTGCCGGGTTACTGACTTTGGCGCAGGTGCAACGTTTTGCTGTAAATGATCTGGCGCAGCCAGCTCAGAGCCGGGTCGTTATCACGGTCGCGGTGCCAGAATAAAGTATACGCCATCGGCGGGAATTCCAGCGGCAGGGGCAGTACGGCCAGGCCCATCTGTTGTGCCACCAACTGGGTGAAATGGCTTGGCGCAGTGAAGACAAAGTCGGTATAGGTGCACAGACTGGCGGCGCTGTTAAAGTCCGGCACAGTAATGGCAATGTCACGTTCCAGTCCCTGATCGGCGAGGCGGTAGTCGAGCAGCCAGCGATCGTTGCCGTCACAGCGCACCTGGACATGACGCAGTGCCAGATATTGCTGCAGATTCCACGGTTGCTGCAGGACCGGATGGTCACGGCGCACCACACACATCTGGGTATCGCGATAAATTTCCTGCTCGCAGATATCGCCCGGCGGCAACATGGTCAGACGGGCATCATTAATATCGATATCTTTGCCGGTCAGGCCTAAATCCAGCTCACCTAGTTGCAGTTTTTTAAAGGTCTGCTCGCTCCAGGTGTGAGTGCTGATGTTGATGTTCGGTCCCTGGTTGAAAATGGCCGGCAAAAAGTGGGGCAGGATCAGTGAGTAGACGCTTTCCACCGCGGCAATGTGAAAGCGGTATTCGCTCGATTTGGGACAGAACTGCTCCGGCTGGGTGATCAGCTCAAGCTGATTGACCAGAATATCCAGCTTGGGCTGCAGAAATACTACCTTTGGCGTCGGTTTGAGGCCGTGTGAAGTACGTACGAAAAGTGGGTCGTTGAACTGCTCACGCAGTTTAGCCAGTGATTTACTGACCGCTGACTGGCTCAGACATAACCGATGGGCAGCGCGGGTGACATTGAGTTCTTCACTGAGCACTTTCAGGCACACCAGTAGGTTGAGATCGATGCGGGCTAGCTTTTCAATCTTCATCTGATTTTCCCAAATGGAATAATAGGGATGATTATAAGCCATTTTTACTCATATCATGCTTGATTTATAGTTCGCTGCGAGATCTTAATCACTGAAGTTGGAGTAAACGTGAGCGTGACGCAATCTGCTGGTCCCGGCAAACTACAAATGGTGCTGCTGACCCTGCTGGTTCTTTTCAGCCCTTTGGCCATTGATATTTATCTGCCCGCCTTACCGCAGATTTCGCAGACGTTTCACGTGGAACACGCTCTGGCCCAGGATACGATCACCTGGTTTCTGTTTGCTATGGGTATCGGCCAGTTGTTTGCCGGACCGTTAGCGGACAAGCTCGGTCGTCGAAACTGTTGCATTAGGAGGGATAGGTATCTACGCGTTGAGCGCTTTATTGGCGTGGAGTGCTCAAAACATCGAGTGGATGCTGACGGCCCGTCTGCTACAAGGCTTAGGTGCATGTGCAACATCGGTAGCAGCCTTTGCAACAGTTCGCGATATTTTTGGCCCGCATCGCAGCGGTAAAATGATCAGCTACCTCAACGGGGCGATCTGCTTTATTCCTGCTCTGGCGCCGATTCTCGGCAGCTGGCTGACCCAGCAGTTTGGCTGGCGTAGCAATTTCAGCTTTATGGCCGCGTTTGCGATTGTGGTCGGACTGCTGATGCTGGTCACTATGCGTGAAACCAACCCGACCACAGACAAGCAGGCAGTGTTTAAACTCAGCCGCTACTGGTCAGTGGTTAAAACACCGTCTTTCCTGTTTCATGCCAGCTTGTGTCTGTTAGCGATGGCGGTCATTCTGGCCTATGTCACCTCGGCTCCCGTGGTGCTGATGACCAACCTGGGGCTGGACATGAACCAGTTTACCTTCTGGTTTGGTATCAACGCGGTGATCAATATTGCCGCTTGTCTGACGGCGCCGCGCATTATGGACCGCTTTGGCACCCATACTACGCTGGTGATGGGTATTGTGGCTCTGCTGGTGGCCGGGGTGACCATGTTGCTGCTGGCTCAGGTGGCGACTCCATTCGCGTTCATGCTGCCAATTTTTATCTCTTCAATGGGTTTTGCCTGGGTGCTGGGTGCGGCTGCCGGTAAAGCACTGGCGCCGTTTGGTGATAAGGCCGGTACAGCGGCCGCTTTGTTAGGTCTGTTCCAAATGAGTGGTTCGGGTCTGGTGGTCGGTCTGTTGCAGCGGTTAGACTTGCAACCGCAGATGCTGATTGGTTTACATATGTGGCTGATCGCGCCGGCGTTGTTGGTTCTGTTTTCGAAAGTCGGGCGCGCCTGGCATCGGTGGGCCCTGGACTCTTAGCCTGAGTTGCAGTGTAAGCTTGGGTAAATTCACCCTAAGGGCTATTTTCTAAACGACACAACGCGTGTATATTGTGTTTTCTTTCGTTCTTTAGAATAACTCTTTGGAATCTCTATACGATGTCTATGACGACCTACGAAATGGCTCGCATCTGGGAACAGCTTGATGATTCACCAGAAAAAGTCATGTTTGGTAAATTGCTTGCGGAGTTGGGCAATCAAAGTAGCGAGCGCATTCGCAGCGCAGCGAAACAAGTTCCGCTGCCGGTACTGCGTGATCTGGTTTACCAGTTTCAGCAAGTGATCGATTCGCGCAAGCATGAACAGGTTGATCTGCTGGCAAAAGAGCTGGCTAAACAGGGCATCTCCGCCGACGAGTTGCTCAGCTACCTGAATAAGTAATCGCTCTCGGGACTTTGCTGGTCCGCAATAGAGCTGAAATGATAAGCCCGGGCATTGCTCCGGGCTTTTTGCATTCTGGCTGATAAGAGGAATGACGACGGGTAAGTCGTGCCTGGCGTACATCCTGCCAGTATATGTGGTGAGTTTGGCTGTTTCAGGGATTGACGTTGCGGTTGATCGGGTTCTGCAGCGAAATCAGAGTTTCGGTTGACTGCACTTCGTCAATCGCCTGCAGTTTATCGATCAGGACATACTGCAGCTCTTCAATTGACCGGCACATTAGTTTGACGAAAATATTGTACGCCCCGGTGGTGTAATACGCTTCGACCACTTCATCCAGCGCATTGAGCTTGGCCAGCGCCGAGTGGTAATCGCGCGCAGCGTTCAGGTTGATACCAATAAAGCAGCACACGTCGTAACCGAGCTTTTTGGTGTTGACCACCACCTCGGTGCCCTGAATGATGTCGGCGGCTTTCATCTTTTCTATCCGAACATGGATGGTGGCAGGACTGACATTAAATTGTTTCGCCATCTCCGCGTAGGGAGTGCGTGCGTCATCCATCAAAATCTTCAGAATCGCACGATCCAATTCATCCAGTTTGGTTGAAGCTACTTGCATATAAAATCCTGGCGGTTGTTCAACGGTTGAGTATTACCCTGGCTGAGGAGAGCAGATATTATTCTGAGTGATATCATTAATTGCTGATTGTGCCAAGCGATGCCGCGACCTGAGATGTTTTTTCGCGCTCTGTCCGGCACTTCCAGGCCCTGCAGAAACCTTTAGCCGCGCCGGACAAAATCGGCTAAACTGGCGCCCAATCTAACTTTCTCTTTGCTGGAGTAAGACCTTGCAGCTACAACTGATTTGTGAAGCCCCGCACCGTGCCCTGCAATTGCAGGATATCGCGCAGCGCTGGCAGTTAATCCACGATGCCAGCAGTGCGTTTGCGCTGGTTCTGACCGAAGAGCGTCTTGAGCTGCGTAAAACCGATGAACCGAAACTGGGCGCGATTTACGTCGACTGGGTGAGTGGTGCCGTGGCGCACCGGCGTAAATTCGGCGGTGGTAAAGGGCAGGCGATTGCGAAAGCGGCCGGGCTGAATAAAGGCGCAACTCCGACAGTGCTGGATGGCACAGCCGGATTGGGCCGCGATGCTTTTGTGCTGGCTTCGCTGGGCTGCAAGGTGCAGATGGTGGAGCGTCATCCGGTAGTGGCGGCGCTGCTCGATGATGGTCTGGCCCGTGCCCGAGAGGATGCGGAGATCGGTCCCTGGGTTTCAGAGCGGGTCAGTCTGCTGCATGCTTCCAGTCATGACGCGCTGGATAAACTGGCTGACGATGCCAGCTTCCAGCGTCCGGATGTAGTCTATCTTGACCCTATGTATCCCCATCCGGAGAACAAGAAAAAATCGGCTCTGGTCAAGAAAGAGATGCGTGTGTTCCAGTCGCTGGTGGGCGCCGACCACGACGCCGATGGCTTGCTGGCACCGGCGTTGCAATTGGCGAGCAAGCGGGTGGTGGTCAAACGTCCGGATTATGCTGACTGGCTGGCCGGGCAGAAACCGAGTATGGCGATTGAAACCAAGAAAAACCGCTTTGATGTGTATGTCCTGGCGGCGATGGGTGAATGATCGGCTGAGCCTATTTGCCTGCTGTCCTCCGTCTTTTAAGGCCCTCAGTCTTTATCGACATGGATTCACCCGCCGCAGTTATTAACATTCTTGACAATCAGAGCTTGCGTTTGGTCGCGCCCGGCGTTATATCTAACTAAGAATTATTCTTATTCTTACCGGAGCGCCACCTTATGGCCACACGTCTGTGTAAATTAAATCGTCGCGATATTGCCGCCTCACTGGATGACATTCAGGCTATGGTTGCACAGCCTGGTTACATGTGCCGCTCTTGTGCCCGTTCCTGTGCGGATAAGTCGGCGTTGTGCAAACCCCAGGCGCTGGCCAAGCAGCACACTCAGCCAGCGTCACTGCTGCCGGTGGTCAATGTCGACAGTAAACCAGCCAAAGCGGCCAATAAGGCGGCGTTAAAGCTGGCGAAGAAAACGCTTAAAAAGCAGAAAAAGTACCATAAAAAGCTGGAGAAGGTGCTTAAAAAGCAGCGTAAACTGATGCGAAAGCAGCAGGCGTTGCAGTCTAAATTCAGTGTATTACAGGGGGCGGGGTCCGATTTGAACGTCACTCCGGCGCTCGATGCAGGTTTCAGTGCGCAGATGCATTAATTGTCTGTCTCACCATCAAAAAAAGGCCCGCTGCTGATGCAGTGGGCCTTTTTGTTTGTCCCGGTCGCGCGAGTCATGGTTGAATCATGGGCACGCGGCGGGCTGCGATTTAACGGCTGGCGCGCTGGTAGCTGAGTTCGGCACGGCGTTTGACCCAGGTTTCATTGACCCACAGCGACAGCAGGATGATGGCGCCGCCAATCAACAGGCGCGGCAAATCGACATCCCGGTTCCAGATCAGAATATTGACCAGCAGACCGGCTGGCACCAGGGCGTTATTCATAATTGCCAGCGCGCCGGCATTAACCAGGCAGGCGCCGCGGTTCCAGGCAAAATAACCGAAACCGGAAGCAATCACACCCAGGTAAAGCAGAATGCCCCACTGCAGATGGGTGGTCGGCAGTCGCTCCGGGTTACCGAGCAGCAGGAAGGCCACACTGGCGACCACGAAACGCGCCAAGGTAGAAGTAACCAAAAATGGTGCGTTGTGGCAGCTCAACCTGTTCTTTTTCCATCACATATTTGTACAGCACCTGGCCGATGGCAAAACAGATGTTAGAGCCCTGAACCACCATAAAGCCGAGGAAAAAGTTTTCATTCACACCGGCAAATTTAATTACTGCCGCACCGGCCACAGCAATCGCAGCCGTCACCAGATACCAGGGTGAAAAGCGCCCTTTGAGCAAATCATAAATCAGGGTGACATAAATCGGCGTGAAAACGGTAAACAGCAGCACTTCCGGTACCGAGAGCAGCTCGAACGACGGGTAGTAGAAACAGTACATCAGGCCGAGCTGAAAACCACCGGCTGCCATCAGTTTCAGCGCCAGTTTGCCCGGCACCTGCTTAAATTTGAGGAAAGGTAGAAAGACGACACTGGCCAGTGCAATCCGGATCCAGACCGAAAACCAAGCGTCTACCTGACCAGCGAGGTAAACACCGATCAGGCTGAACGAAAAGGCCCAAAGAAGGGTCACTGCAGACAAATAAATCATGATTAAAACGTTTCAATCGAAAAAGTGCCTGCAGTGTAACTGAGTTTTAAATCAGCGTCAGTCTTTGAGTGGCACTACCAGCAGGTCGACAGGTGAGCAATTAATAAGCTGACGGGTCGAGGAGAGCAGTTTGCTCCAGAAATCCTGATGATGGCCGCAGACAACCAGGTCAATCTGGAACTCTTTGATGGTATCGCACAGTTCGTTGTTGAGGTCACCGCTGCCGACCAGGGTGTGTTTGATCGGGAAATTAGCGTACTGAGCCAGTTTCCTGTAACTGCTTTTGTGAGGTTTCCATCGAGTGATGCTGGGTTTCCGCCAGATTGATATCGATAAGGCCGGTGTACAGTTCGGCGTAATTGACGTCGATATGAACAAAAGAGATCTCAGCATTGAGAGGCGTAGCCAGTGCAACCGCTTTGTCGATCAGGTGTTTGCTGTCTTCTGAAAGATCGATAGCAACTAAAATGTGTTGATAGCTCATAATGCTCGCTCCTAGTCAGTAATCCACTACAGATTAGCACCTCGTCACGGAAATTTTTGCCATCCGGATCAAATATCCTTCGCCATTGGTGTAGGTCACCTCACAATAGCGACTGAACATGTTATAGTCAGGTCAGTGATTTATAACGTATTAGGAGCCCCCGATGTTATCGCAAGCTATGGTTGATCAACTCAATGATCAAATTAATCTCGAATTTTTTTCATCCAATCTATACTTACAAATGAGTGCTTGGTGTGAGGACAAAGGATTTGATGGTGCCGCTGAATTTTTACGCGTCCATGCCGTAGAAGAGATGCAGCACATGCAACGTCTGTTCACTTACGTGAGTGAAACCGGTGCAATGCCTATCCTGGGTGCGATCGCAGCGCCAAAACATGATTTCGCGAGTCTGGGTGACGTATTTCGTGAAACTCTGGAACATGAGCTAATGATTACACAGAAAATCAATAAACTGGCACATGTGGCGTTCACATCTCAAGATTACTCAACGTTTAACTTCCTTCAGTGGTACGTGGCGGAACAACACGAAGAAGAGAAGTTGTTTAAAGGGATTGTAGATAAGCTGGATCTGGTTGGTGAAGATGGTAAGGCGTTGTTCTTCATTGACAAGGACCTGGCAGCATTGGCAAAAGCAGGCTCATCTTCGGTAATGGATGCCCCCGCTGGGTAATCATCTCAGCAAAAAGACCAATTGAAGCGATCGTCTTTTTCTCTGGGCATACTTACTCGAGGTGTAGGGAGGAAAAGATGATCAGTGGAGATATTCTTCTATTAGCGCTAATGATAGTAACCGGAGTCAACGTGTTACGTTACCTCACCGCGTTACGCTCACTCATTTATATCATGCGCGAAGCCCATCCGTTGCTTTATCAGCAAGTGGATGGCGGCGGTTTCTTTACCACGCATGGTAATGTGACCAAACAGGTGCGTTTGTACCACTATCTGAAAAGTAAAGAGTATCACCATCACCATGATCCGGTTTTCACCGGCAAATGTGACCGGGTGCGTGAGCTGTTTATCCTCTCCACCACCTTGGTGGTCGTGACGACAGTCGCGTCATTTATGCTGTAAAACGGTCAATTGGCAAGCGGGGTTTTTGCCGTTAGAATACCGCCCCGAGTGAGTAAGGATGTGCGCTGCACATCCTTTTTTATTGCAGTTGAGTGTGGAAATTATGAGTGAAAAAGTCGATGTGGTGGTCATTGGAGCCGGTGCTGCCGGGCTGATGTGTGCGGCCGAAGCCGGTAAACGGGGCCGTCGGGTGCAGGTCATCGATCACGCCAAAAAACCGGGACGCAAAATTCTTATCTCTGGTGGCGGGCGCTGTAATTTCACCAACTACGATGTCTCGGCGGCGAACTACCTGTGCCGCAATCCGCATTTTGTTAAATCGGCGCTGTCGCAGTACACCAACTGGGATTTTATCGCCATGGTGAGCAAGTACGGCATCGACTTTGAAGAGCGCGATCACGGTCAGCTGTTCTGCCTCGATTCAGCCAAAGATATCGTCAATATGCTGTTGGCCGAATGTGATCAGCCGACCATCAGTCAGCGTTATCAGGTTGAAACGCTCGAAATTGCCAGGACGGAGAGCGGCTTTAGCCTGCATACTTCGGCGGGTGACATTGAGTGTGAGTCACTGGTGGTGGCGACCGGTGGTTTATCGATGCCGAAACTGGGGGCGACTCCGTTTGGTTACAAGGTGGCTGAGCAGTTTGGTTTGGCGGTCCACACCACTACAGCCGGCCTGGTGCCGTTTACCCTGCATGTCGAAGACAAAGACGCTCTGGCCGAGTTATCGGGCATTGCGGTACCGGCAGAAATCCGCGCTGAATGCGGTCAGGTATTTAAAGAAGCGCTGTTGTTTACCCACCGTGGTCTGTCGGGACCGGCAGTGCTGCAGATCTCCTCGTACTGGAAGCCGGGGCAGGCTGTCACCATTAATCTGGTGCCGGACGTGGATGTGGAAGAGCTGCTGACCCGCTCACGTGACAAGCATCCGAACCAGAGTCTGAAAAATACTCTGGCACGAGTGTTGCCAAAACGGCTGGTGGAAGTGCTGATTGAGCGTCAGCTACTGAGCGACAAACCGCTTAAACAGTTTAACCCCAAAGAACTGGCACAGATCACCACCACACTTGAGCAGTGGCGTATTGTGCCGAACGGCACGGAAGGTTACCGCACCGCAGAAGTGACCCTGGGCGGGGTGGATACCGATGCGATTTCCTCCAAAACCATGCAGTGTATCAGCGTGCCTGGGCTCTATTTTGTCGGCGAAGTGATGGATGTCACCGGCTGGCTGGGCGGCTACAACTTCCAGTGGGCCTGGTCGAGCGGTCACGTCGCCGGACAATGGGTGTAACTGTCTAGACACAAGAGTCATTGCCAGAAAGACGACTGCTTGCTATGTGCCGCCGGGATTGATGATCTCCGGCGGCTTTGTTTTTATCCGCCGCTGAGCGCTGCGCTGCTGAGGTGACGGCGCCGCTCGCTCATTACCAGCAGCAGGCGTTGCAGGGCAATAAAGCTGAACAGCAGAATCCCGACAATGATTTTGGTCCACCACGAGCTTAAGGTGCCATCGAAGGTAATGTAGGTCTGAATCAGGCCCTGAATCAACACGCCAAACAGCGAACCAAACACAGTGCCCACTCCGCCTGACAGCAGTGTGCCGCCAATCACCACGGCAGCAATCGCATCCAGTTCCACACCGACCGCTGCCAGCGGGTAACCCGCTGAGGTATAGATGGAAAACACGATTCCGGCGCAGGTGGCGAGAAAGGTCGACAGCATATAAATACCGACAGTTGTGCGTTTGACCGGCACCCCCATCAGGGCGGCAGACGCGGCATTACCACCGACGGCATAGACGTTGTTGCCAAAGCGGGTGCGGTGCGCCAGCAGGATACCGGCAACCACTATCACCAGCATTACCACCGCCATCAGACTGAGACGGCCGCCGCCGGCAATATGCCAGGCACTGCGTGATAACTCGCGGTACACCGGGTGCTCAATCGGCAGTGACTGCTCGGAAATCAGGAAACTGACCCCGCGCAGGAAAAACATCCCGGCCAGAGTGACAATAAACGCCGGGATCTTGAGAGCATCGATCACCCAGCCCATCAGGCCGCCAAACAGTGCGCCCATGATAAGTACCAGCCCCATGGCCAGATACGGATGCAGGCCCCAGTCTCCGATCACAGTGGCGAGAAATACCCCGCTGAAGGCCACCACTGAGCCAACCGATAAATCGATACCGCCGGATAAGATCACAAAGGTCATGCCGACGGCAAGAATACCGAGAAAGGCGTTGTCAGTCAGAATGTTACAGATGACCCTGGTGGACAAAAAGGCCGGAAATTCCACCATGCAGTACAGGTAACCGAGCAGAAACACGCCGATGGTGATTAACAGCGGAAAATGACGTTGCATCATGATGATTTCCTCTTCAGCAGCTGCAACACCGCCGGTGATTGCAGAATCAGTACGGTGAGTACCACCATGGCTTTGACAATGTGATTCCATTGCGGCTGATAACCGGACAGCAGAATCCCGGTATTAATACTCTGGATAATGAAGGCGCCAACCAGGGTCAGCAGCAGGTTGAAACGGCCGCCCATCAGCGCTGTGCCGCCAATGACGACCGCCAGAATGGCATCCATTTCCAGCCACAGTCCGGCGTTATTGGCGTCTGCACCACGAATGTCCGCCGCGACGATAATGCCGGCCACAGCAGCCATGACGCCGCTCAGCATATAGACAGACATCACGATCGCCGGGGTATGGATACCGGCGTTTTTGGCCGCCCGGATATTGATACCCACTGATTCAATAAACAGACCGAGCGCGGTTTTTTTGGTCAGAGCCCACAATGCCAGGGCACTGAGCAGCAGCAGTACAATCGGCGTTGGCAGATAGAGCAGCGAGCCGCTGCCAAACCAAGCCAGGCTGGTGTTACTGAAGGTGACAATCTGGCCTTCGGTGATCAGCTGGGCGACGCCGCGTCCGGCCACCATAAGGATCAGCGTGGCGACAATCGGCTGGATTTTACAGATCGCGACCAGAAAGCCGTTCCATAGTCCGCACAGCACGCCGGACAGCAGGGCACAGAGCAGAATGGTGCCCGGCGCGTAGCCTTGTTGCGCCATACTGGCCAGCACAGCGCCGCTGATCGCCATCACCGCACCGACCGAGAGATCAATCCCGCCAGTGGCGATGACCAGGGTCATGCCCAGAGCCAGCAAAGCGACCGGGGCTCCGCGATTAAAAATATCGATCACGCTGCCAAACAGGCGGCCATCCTGAATATGAATGGAGAAAAAGTTATCGGCGATCAGGGCATTGATAACAAACAGCAGGACCAGCGCGGCCAATTGCGGTGTGCCTTTGGGCAGCGATCCGGAGCGGTGGTGCTGCTTGCCCAGCACCGGGGTGTTGAGAATGGTCATAACGTCTTCCTTACATCGCGATAGCTTGCATGATGGCCGGTACAGAGAGATCCCCAGTGGTGATTTCCGCCACCTGACGCCGGTCTTTCAGCACTAGTACCCGATCGGCGTAACCGACCAGCTCTTCCAGCTCAGAGGAGATCACCAGCAGGGCGAGGCCGTTGGCACACAGACTTTCAATCAGATGGATGATTTCGGCGTGGGCACCGACATCGATGCCGCGGGTCGGCTCATCCAGAATGAGAAATTTGGGTTTGGTCAGCAGCCAGCGTGCCAGCAGCACTTTTTGCTGGTTGCCGCCGGAGAGAAACTCAATCGGTTGTTCAATATCCGGCGTTTTAATCTCAAGCTGGCGCACAAAACGTTGTGCGATAGCGTCCTGCTCCTTACGCGGCACCGGCTTGAACCAGCCACGCTGCGCCTGCAGGGCGAGAATGATGTTTTCACGCACGGAGGCGGCACCTATGATGCCATCGGTTTTGCGATCCTCCGGACAGTAGCCGAAACCGAGTTGCGCGGCGTGACGGGCTGAGCGGATGGCAACCGGCTGTCCTTTCAGGCGACATTCGCCGCTGTCGCTGCGCTCGATTCCAAAAATGACCTGCGCGGTTTCAGTGCGGCCTGAACCGAGTAAGCCGGCCAGGCCGACGATTTCACCGGCATGTACTTTGAGGTCAAACGGGGCGATACAGCCCTGTTTGCCAAACTGATGAAATTCCACCACAGGTTCATCACTGAGGCGGGTTTTACCGGCCCGTTGCAGAGCACTCTGGTCGAGCTCGCGCCCCAGCATCATTTTCACCAGCTCCAGCTGGGGCAGCTGAGCGGTGTCACGGGTGCCGATAAGCTGACCGTTACGCAGCACGGTAATACGGTCGCTGATTTCATACACCTGATCGAGAAAATGGGTAATAAACACTAGGCTGATACCACGTTGTTTCAGCTGGCGCATGATGGTAAACAGCATGGCGACTTCGTTGCTGTCGAGGCTGGCGGTCGGCTCATCGAGGATGAGTATCTTGGCTGACAGCGAAATGGCGCGTGCGATGGCAATGACCTGCTGTATCGCGACCGAAAAATGATTGAGCGGCTGGCTGACATCAATATCGAGTCCGTAACTGCGAACGATATCGTGGGCTTCTCTGGCCATAGTGCGGCGATCGACCAGGCCCCATTTACGTGGTTCATTGCCGATAAACAGGTTGTCCATCACCGTCATATTAGGTAGCAGGTTGACCTCCTGATACACGGTGCCGATCCCCAGTTGCTGGGCGTGAGCCGTGTTGTGCGGCGTGATGGTCTCGCCGTCGAGTTCCACTGTGCCGCCGTCGCGCTGATAAACCCCGGTCAGAGTTTTCACCAGGGTCGATTTACCGGCGCCGTTTCTCACCCAGTAACGCCATGATTTCGCCTCGCTGCAGGGTGAAATCAACCTTATCCAGTGCTTTCACTCCGGGAAAATATTTGCATATCCCGCGCGCACTGAGCAGCGTTGGTGATTGGTGTGCTAAAGACATAATCGCTCCCGAAGGTGCCCGTTGGGCCGGGCACCGCTGAATCTGTCACTCACGCTGACCGTGAGTGACTTGGATAAGCCAGTTATTCAGATCTGTGATGACCACATCACATCAGTAACCCAGGTTTTGTTTCAGCTCCAGTTGCGACTGGGCGTCATCCGGCAGATACAGCTTGGATTCGGTCACGATTTTTTTGGGAGGGACGGTGCCTTGGTCTTTCAGCGCAATCAGGGCATCAAAGGCAGGACCGGCCATGTTCGGCGTCAGCTCGACGGTGGCGTTGGCCTCGCCGTTAAGCATGGCCTTAAAAATATCCGGCACCGCATCAATAGAGACAATGACGATATCGCTGCCCGGTTTGAGGCCGGCTTCTTTAATTGCCTGAATAGCGCCGATCGCCATGTCGTCATTGTGAGCAAACACCGCGCAGATATTCTTGCCGTTATTTTCCGCTTTGATGAAACTCTCCATCACTTCTTTGCCCTTGCTACGGGTAAATTCACCAGACTGGGTACGGACTATCTGCACGTTGTCAGCCTGTTTCAGCGCGTCGGCAAAGCCCTGCTTACGGTCAATCGCCACGCTGGCACCGACGGTACCCTGCAGCTCAACCACGTTACAGGCTTTGGTGCCGACTTTATCAATCAGCCACTGACCGGCGACTTTACCTTCCAGTACGTTGTCAGCGGTGATGGCGGTGGTATAGAGCGAGTCATCTTCTACGCTGATACCGCGGTCGAGCAGGAAGACCGGAATGTCATAGTCACGGGCCTCTTCCAGAACCGGCCCCCAGCCAGTCTGTACCACAGGGGCGATAAAAATGGCATCCACGCCCTGGGCGATGAACGAACGGACCGCTTTGATTTGGTTTTCCTGTTTTTGCTGTGCATCAGCAATTTTGAGGTTAATCCCGCGTTTTTCTGCTTCTGCTTTGGAAACGGCGGTTTCGGCGGCGCGCCAACCGGATTCAGAACCGATTTGCGAAAAGCCGACGGTAAGGGTGTTGGCCAGCAGTGAACCGGACATCAGTACCGCACTGACGGAGGCAGCTAAAGAGAGTTTTTTTAACATGATTTATTCCCTATCTTGTTGATTTTTTTGTTTCACTCTCGGAGTAGACGTATGGTTTTTAGTTATCTGGCGCTGGGGTTTTAGAATGTGTTATCAGCGGGTCAGATATGAGAGTGAGTTAATAATAGGTTGATCAATTGTTAATCAGATAGAGCTCGGTCACAGAAAGGTTTTGCCAGCAAATATGTCCATTTTATTAGCATTATTGCGCAGTTTTGCTGTTATTCGCCGCCATTTCGCCGCGAGTCGTGATAATGGGGCAGGCTGAATGGTGTGAATGAAAAGCGGCGCATAAAAAAGCCTCCTTATTGCAGGCAATAAGGAGGCAAAACAGCAGAAAGTTCCCCACTTACTGCGATTTCTGTTTGTAGCGGTCAAAAATAACGGCTGCCAGCAGAATTGCGCCGCGCACGACATATTGGGCAAACGGTGACATGTTCAGCAGGTTCATCGCATTTTCAACGGTGCCTAGGATCAGCACCCCGGCAATCACATAAGAGACTTTACCTATGCCGCCTTTGAGCGATACACCACCCAGAACACAGGCTGAAATTACGACCAGTTCGAAACCGACCGAGGTCATCGGCTGACCGCTGGTCATGCGCGCCGCCAGAATCACCCCGGCCAGCGCTGAGATAAAGCCGGACACGGTGAAGATGATCATCTTGGTTTTGACGACGTTGACGCCGGCCAGACGGGCTGCTTCTTCGTTACCACCAATGGCCAGGGTGTTACGGCCATACACGGTGCGGTTGAGCAGGAAAGCAAACACCGCGAAAGTCACTATGGTCAGCCAGATCGGGGTCGGGATGCCGAGCAGGGATGAGTTCCCCAGCGCAAAAAAGCTCTCTTCGGTAATGCCGACCGCTTTACCGTCGGAAATGATGTAGCCCAGACCGCGCGCGATTTGCATCGTCGCCAGGGTAGTGATCAGCGCGTTAATCTGCAGTTTGGCGATCACAAAGCCGTTCAGCAGACCAAACATTACGCCGGACAACAGACCTGCCCCGACGCCGAGCACCACGCTGCTGGTGGCGTTGATCGCGACTGCTGTCACCACGCCGGAGCAGGCAATGACCGAAGCCACGGACAGATCGAGATCGCCACAGGCGAGACAAAACAGCATCGCACAGGCCACCATCCCGCTCATGGAGATAGCCAGGCCAAGGCCTTTCATATTGATGAAGGTAGCAAAGTAGGGCACAAACAGCGCGCAGAGCAGAAACAGGCCGGCAAACACGATCAGCATGCCGAATTTGTCCCAGATCTTGGCGAAGTTAAAACTTGAGCGGCCAGGCTCGCTATCGATCACTTTGGTAGGGTTGGATAAAGACATAACATTCTTCCTCAGGGTTAAGCTGCGACAGCTTCATTGCCCAGCATCGCCAGACGCAGGGCCGCTTGTTCATTAAACTCGTCCCGCTGCAGTTCACCGCTCACGGCACCATCTTTCATCACCAGCAGGCGGTCAGAAATACCAAGTACTTCCGGTAAGTCGCTGGAAACGACCAGCACGGTCACGCCGTTTTCAGCCAGCTTAAAAATCAGTTCATAAATTTCCGATTTGGCGCCGACATCGATACCACGGGTCGGTTCATCGAGCAGGATCACGCTCATTGCCGTCGATAACCAGCGGCCGAGAATCACTTTTTGCTGGTTGCCACCCGACAGCTTGCCGATCGGTTGTTCCAGGGAAGAGGCTTTGACATTGAGTGCCTCTTTCTGGGTCTGGGCGTTGCGCTTTTCCCATTCAAAGTCGATCAGGCTGTTGAATTTCAGGTACCAGGGGCGGGCACTGATGTTTGTGTTTTCCTGCACTGACATGATGGGTACGATGCCGTCAGCTTTTCGGTCTTCCGAGCACAGGGTGATACCGGCACGAATCGCATCCTGCGGGGTTTTGATACCGATTTTGACATCATGCAGGTAGAGATCGCCGCCTGTTGCGCGTTCAGCGCCGAAAATCAGCCGGGTCAGTTCGGTACGGCCGGCACCGACCAGACCAAACAGACCGAGGATTTCCCCCTGTTTGATGTCGAGCGAGACCGGCGCGCTTAGCCCCGGCCCCTGGAAGTTTTCGATGCGCAATCCGCTCTGGCCATGCTGGCGTCCGCGGTAGTTATAAATGTCGTTGATTTCCCGTCCGACCATCAGCTCAACCAGGCGATCGTGGCTCAGTTTCGCTGAGATCATCAAAGGTCTGCACGTGAGTGCCGTCTTTAAAAATGGTGATCGCATCGCACAGATCAAAGATCTCTTCCATGCGGTGCGAGACATATAAAATGATTTTGCCGTCATCACGCAGTTCGCGAATCACCTTAAACAGGTTTTTAATTTCCCGTTGTGACAGGCTGCTGGTCGGCTCGTCAAAGGCGATGATTTGCGCGTTGCGACTCAGCGCTTTGGCAATCTCAACCATCTGCCACTGACCAATCGAAAACTCTTTCAGCGGCCGCGACGGGTCAAAGGTTTCACCCAGACGTTCCAGTTGCACCCGCGCGTTGCGGTTGAGAGTGTCGTTATCCACCCGGCCGTTTTTGGTCGGCAGCTGACCGAGGTAGATGTTTTCCGCCACACTCAGTTCCGGCACCAGGTTGAGTTCCTGATAAATAATTGCGATGCCTTGTTCCAGCGCATCATTGGTGGAGTCAAACAGGTGCTCCTTGCCGTCGATCGCCAGGTGACCGTCGGTTGGTTTATGGAACCCGCTCAAGGTTTTCAGTAACGTCGATTTTCCGGCACCGTTTTCACCCATCAGAGCATGCACGCTGCCGGCATTGGCGCGGAAGCTGATATTACTCAGAGCCTTAACTCCGGGGAAATGCTTGGAAATGTTACGAAATTCGAGATAAGAGGGGGACTTCGCCATAACGTTCTCTCCGTTTAATCCTTTCTCTCCGTGGAATCCGGTGGCGACCGAAAGGCGGTCGCCACCCTGCAGGGACTTACAGGCCTTTCTTCGCCAGTTCGTCACGGAAGTTATCGCGCGTGATCAGTACCACATCGGTGACTTCGACGAATTTATTCGGTTCAACACCGTCTTTGACCCACTTGTACAGCGATTCAATACTTTGATAGCCGTGTACGTCCGGGCTTGGCAGCAGAGAGCCATAGAAGCCGGTTGGCTGAGATTTAGCCAGTTCGTTGACGGCATCCACACCGTTGATACCGATGCCGATCACGTTGTCAGCGCCAAAGCCCTGACCTTCAGTGGCGCGAATGCCACCCAGGACTGTGTTGTCGTTCATGCCGACCACCAGCCACTGTTTCACGTTCGGGTATTGCACCAGCAGTGAGTTGGCCGCATCCAGTGCACCAGGAATGTCATTGGTTTTGGTTGGTACGCGGTAGATTTGTCCGGCCGGGAAACCAGCCGCTTTCAGTGCGGAAATCGAGCCATCCACGCGACGGCGCGCGGTATCGAGTTCATCGGCAGTAATGGCCATTACACCAGTCGTGGCGGCATCCCAGCCACGTTTGGTCATTTCGTTATACAGCTCCTGACCCTGGCGTTCACCGATGGCGGTCGCCGCCATCATCACCAGCGGCACGTCGGTCATCGGCTGGCCTTTCGCGTTAAGAAACTGGTCGTCGACTGTGACCACTTTAAGGTCATAGCTTTTCGCTTTAGCCATGATGGCCGGCCCCAATTTTGGATCCGGCGTGCAAATTACAAAGCCTTTCGCGCCTTGTGCGGCCAGGGTATCGATGGCGTTAAGGGTTTTCTCACCATCCGGCACCGCCATTTTGACCACTTCAAAACCGAGATCTTTGCCCGCTTGTTCGGCGAACGACCATTCAGTCTGGAACCAAGGTTTCTTCCGGCTGTTTAACCAGATAACCAAGCCGCAATTCATCATCCGAACCGAAGAACGCATTGGCAGAAGCACTTAACAAGGTCAATCCACTGAGGACTGCGGTAGAGAGTAGGGTTTTTAGTTTCATTGTTATTCCATCCGCTGGTAGGGGTTTGTTTCGCTATCCATAGTTGAAGATTCCGCGCCAGGTTGAAGTGACCAAAATCACACCTAAAGATTGTAGCGATTTTGTCCATTCATTTAGCGGGAGGGAACATGATGCGGATCTCAGTTGCCAGCTCTTGGTGCGAACTTGGCGTGTTGATAGGCTGAAAATCGCGGTATTTGCGCACTATTGGTGAGCTTTTTATCGCTTGCCCTTTTTTTAAACAACAGCACGCTTTTGTCTATGTGGCGTTTTTATCCATATATGTAGCGGTCGTGGTCATGGTTGCCGGAGCGTGGCGGAGTTATAACAAAATAAAAATCCCACCCTACATGGAGTTGTTATGGAGCATTTTGCTACTCAGCCTGCGTATGTCATCGGTCTTGATTTCGGTTCGGACTCGGTACGTGCCTTACTGGTTAATGCGACCAGTGGCGAAGAGGTGGCCTCCGGTGTCACTTATTATCCGCGCTGGATGCAGGGCCTGTATAACCAGCCGGAACAGTCTCAGTTTCGCCATCACCCGCGAGATTACATTGAAGCGATGACGGCGGCAGTTAAGGACGCCTTAACCGGACAGCCGGCTGCTGTGGTTCAGGCGGTCGTTGGTATCGGCGTCGACACCACAGGTTCCACGCCGGCGCCGATTGATGCGGATGGCAATGTGCTGGCACTGCTGCCGGAGTTTGAGCATAACCCGCATGCGATGTTTATTTTGTGGAAAGACCACACTTCGGTGGCCAAGGCGGAGCGGATCAACCAGCTGGCACACAGCGGTGATTTTACCGATTACACCAAATACATCGGCGGCATCTACTCCTCGGAATGGTTTCTGGGCCAAAGCGGCCTGGGTCAGTGAGCAGGATGCGGCGGTTGCAGCGCGCGCGCACAGCTGGGTTGAACTGTGTGACTGGATTCCTGCCTTGCTGAGCGGTAACCAGCATCCGGATACGCTGCGGCGCGGTATTTGTGCTGCCGGACACAAGGCGATGTGGCACGACAGCTGGGGCGGTCTGCCTGATCAGGCATTTTTGTCGGCGATTTCGCCCACGCTGGATGGTATGCGTGCCCGCATGTTCAGTCAGGTCTACACCGCTGAGCAGCAGGCCGGGCAACTGAGTACGCAATGGGCGCAAATGCTGGGCCTGCCGGCCGGGATTGCAGTGGCCGTCGGTGAGTTTGACTGTCACATGGGCGCGGTTGGCGCCGGCGCGGGCGCGAATGATTTGGTCAAGGTGATTGGTACCTCAACCTGCGACATTTTAATGGTCGATGCCGGAGATGTCGGCGATCGCACGATTCACGGCATCTGCGGTCAGGTCAAAGGCAGTGCGCTGCCCGCGCTGATGGCACTTGAGGCCGGTCAGTCGGCCTTTGGAGACATTTATGCCTGGCTGAAGCGGGTCCTGTTGTGGCCACTGCAGAGCTTCGCGGCTCAGCACCCCGATGCGCAGCAAACCCTGGATGAGCTGGAAAAAGCGCTGATCCCTATGCTGTCTGATGCGGCGGCGCAGTATCAGTTTAATCCGCATTCTCCACTGGCAATGGACTGGCACAACGGTCGCCGCACTCCTTATGCCAACCAGCGCCTCAAAGGTGCGCTGGCTGACCTTAATCTCGGCTCGGAAGTGCCGGCTTTGTTTGCTGCGCTGGTTGAATCCACCGCGCACGGTGCCAAAGCCATCGTGGATTGTTTTGTTGATCAGGGTGTGGACGTGGAGCGGGTGATTGCCATTGGCGGTATCTCGCAAAAATCACCCTATGTGATGCAGATGTGTGCCGATGTGATCGGACGTGAGATTGCCGTGGTGCGTTCAGAGCAGTGCTGCGCGCTGGGTGCGGCGATATTTGCCGCGGTAGCGGCCGGGGTATACGCCGACGCGCAGCAGGCACAGCAGGTCATGGCGAGCCCAATCAGTGCTGTGTATCAGCCAAACCCTGAGTTGCAGGCGCTGCGCGCCCGTCGTTATCAGGGGTATCGTCAGTTAGGTCAGCATCTGGAGCAGCTGGCGGAATTTCATCAAGCGCAGGAGCAATAACATGACTCAACAGGCAACTCTCAATTCGGTGCGTCCGCAGGCTGAGCGTCTGCGTAAACTGCGCCACGAGGTGTGGCAGGCCAATCTGGATCTGCAGCGCCACAACCTGGTGACATTCACCTGGGGCAATGTGTCCGCGATTGACCGCGAATCCGGGCTGGTGGTGATTAAGCCGAGCGGTGTGGCTTATGAAGATCTCAGCGCTGACAACATGGTGGTGGTCAACCTGGCTGGTGACATTGTCGAGGGAGAATTGAATCCGTCTTCCGACACTGCCACGCATCTGGTGCTGTACCGCACCTATGCCCACATCGGCGGGGTGGTGCACACCCATTCACCACATGCCACGGCCTGGGCTCAGGCCGGTAAGGCCATTCCGGCTCTGGGCACCACGCATGCGGATTACTTCTACGGCAGTATTCCATGTACCCGCGCGCTGTCGAACGCAGAAATTGCCAGCGATTACGAACTCAATACCGGCCTGGTGATGGTGGAAACACTGGCCGATCAGGATCCGATGGCGACACCGGGCATGATCGTCAAAGAGCATGGCCCGTTCAGCTGGGGTAAAGATGCCCACCAGGCGGTGCATAACGCTGTGGTGATGGAAGTGGTGGCGTCAATGGCGCTGCAGACACTGCAGATCAATCCGGCGGTGGAATACATCAATCAGGCATTGCTCGACAAACATTACCTACGCAAACACGGCGCTAATGCCTATTACGGCCAGGCCGACAGTCATAAAAAATAAGCAGGGAAATAGAATGAAAGTATTTAACGATAAGCAAGTATGGTTTGTAACCGGCTCTCAGCATCTGTATGGCCCGAAAGTTTTGCAGCAAGTGGCGCAGGACAGTGCTCACATCGTGGCGGGGCTGAATGAATCTGCCGCGATTTCGGTGCCTATGGTGGATAAAGGTACGGTGAAAACGCCGGACGAAATCCTCGCTGTGTGCCGCGCAGCCAATAACGATCCGGACTGTCTGGGCCTGGTGCTGTGGATGCATACCTTCTCACCGGCCAAAATGTGGATTGCCGGCCTGAGCCAGCTCAACAAGCCGTTTTTACACCTGCATACTCAGTTCAATGCCGCGTTGCCGTGGGATTCGATCGATATGAACTTTATGAACCTTAACCAGAGTGCGCATGGTTGTCGTGAGTTCGGGTTTATCGGTACCCGGATGGATATCGACCGTAAAGTCGTGGTTGGTCACTGGCAGAATCCGCAGGTGCATGAGCAGATTGATGACTGGTGCCGCGCTGCGGTGGGTATCGCGGTCGGTCAAAGCCTGAAAGTAGCGCGCTTTGGTGATAATATGCGTCAGGTGGCAGTAACGGAAGGCAACAAAGTTTCAGCGCAGATTAAGTTTGGCTATGAAGTCAATGCTTACGGCCTGGGCGAACTGACCGAAGTCGTGGATGCCGTCTCCGAGGCGGATGTAGCACGTATGCTGGACGAATACGCCTCCAGCTATGAAATGGATGCGGCGCTGATCAATGACAGTGATCTGCGCAAGATTATGCAGCGTGAAGCCCGGCTGGAAATCGGCATGGAACGCTTTCTCACTTCAGTCGGCGCCAGTGCATTCACCAATACCTTCGAGAAACCTGACCGGACTGGGATCGTTGCCGGGCCTGGCAACACAGCGCCTGATGGCGAAAGGCTTCGGTTATGGTGGCGAAGGCGACTGGAAAACCTCTGCCATGGTGCACATCATGAAGCAGATGGGTAAAGGCCGCGCTGGCGGCACTTCATTTATGGAAGATTACACTTACCATTTTGGCGCGACCGATCAGGTGCTGGGCGCACACATGCTGGAAGTGTGCCCGAGCATTGCTGCGGCGAAGCCTAAGCTGGAAATCCATCCGCACACCATCGGTCTGCGTTGCGATGTACCCCGCTTGTTGTTCAGCGGTGAACAGGGACCTGCACTCAATGTTTCAGTGATTGACCTCGGTAATCGCTTCCGCATGCTGGTTAATTGTCTCAACACGGTTGAGCCGCCACAAAGCCTGCCGCATCTGCCGGTCGCGCATGCCCTGTGGCAGCCTCTGCCGGATCTGCAAACCGCGGCAGCGGCCTGGATTCATGGCGGCGGCGCGCACCACAGTGCTTACAGCCAAGCAGTCAGCGTTGAGATGCTGAGTGATTACGCGGATATGCTGGGCATGGAAATGGTGCTTATCGACCAGCAGACCAATCTGCGTCAATTCAAGTCGGAGCTTAAAATGCAAAGTGTTTACTATCGCTTGGCTTCCGGCGTTTAAGTAGTCTGTCCCCTCTGCGTGCAGAGGGGACGCATAAGCACAAAGAGGTAATGCATGGTGACCGCAGACGAGTCTTGTAGCCAACGCAGCTTTGATATTCATCATCAGTTGTGGACGCTGACGGTGTCGATAGCCCGTCCGATCGAATTTCAGTTGTATCACGCCGGGCAGATGCTTTATCAGGGACGATTGGAACTGACCAATAATGGTGAGCTGCTCGATCTGTCCGCGGCGGAGTGGAAATTTCGTCATCGTGCCGAGCGTATCGAGCAGTGGTGCCAGTGGCATCATAGTGACCGTTTGTCACTCAACATGAATTACTTCTTTCATCAGCAATCGGAACAGCCGGCGGTGGTGATTGAGTATCTGGCGCGTAACAGCATTCCGACCCGGCTTGATATCCGCCATGTCATCCAGCCTGTCACGGCGCAGCCAGCGCCAACCGCGACGGCCAGCCGTGAGCTGCCGGCTGCGTCTTCCCATCACTGGCAGCGTGCGCGACATGGTCTGCCGAGTGATTTTATCCGCCAGGCGGCCAAAACCGATTTGTTTCGTGAGGCATTTTCTGCCACCCAGTGGATTGTATTGGAAAAAGTGTGAACTCAAAAATCGCCAAGCTAACAGGCAGCCCCTACACTAGGGAAAAATTCAGCGACTGTTGGTCTATGCAAACAACCGATCCTCTCAAACCTGGCTACAATTTCGATGCGCACCTGGTGGCCGGGCTGACGCCGATCATTGAAGGCGATGAACTGGACTACACCATAGACCGTCCCGGCGGGATGAAGGGCTACATTATTAACATCACCAGCAAAGGCGAAGGTACCATCTTTTGCGGTGAACAGATGTTTCACGTGAAACCGGGCGATCTGCTGCTGTTTCCACCCAGCGCCAACCATTTCTATCATCGTAAAACCGACAGTGCATCCTGGTTCCATCGCTGGGTTTATTTCCGTCCGCGAGCATTCTGGAATGACTGGTTGAGCTGGCAGGAAGAGCGTAACGGCGTGTTCCTGACTCAGGGGCTGGATGCGCAGACGATAGAGCATATCGAAAACCTGTTTGTCGATATTGAGTATACCGCCAAGTCGGATATGCCGTATCGTGATGATTTGGCGATTAACCTGCTGGAGCAGCTACTGATCCGCTGTAAAACCGTGCAACCGGATGTGGTCAGTAAACCGCTCGACCCGCGTATTATCCAGGCCATTAACTATATGACCCAGAATCTCAACCAGGATTTCACTCTGGAGGAGATCGCAGCTCATACTTGCCTGTCGCCGTCTCGGCTCGGTCATCTGTTTCGTGATGAGATGAAGATGACCATCACTCAGTGGCGGGATGATCAGCGTATCAGCCGTGCCAAGCAACTGTTAGTGACTACTCACTATTCAGTGAACCATATTGGCCGGATTGTCGGTTATTCCGACCCGCTCTATTTTTCACGGGTGTTCAAGCGTAAAGCCGGGGTAAGCCCGAAAATGTACCGCGAGCAAATTACCTGATAAATCTCTCATTATTGCACTGCTGCCGCGCTGAAATCTGTCCTATAGTATTTCTGTTGGCTGCTACAAGGAGTGCAAGAATGAATCAAGAAGCCCTGATCTCCCGCCTCAATGAATTGCCCCGTATCGAGAGTATCCAGCAGGAGCTGCTCAATATGGTTAATCGTGACAATGTCGATTTCAGTGATTTATCGCGCAAGATGTCGATGGATCAGGTACTCAGCGCCAGAGTGCTGCGTATGGCTAATTCGGCTCAGTTTGGCAGCACTGCAAGCAAAGGGGTATCGACCATCAGCGATGCCATTGTCCGCGTCGGCAGTGGTGCGGTGCGCACCCTGATCTCTTCTTCTGTGGTGTCTGGGGTGTTTCCGGCGCTGAAAACGCTCAATATCAAAGACTACTGGTCGAACACATTTGAAATCGCCATGATCGCCAGCAAGCTGGCCAAACCGCTCAAGCTGGATCCAAATGAGGCCTTTACCACCGGGGTTTTGCATAATATCGGTGAGCTGATGATTCACGCGCTGGAACCGACCATGGCTGAACAGATTGAACAGCGTGTCCGCCAGGGGGAAAAAGCCAGTGAGGTGCAGCAGGAGTTGCTGGGCGTCGATTCACAACAGCTGGGGGCTCAGCTGGCGAAAGAGTGGAATTTTCCGCCCGAGATGGCGGATGCCATCGAGCATGTCAATCATCCCGGCCAGGCGGAGCAATCGAAACGCCTGGCGTGTGTGCTTTACCTGGCGCGTGATGTTCACCGCCGCTGGGATTCACTGTTTGATGCGCAGGAAAAGCAGGCGTTTCTTGCGCGTCATCCGGCGGCGAAAGCACTCAAGCTTGACCCGCAGCACTATGTCGTCATCGACCAGATGCGCGGTCAGGGTGCCGAAACTGGCCCATCAGTTGTTCTAGGCTTTTTCTGCCGCCAGTTTACTGCGTTTACGTTTGAACTGCTGAATAACCAGACCGGTGATGATCAGCACCAGCCCGATCAGTGTGGTCGGGTGAATCTGTTCGCCGATGATGGTGGCAAGTAAAATCAGCGATACAAACGGAGAAACAAAAATCAGATTGCTGATGCGGGCGGTGTTGTTGGTGCTTTTCAGTGCGCTCAGCCACAGCACAAAGGTAATGCCCATTTCAAACAGGCCGACGTAAGTGACCGCTGCCCAGCCGCTTGCGGTGATGTGGCTCCAGGCGGCTCCTTCATAGAGGCTGATCGCAATTGCAAACGGGATGGCGATAACAAAGCCGAGCAGTACGCCGACCACAGGGTCAGCTTTGTTTTTGGTATTCAGAATCCAGTAACCGGCCCACAGCAAGGTAGAGAGCAGGGCCAGTCCGACGCCGAGCGGACTGTCGAACTGCAAACCCAGCACATCGCCTTTCGTGGCGATCACCACCACGCCGAAATAACTCAGTACGCAGGCAATCCAGTCCTGAACACGGATTTTCTGGCCGAGAAACAGCGCCGCCATCAAGGTCAGGGTGATGGCCCAGCTGTAGTTGATCGCCTGAGCCTGAGAGGCCGGCAGCAGGTCGTAGGCTTTGAACAAAATCAGATAGTAGGCGAGCGGATTGATCAGGCCAAGCAGCAGGTAATAACCGGGATTGGCAATCAGAGTCGGGATGATCTGGTGACGCTTACCCTGCCAGCAGCAGATGGCGAGCAGCGCCAGAGCCGAGACGATACAGGCCACGGTCAGCATCTGGATTGGCGTGAACTGGGCCAGAGTCAGTTTAAACGCGGTGGCGACGGTAGACCAGAGTAATACAGCACTCAGCCCTAATCCCAGGGCACGACCTTCATTCATACAATTTTCCATTCCATGGTTGATCAGCCGCTAGTCTAATCGCGGAATAATGTGTCGACAAACTGGACATTTATCCAGTATCGAAATACTCTTTTTATCAACAATCAAAAGTAAGTAAACCGTTATTATGCAATGGATTCTCGACAATCTGGAAACCTGTTTAGCCGCCCTGGGTGGCGCTGCTGCTTCCGGGGTGGCTGTGGGCTGGTGGGTAAAGCAAAAGTATCAGGTTCAGGCGCAGTTGCTGCAGCAGCAACTGAGCAGCGAAGCGCGCTGGCATGAACAGCAAACCACCCAGTTACAACAATCACTGAGCAGTGCCCAGCAGGAGCTGGAACAGCTCGATCAGGAGCGTGATAAAGCGGAATTCGAATTGCGCCAGTCACACGGCAAAATGATGGCGGTGCTGGAAAAATTGCGTTATTTCGAGGCGATTAAGCAGGAGCGGCAGCAATACAGCGATGAACTGGGCCGGTTGCGTGAGGAAAAAGCGCAGCTTGAAGTGCAGCTGCATGAGCAGCAGGCCCGTCATCAGCAGCAACTGGAATCGAGCCAGGAAAAACTGCAGCTGCTGGAGCGCGCCGAAGAGCGCCTCAAGCAGCAGTTTGAACAGCTGGCCAATCAGGTGTTTGAAGCTAAAACCGCCAAGGTGGATCAGCAGAACCGGCAGAGTCTGGATGGTTTGTTGTCACCCCTGCGCGAGCAGCTGGACGGCTTTAAGCGTCAGGTCAATGACAGTTTTAACCAGGAAGCGAAAGAGCGCCATACGCTGGTGCATGAACTGCGTAATCTGCAGCGCCTCAATGAACAGATGGCGAAAGAAGCGCTTAACCTGACTCAGGCGCTGAAAGGTGACAATAAACAGCAGGGCAACTGGGGAGAAGTGGTGCTGGCGCGGGTACTGGCCGAGTCCGGCCTGCGTGAAGGGCACGAATACCAGACCCAGGTCAGTCTGCAAAACGAGGCGGGTAAACGCTATCAGCCGGATGTGATTGTCCATCTTCCCCATGACAAACAGGTGGT
The DNA here is from genome assembly GCA_039696685.1 of Vibrio sp. CDRSL-10 TSBA. NCBI lineage: Bacteria > Pseudomonadati > Pseudomonadota > Gammaproteobacteria > Vibrionales > Vibrionaceae > Vibrio > Vibrio sp. CDRSL-10 TSBA. The sequence continues at coordinate 3,323,449 of CP155566.1, read as the reverse complement.
GATTGACTCGAAAATGGCGTTGGTGGCCTACGAGCGTTACTTCCATGCCGAGACAGATGCCGAGCGTGATGTGGCGCTGCGCGATCACCTGCTGGCACTGCGCAGTCACATCAAAGGGCTGGGGCAGAAGGATTATCATCAGCTTAAAGGCATTCAGAGCCTGGATTACGTATTAATGTTCATTCCGGTTGAACCGGCGTTCCAGGTGGCGATTCAGGCTGACCCGAGCCTGGTCAAAGATGCGATGGAGCACAACATTATTCTGGTCAGCCCGACCACCTTGCTGGTGGCGCTGCGCACTATCGACAACCTGTGGCGTAACGACCGCCAGAACCAGAACGCTAAGCTCATCGCCGAGCGGGCCAGCCGCCTGTATGACAAGCTGCGTCTGTTTGTCGATGATATGGAAGGGCTGGGCGGCGCGTTGGATAAAGCCAACCAGAGTTATCAGGGCGCGATGAACAAACTGGCCAGCGGTCGTGGTAACGCGATTCGTCAGGCGGAAGGATTTAAACAGCTTGGGGTAGAAGTCAAACGTTCTATCGGCCAGCAGTGGGTCGAAAAGGCTCAGCATGAAACAGATTTCGGGTTAGAAGAAAGACATCAAGCTGAGGATAAAGTAAACTAATCGCCGCAGTTGCAGTTTAGTCGTGAAAACGGCTCAAGAGGAAACACAATGACGGATACCAGAGTGCAAACCAATACAGCAGAGAATCAAGAAACCACCCATTTCGGTTTTGAGACAGTAAAGACCGCAGAAAAAGCGACCAAAGTGGCCCAGGTGTTCCACTCAGTGGCAGCCAAATACGACATGATGAATGACATGATGTCGGGGGGGATTCACCGTCTGTGGAAGCGTTTCACCATCGATTGTTCCGGCGCACGTCCGGGGCAGCGTATTCTGGATCTAGGCGGCGGTACCGGTGACCTGACCGCAAAATTCTCCCGTATCGTGGGCGAAAAAGGTCATGTGATCCTGGCCGACATCAACAACTCGATGCTCAATGTCGGCCGCGATAAGCTGCGTGATCGCGGTATTGTCGGCAACGTGCACTATGTGCAGGCCAATGCAGAAGAACTGCCGTTTCCCGGACAACTATTTTGACTGTATCACCATCAGTTTTTGTCTGCGTAACGTGACTGACAAAGACAAAGCGTTGCGTTCTATGTACCGCGTACTGAAGCCGGGCGGTCGTCTGCTGGTACTGGAGTTCTCCAAACCGCTGCTTGATCCGCTGTCGAAAGTTTATGATGCTTACTCATTCCACATTCTGCCAAAGATGGGCCAGCTGATCGCCAACGACGCCGACAGCTACCGTTATCTGGCGGAGTCGATTCGTATGCACCCGGATCAGGAAACCCTGAAAGGAATGATGGAAGAGGCCGGTTTCGAGAATGCCAGCTACTACAACCTGACTGGCGGCATTGTGGCTCTGCACCGCGGTTACAAATTCTAAGGACCGCTTATGCCGTTTGAACCTTTAGTTACGGCGGTGATAGAATCATCGCTCAATACCCTGATTCATGATGATCCTGAACTCGAACGCCGCCTGGCCCGCCTTAAGGGGCAGGTGATCCAGGTTCATCTCAAAGAGCTGAATAAAACCCTGACCTTTATCTTTAGCCAGCAGATTGATGTGCTGGCTCACTATGAAGGTGAGCCGGACTGCTATCTGTCGCTCCACCTCTCGGTATTGCCTGAGCTGCGTGAGCAGGCCAACATTACCCGTCTGATCAAACAGGATAAACTGGTGCTGGAAGGGGACATTCAGCTGGCGCAGAAATTCTCCCAGCTGATGACCGACTGCAAGCCGGATATTGAAGAGTGGCTGTCTCGTGTTACCGGTGATGTGGTTGCCCACAGTCTGGTACAAGGGGTGAAAAATGTCGGCGCTGTATTGCATGCCCAGCTGAGCAAACATCAGAATCACCTCGGCCAGGTACTGACCGAAGAGTGGCGTGTTGCTCCGGCTCCGCTCGAGATCGCCCATTTCTGTGATCAGGTTGATGATGTCAAAAGCCAGGCTGCACGCGTTGAAGCCCGTTTAGCCCAGTTGTTGGAACGAGTATGACCCTGGCCGAAGTAAAACGTTTATACCGGATTATCAAAGTCCAGCTTGAGTATGGTCTCGACGAGTTCCTGCCGGATCATCAGCTGGCACGGGTGCCGCGTCTGGCGCGCAAATCAATTTTCTGGATTCGTAACCAGCATGCGGATAAACCGCTGGGTGAACGGCTGCGCCTGGCGCTGCAGGCGCTTGGCCCGGTGTGGATCAAGTTCGGTCAGATGATGTCGACCCGACGTGACCTGTTTCCGCCGCATATTGCCGATCAGCTGGCCCTGCTGCAGGATAAAGTCGCGCCGTTTGATGGCGCACTGGCCAAGCAGCAGATGGAAAAAGCCCTCGGCGGGCCGCTGGAAACCTGGTTTGATGAGTTTGATATTGAGCCGCTCGCGTCGGCTTCTATTGCTCAGGTACACACTGCTAAGCTCAAGTCCAATGGCCGTGAAGTGGTGCTGAAAGTGATTCGTCCGGATATTCGTCCGGTCATCAATGCCGATCTGAAACTGATGTACCGTCTGGCGCGCATCCTGGCCCGGGTTACCCCGGAAGCCCGTCGCCTCAAGCCGGTGGAAGTGGTACGTGAGTACGAGAAAACCCTGCTCGATGAACTCGACCTGCGCCGCGAAGCCGCCAATGCCATCCAGCTGCGGCGCAATTTCGAAGGCAGTGATGAACTGTACGTACCGGAAATTATTACTGACCTCAGTAATAAAACTGTCATGGTTTCTGAGCGAATATACGGCATCCAGGTTTCAGACGTTGCTCGTCTGCAAGCCAATGGTACCAATATGAAACTGTTGGCTGAACGGGGTGTGACGGTGTTTTTCACTCAGGTTTTCCGCGACAGTTTTTTTCATGCCGATATGCATCCGGGCAATGTGTTTGTCAGCCCTGAACATCCGGACAACCCGATGTGGATTGGTCTTGATTGCGGTATTGTTGGTACCTTGAATGCAGAAGATAAACGTTACCTGGCCGAAAACTTTCTGGCGTTTTTCAACCGCGACTACCGCAAAGTCGCTCAGTTGCATGTTGACTCCGGTTGGGTTCCGCAGGATACCAATATCGATGAATTCGAAGTGGCGATCCGTATTGTGTGCGAACCGATTTTTGCTAAACCGCTGTGCGATATTTCGTTTGGCCATGTATTGCTCAATCTGTTCAACACCGCGCGTCGCTTCAATATGGAAGTGCAGCCGCAGCTGGTACTGCTCCAGAAAACGCTGCTCTACGTAGAAGGTTTAGGGCGTCAGTTGTATCCGCAGCTCGACCTTTGGCAAACCGCTAAGCCGTTTCTGGAAAAATGGATGATGAACCAGGTCGGCCCGCAGGCGGTGGTGAATGCCATCAAAGAAAAAGCGCCGTTTCTGGGCAGAAAAACTGCCTGAATTGCCTGAGTTACTGTATGACAGTCTCAAGCAGGGCAAAAATTTGAATACCCGCATGGAGCAGTTTTATCAGGGCTACCGTGACAGTAAGCGCCAGCAGGCGACGGGTAAGTTTTTATTTGGTGTTGGCGCCACTTTAGTCGTATGCTCGGCAATATTGGTGTCCAGCCACTACGAGCAATGGGCGGCAGGCAGTGCGATTGCCGGCGTCACATTTTGGCTGTTTAGTTGGCGAGCTTATCGTCAGTAGACGTTAAACTCTTGAAATAATTGTGTAACTAATAACCCGAGGTAAAGAAAATGGGTGGGATCAGTATTTGGCAACTTCTTATCATTGCCGTTATCGTGGTATTGCTGTTTGGTACGAAGAAACTGCGTGGTATCGGTGGCGATCTGGGTGGTGCGGTGAAAGGCTTTAAGAAAGCCATGTCGGAAGATGACCAGACAGCGGCGAAGAAAGATGCCGACTTTGAACCAAAAAATCTGGAACAGCAGAAAAGCGAAGCCGCTTCTGCTGAGACAAAGAAAGACAAAGAGCAGGCCTAAATCGTGTTTGATATCGGTTTTTGGGAACTGGTATTAATTTCTGTCGTGGCTCTGGTGGTGTTAGGTCCGGAACGTCTGCCGACAGCTATTCGCAGCGTGGCGAAATTCGTTTCGTCCGCCAAGAACATGGCCAACAGTGTCAAAGATGAACTGGCCCATGAACTCAAGGTGCAGGAGCTGCAGGAAAACCTGCGCAAGGCGGAACAGATGAACATGAAAAATCTGTCGCCTGAGTTGCAGGAATCGGTGGATACGCTTAAGCAGGCCGCGCGCGATGTGCAGCGTCCTTATGCGGCGCAGTCGCAGAGTGAAACGGTGTCAGCGGATGCCGAGCCTGCAGTGAGCAGCACTGCTTCAGCCGAGCCGTCCAACACGGCAGAAAAGAAAGCCGACTAATTACTCCGGCCAAGCACTGCCCACGGCAGTTGTCAGGTCCGGTTACATGAGGTTTCAATGTCTTCAGTCGAACAGACTCAACCGTTGATCAGCCATTTGTTGGAACTTCGTGATCGCCTGCTGCGTTGTATCGCAGCGGTGATCGTGGTGTTTGTCGGGCTGATTTATTTTTCGAATACGATTTACGAATTTGTCTCGCGACCGCTGGTGGATCGTTTGCCGGAAGGGGCGACCATGATCGCCACTGATGTGGCGTCGCCGTTTTTTACTCCGCTCAAGCTAACGTTGATCGTCGCGGTCTTTATTTCGGTACCGTTTATTCTGTACCAGGTATGGGCATTTGTTGCGCCGGGCCTGTATAAGCACGAACGCCGCCTGATTTTCCCGCTGCTGCTGTCCAGCTCGCTGCTGTTTTACTGTGGTGTGGCGTTTGCCTATTTCGTGGTTTTTCCGCTGGTGTTCGGTTTCTTTACCGCCATCTCGCTGGGCGGGGTCGAGTTTGCGACCGATATCGCCAGCTATCTTGACTTCGTTCTGGCGCTGTTTATGGCGTTCGGGGTCGCGTTTGAGGTGCCGGTGGCGATTATTTTGCTGTGCTGGACGGGTGTCACCACGCCAAAAGAGCTGGGTGAGAAGCGTCCGTATATTATTGTGGCGGCATTCATTGTCGGCATGCTGCTGACGCCGCCGGATATGGTATCGCAGACGTTGCTCGCGATTCCGATGTGTCTGTTGTTTGAAATCGGTCTGTTCTTTGCTCGTTTTTACACCCGCAAAGATGACCAGCAAGAGGATGCGGAGCAGGAGTAATTGAGCCTGTCACCACAACGGAAGTCGATAAAGCGATAAACGGTAAAATAACCAAGAGCGGCCTGCGGGCCGCTCTTGTTGTTTGTGCGCTACAGGATTGACCTGAGATCAGGCGTTATCTGGTCTGATGGTCGCTTTGCGCTGATCAGAGCTGAAACAGTGTTTTTGCGTTGTGGGTGGTGATGCGATCAATGTCGGCCACGTCGGTCGCGCGCAGCTCAGCGACACGCTGCGCGACCAGCTGGGTATAGGCCGGTTCATTACGCTTGCCGCGATGCGGCACCGGCGCCAGATAAGGGCAGTCGGTTTCCAGAATAACGTAGTTCATATCCAGATGCGGGATGACCTGATCCATTCCGCCATTCTTAAAGGTTGATACGCCGCCCAGGCCAAGGTGAAAACCGAGGTCATTAATCGCTTTCGCTTCTGCCACGCTGCCACCAAAACAGTGGAACACACCGCGCAGCTGACCGTTTCTGCTCTTGACGCAGCAAAGTCAGGGTCTCTTCAATCGAATCCCGGGTGTGGATCACCACAGGCAGATCGCGTTGTTTGGCCCAGTTAAGCTGGGTCACGAATGCCATTTCTTGTTGTGCGCGATAGGTTTTATCCCAGTATAAGTCGATACCGATTTCACCCACGGCAATGAAATTATGCCGGTCAAACCAGGCTTCAATCTCGGCCAGCGTTTGGGTGATGTTGTTGTCGACATAACAGGGATGCAGACCCATCATCGAGCGGCACACCTGCGGGTAAGCCGCTTCGGTTGCCAGCATCGGCGCGATGGAGTCGAGATCGATATTCGGCAGCAGGATCTGATCGATTCCCTGAGCCAGTGCCCGGCTGACCACCTCGTCACGATCCTGGTCAAATTCACTGGCATAAATATGGGCATGGCTGTCAATCATTGCGCACTCTCGTTGGCTGTCGAAAAATCCCAGTATACGTGAGTGTGAGCTTGGGGTCATTTTTTGCATTTTTCCCGCCAGATCCTAGCGCCGTGAAGTAGGAGTGATATCATTTCGCCACCAGTCGCGACTATCACCACATTTGGTGATGCCGCAGAGCTGCGACAAAATGCCTGAGCCAGGGTGGCATCAGCGCCAGTATCAGGTCGAATCATAAGGAGAGTAGAGTGTCTGTATCCATTCAAGGTCAGTTTCCGGGGCGCCGCATGCGCCGTCTGCGTAAGCACGATTTCAGCCGTCGTCTGATGGCGGAAAATCAGGTGTCAGTGGATGATTTGATTTATCCGATGTTTATTCTGATGGGCAAAGATCGCCGTGAAGCGGTGGAATCGATGCCGGGTGTCGAACGTTTGTCGATTGATCTGATGCTGGAAGAGGCACTGTATCTGGCGAATCTTGGTGTGCCGGCGATTGCACTCTTCCCGGTGGTTAACCAGGACGCAAAAAGCCTGTGTGCGACCGAAGCCTACAATCCGGATGGTCTAGTGCAGCGCGCGGTGCGTCTGCTCAAAGAGCATGTACCGCAAATTGGTGTCATCACCGATGTCGCGCTGGACCCGTACACTACCCATGGTCAGGACGGCATTATCGATGACGACGGCTATGTGATGAATGACGAGACCACTGAGGTGCTGGTTAAGCAGGCGCTGTCACACGCGGCGGCCGGTGCCGATGTGATTGCACCATCAGATATGATGGATGGCCGGATTGGTAAAATCCGCGCGGCACTGGAAGAGGCCGGGCATGTTCATACCCAGATCATGGCTTATTCGGCCAAATATGCTTCCAATTATTATGGTCCGTTCCGTGATGCCGTCGGCTCTGCCGGTAATCTCAAGGGCGGCAACAAGAAAAATTACCAGATGGATCCGGCCAACAGTGATGAAGCGCTGCATGAAGTGGCGATGGACATCAATGAAGGGGCGGACATGGTGATGGTCAAGCCGGGTATGCCGTATCTCGACGTGGTGCGCCGGGTGAAAAGCGAATTGCAGGTGCCGACGTTTGCTTACCAGGTCTCAGGTGAATACGCGATGCATAAAGCTGCGATTAATAACGGCTGGCTGGCTGAGCGTGAAACCGTGTTTGAATCGCTGCTGTGTTTCAAACGTGCCGGTGCCGATGGCATTCTGACCTATTTTGCCAAAGATGTGGCTGAGTGGCTGGCTGAGGAGAATGCCAAGGCCGCTGAATATCTGTGCCGCGCGGACTAAACGAGTCCGTAGCGATTATCCAGGCTGGCCGGAGTGCCAGCCTTTTTTGTACCAGAATGACGAGGAGAAACGGGATGCAAATTCGGATCGGAACCCTGCAAGAGGCGGAGAAGGTTGCTGCGCAAATCGGTGAGTTCAGCCGCAGCGAGAATCGCGCCAGCATGGCACTGCGTTTAGCAGGAAAGCGGCATCTTATTCTGGTGGCGGAAGATGACCAGCAACTGCTGGGGTTTAAAATTGGCTATCAGGTCGATTCCACCACCTTCTACAGCTGGTTTGGCGGTGTGACGGCGGCAGCGCGCAATCATGGCGTGGCGCAGCAACTGCTTGAGGCTCAGGAGCGATGGGTAACGGAGCAGGGGTATCAGGCGTTAACGGTTAAATCCCGCAATCAGTTTCCGGGCATGTTACGTTTACTGCTGAGAAATGGTTATCTTATTGAAAATTTTGAAAAAGTAGATCCTTTGATTGAGAGCCGGCTGTACTTGATTAAATATTTTTAAAAATAAATGAGATTTTTTCTCATTTAGCTCTTGACTGCGAAATGAGAATCATTATTATTAAACCTGTCTTAGGGAATAAGTGACCAGCCAGACAGTGCGGCACACCACTGGTGACAAAACACAGAAGTTTGGCCGGACACATTCTTTTTGACACGACATTGCTCACATTGCTTCCAGTGTAATATTTTAAGCTTTATGGGAAAGGACAGCTAACGGACTTTCACCTTATATTGCTAGGCGACATTCTCGGATGTCGCTTTTTTTATGCCTGTAATCCGCGCGGGTGCAGCTTTGCAGCGTAATGTTTAACTTTCATGCCTGATCCGAATGATTCGCCAGCACTCTGGCTACCAGCAGCGGGGTGGTTGAGTAAAAGGACAGCGAGTGTCTTTTCCACATTGCATGATCGGAAAAGGATCGTGACGGGATTGATCGATCTTTGTAAAAGTCATTTAAAAATATACACTTAAAATGATTGCCTCGCGGTTTGTGTACCATTTAATAACCAGTGGATAAAATCTATAAACAGAGTTATCCACAGGAGGCCGGCCAGGGCGGACAAGACCTGGGGGAATAATTGCTGCCACAGAGCGCGCGCTTTGGCGCTTGAACATGGAAACCGGACAGCAGTCATGGCATCCTAAGCGGCATTGTTTCTTGTTGGATAGCAAATCTATGGCCCGCATCCCTGATAACCCGTTAATTCTTATTGATGGTTCTTCTTATTTATACCGCGCTTTTCACGCCTACCCGGGCACCATGAGTAATGGTGAAATCCCGACTAACGCCGTCTATGGCGTGGTTAACATGGTGCGAGCCATGATGCGCCAGTTTGCCAGTGAGCGTATTGCGGTGGTGTTCGACGCCAAAGGCAAAACCTTCCGTGACGATATGTATGCCGAGTACAAGGCGCACCGTCCGCCCATGCCGGATGATCTGCGTTGTCAGATAGAGCCGCTGCATCAGGTGATTCGTGCCATGGGTCTGCCGCTGCTGTCGATTGAAGGTGTCGAAGCGGATGATGTGATCGGTACCCTGGCTCACCAGGCGTCGCAAGCCGGTATGCCAGTGCTGATCAGTACCGGTGATAAAGATATGGCGCAACTGGTGGATGATAACGTTACTTTGATCAACACCATGACCAACGTGGTGATGGATCGCGAAGGCGTGATCGAAAAATTCGGCATCCCGCCGGAGCTGATCATCGATTATCTGGCGTTGATGGGCGATAAAGTCGATAACATTCCGGGTGTGCCCGGAGTGGGTGATAAAACCGCGACGGCGCTGCTGCAGGGTATCGGTGGTTTGAATGATCTGTATGACAAGCTGGATGATATTGCCGCGCTCGGTTTCCGTGGCTCGAAAACCATGGCGAAAAAGCTGCAGGATAACCGCGACAACGCGCTGCTGTCCTACCAGCTCGCCACCATCAAACTCGATGTTGAGCTGGACTGCACACCTGAGACTCTGCTTAAAGAGACTCCGGACCGTGATGCATTGATAGAACTGTACGGCAAGCTGGCGTTTAAATCCTGGCTGACCGAACTGCTGGAAGGCGGTAACGGTGTGGTGGAAGCGGCGGAAAAAACCGGCGCCAGCGCAGCGACTGGCGGGGCGAAAACCTCTTCAGCGCCTGCGGCGGATACCTCAGCGGTAACGATTGATCGCAGCCAGTACGAAACCATTGTTGATGAAGCGGCGTTTGCCCGCTGGCTGGATAAGCTGCAAGCGGCCGAGGTGTTTGCGTTTGATACTGAAACGGACAGCCTGGACTACATGGTGGCCAATCTGGTTGGTGTCTCTTTCGCGGTAGCGGAAGGTGAAGCGGCTTATGTGCCGGTCGCCCATGATTATCTCGATGCGCCGCAGCAACTGGATCGCGACTGGGTCTTGGCCCAGCTCAAGCCAATCCTGCAGGATGCGCAGCAGGCCAAAGTAGGCCAGAAACCTCAAATACGACGCCAGTGTGCTGGCCCGTTACGACATCGAACTGCGCGGTATTAAGCACGATACCATGCTGGCCTCTTACGTTTATAACAGCGTCGGCGGTAAGCACGATATGGACAGCCTGGCACTGCGTTTCTTGCAGCACAGCTGCATTTCGTTTGAGCAGGTGGCCGGCAAAGGCAAAAACCAGCTGACCTTTAACCAGATCGATCTTGAGCAGGCCGCGCCATACGCGGCGGAAGATGCCGATGTGACGCTGCGTCTGCATCATCGTCTGCAGCCGCTTATTGAGCAGGATGAGTCCCTGCAGCGCATCTACCGTGACATTGAAATGCCGCTGGTGCCTGTGCTGTCGCGCATTGAGCGTACCGGTGTGCTGATTGATGACATGCTGCTCAGCGCGCAGTCGCAGGAGATCGCCCAGCGTCTGGATGAACTGGAGCAGAAAGCGTTTGATATCGCCGGTCAGGAATTTAACCTCAGCTCGCCAAAACAGCTGCAGACCATTTTGTTTGAGCAGATGCAATTGCCGGTGGTGAAGAAGACGCCGTCCGGTACTCCGTCGACCAACGAAGAAGTGCTGCAGGAGCTGGCTCTGGACTACCCGCTGCCGGCCGTGATTCTGCAATACCGCGGCCTGGCCAAACTGAAGTCGACGTACACCGACAAACTGCCGAAGATGATTAACCCGACCACCGGCCGGGTACACACTTCTTATCATCAGGCTGTGACGGCGACCGGGCGTTTGTCCTCGACCGATCCTAACCTGCAGAATATCCCAATCCGTAATGAGGAAGGGCGTCGTATCCGTCAGGCATTTGTTGCACCGCATGGCTGGAAAATCATGGCGGTCGACTACTCGCAGATTGAGCTGCGGATTATGGCGCATCTGTCCGGTGATAAAGCGCTGCTGGAAGCGTTCCAACAGGGGAAAGATATCCACGCCGCGACCGCAGCGGAAATTCTCGGAGTCAGTATTGATCAGGTCAGCAGCGAACAGCGCCGCCGGGCCAAGGCGGTTAACTTCGGTCTGATTTATGGCATGAGTGCTTTCGGCCTGGCCAAGCAACTCGGTATTCCGCGTGGTGAAGCGCAGCAGTACATGGATACTTACTTCGAGCGTTATCCGGGCGTGATGCAGTACATGGAAGATACCCGCAGTACGGCAGCCGAGCAGGGGTATGTGGAAACCATCTTCGGACGTCGTCTCCATCTGCCGGAAATTCAGTCGCGCAACGGTATGCGTCGTAAAGCCGCTGAGCGTGCGGCAATCAACGCGCCGATGCAGGGCACGGCAGCGGACATCATCAAGAAAGCCATGCTGCTGGTCGATGAATGGATCGAAGCGGAAGGGGCTGGTCGGGTGAAACTGCTGATGCAGGTCCACGATGAACTGGTGTTTGAAGTCGAAGAGTCAGCTTTGTCCGAAATTGAAAGTAAAGTACAAAATCTGATGGAATCTGCCGCGTCTCTGGCCGTGCCTTTAGTGGCTGAATCTGGTCATGGTAACAACTGGGATGAGGCACACTAGACAGAATATCGCCTAATATACTGAAATATCATGAGCCAGCGCACAGTCGCTGGCTTTTTTGTATCGATAAAAAAGTAAGTGTATTTCAGAAGTTTATGTTGCTTAATAAAAATTTAATGAAAAAAAACTACAAAAGGAGTTCCCATTTGTGACCAATTGTTGTACATTAACTTCCGTAGGGTACAGAGGTAAGATGTTCTATCTTTCAGACCTTTTGTTTCACGTTATTGGATTAGGCTGATTCAGCCGCCCCAGTCACACTTTTGACTGGGGCGTTTTTTATTGGGCCGCGTTTAATCTAAAGCTGCCCGTTTGCTACTCTCTGCACTGACTCTCTCTGCGCCGGTCTGCCTAGCCAAGCCCATTCTCACGCTCTGTCACTCTTCGAAGACGGCGAAAGCCAGTGACCATTTCTGTAATTCATCGTCATTCACACTTTTGGTTATTTCTGAGAGTAAACTAAGCCGATGTACACATGTTTTTTTCTTAAATGTTTGATTTTAAATTTATTTTTTCTTTTTTGATGTGAGCAAGGGCGAGTAAGTTTCGTGATCCGGTCATATTGTAATCTGGCCTGAATTAATCAATCCTAGTGCCATAACAATAATTACCTCCTATTTCTCTCCCGTTGCCCCACCAGGATGGTGGGGATTTTTATTTGTGTCCTGTGCAAAGGCTGCCACGCAGTGATTGACGGGCGAAAAAAAGCCCTGCGGTTGTAGGGCAATCAAATAATAAGTGGGCGTAAATCGCAGCTGGTTAGTGTTTACTGCTGTGGGTCATCAAACTGCTCGGCTGCGGCTTCCTCGGCTGCCAGCTGTTCCAGCATCGGCGCAAACCAGCTATCGAGTTTGTGACGTAATACATCGACACCGATACCATTGTGGGACGAAAACGCATCCACTTTGACATCGCCGCCCAGCTCCAGCGCATCCTGACGCACCTTCAGTAACTGAGCTTTACGCGCACCGCTTTTCAGTTTATCGGCTTTGGTCAGCAGTACCTGGACCGGAATGTTGCATTCCACTGCCCAGACAATCAGCTGCTGATCGAGATCTTTCATCGGATGGCGAATATCCATCAGCACCACCAGACCTTTCAGGCAGGTACGCTTTTGCAGATATTCCCCCAGTGACTGTTGCCACTTTTTCTTCATTTCCAGCGGGACCTGGGCAAATCCGTAGCCAGGCAGATCGACAATATGACAGCCTTCGGTCACCTTAAACAGGTTGATCAGCTGAGTACGGCCGGGAGTTTTACTGGTCTTCGCTAAGTTTTTTTGGTTAGTTAACTTATTGAGAGAACTGGATTTTCCAGCGTTTGAGCGTCCTGCAAACGCAATTTCGATACCTTCATCAGCGGGAAGATGGCGAATGTCTGGCGCACTGGTGATGAAATGCGTGTTTTGATAATGAATTTTTACGCTCACTGTTAACTCCATCTCGACTTTGAGTTGTCGATTGATTACTTTTTGGTGAAATTGTGTAATATAACCGTGCTCGGCATAAGGTCGCTTATTGTACCATGAGTGGTACCTTCTGGTACTGGAAGCTTGATAATTATAAATGGAATGTCATGAAGAAATTAGCGCTAATCTTAAGTCTTTTAGCCAGCTGCTCTGCATGGGCCCAAGGCAGCATTGAAGCTGGTAAAGCAAAATCCCAAACGTGTGTTGCCTGCCATGGTGCAGATGGCAACAGTCAAATTACCACTTACCCTAAACTGGCCGGTCAACACGCTAAGTATATTGAGAAGCAGCTGAAAGATCTCAAACTTGGTATGTCGAGCGGTGGTGCACAAGGCCGTTATGATCCGGTGATGAGCGCGATGGCGATGCCATTGAGCGAAGAAGATATGACCGATCTGGCTGCTTATTATGCGTCGTTGCCGACGTCACCGAAACTCTACTCCGGAAGACGTGGTAGCGCAGGGCAAAGTACTGTATACCGCCGGTGACGTGTCTCGCGGACTGACGGCATGTATTGCCTGTCACGGCCCGCGTGGTAACGGCACCGAACTGTCCGGTTTCCCGAAAATTTCGGGGCAGCATGCGGATTACGTCAAAGCCCAGCTGCAAAAATTCCGTGATGATCAGCGCGGTAACGACATGAACGCTATGATGCGTGATGTAGCGAAGAAACTGACCGATGCTGATATCGAAACCCTGTCCAAATATGTCGGCGGCCTGCACTAACCTTTTTGTCCTACACCTGTTCGAGCATTGCTGTTGAAATAACCCCGCCTGGCGGGGTTATTTCGTTTAAGGCGGGATCGGTTTGAGACGAACAGGTGCTGTTTCTGTCGGGCAGGTTGGCCTGGTTTGGATGCTGATTCCGGGATAGGTTGAGTTTGCCATGCCGTGTGTAAGACATTGGCTATAGTTGTCATTTTTATCGGGATGGGTTTTAGGTTAATTGTCTGATTTAAAAGATGATAATTTTTACAGCCGAGTGAAGTTAGCAAAGTTTGCGCTGGCGCACATTGTGCCGGAGTGCGAAGCGGGTAAAGTAGAGTCATCGGCATGAGGCTGAACAGGGAATTCAAACCAGGCAGGTCTCCACGGAGCTGGCGAGGAATGCCGGCAAAAGGACAGGGAAACGCTTTACAGGAGTGAAGCGCAACAAGGATGGTTAACTGGTCTTAAGGTAAAGACAGTGACAAGGAATCAGGCGCAGGAAGCGCCCGGATACAGGAAGTAACCAGGGATTGCCATAACTCATCAGGATGATGACAAACCACACTTTTTGGCACGGAAAGCCCGAAAAACAAACGGACATTTGGTGCACCAGCTGGTGCGACCCGATTTAGTCACTTCAGGTGACGATTTGGAAAGCGATAGGGAAACCTGTCGCTTTTTTTATTTGCGCTGGCTTTTTTTACAAAATTGCCGCGATTTTGTACGATCACTCTCCACTCTACAGCCAGTTTCTGGTATGTTTCGCATCCCCCGTTTGAAGGATGTCCGTATGCACCCATGCCCTTTATGTCACAGTAACGACACACACGCTTACTATGAAGACCAGCACCGTGCGTACCTGCAGTGCCAGCCGTGTCAGCTGGTGTTTGTGAATCCTGAGCACCGCCTGGACGCCGAGCGTGAAAAAGCCTTTTACGATTTACATGAAAATGACCCGGCTGATGCTGGTTATCGTCGCTTTTTATCCCGTGTCTGTGATCCGATACTGGCCAGGCTGGCGCCTCAATCTAAGGGGTTAGATTTTGGTTGTGGTCCCGGACCGACGCTGTCTCTGATGCTGGAAGAAGCCGGCCATCAGGTGGCGCTGTATGATGTGTTTTATCATCCGGAACGCCAGGTGCTGGAGACCACCTATGATTTTATGACTGCCACTGAAGTGATCGAGCATCTGCACGATCCGGCCCAGATTTGGCAGCAATGGTTAAATTTAGTTAAGCCAGGTGGCTGGATTGGTCTGATGACCAAGATGGTCAAAAATGTGGACGCATTCGCGACATGGCACTATAAAAATGATCTGACCCATGTGATCTTTTTTAGCCGCCACACGTTTGAATTTCTGGCAGAGCGGGATCAGCTCGAACTTGAATTTATAGGCAATGATGTAATTTTACTGAGGAAACCCCAGTAATGACTCGACAAAAAGAATCAATCAGCAAAACCGGTATCAATGGCGATCTGGTTTTTGCTCGTAAACATAACCGTACCTCTGGTGAACTGGAAGGTCGTCTGCGTAAAAAGCTCAAAAAGCGTAAAGGCCTGAAAACCGGCAGCCGCCATTCAGAAGGTTCGCAGGCAGCGCAGCGTAAAGCGGCGCAGCAGAACGATCCGCGTCTGGGCAGCAAGAAAAAAATTCCGCTGATTGCCGAAGCGCCGAAGAAACTGAACAAGCAGGAGCGTCGCGCCTCTGCCGAGCAGGAAACTGGCGATGCTGGAAAACGATGCGCAACTGAACGTATTGCTGGACCGTATCGACAACGGCGAGAAGCTGGGTGCCGGTCTGCAGAAATACGTGGACGAGAAGCTGGATCGGATTGAAATCCTGATGAAGCAGCTCGGTCTGTTTGATGACAGCGAAGAGCTGGAAGAAGAACAGCCTGTTGAGCCTGCCGCGAAAGCCAAGACTAAAGCGAAGGCCAAAACGGACGACGATCTGCTGTCGCAGTTCGAAAATCTCGATCTGGATGATTACAAAGACTAAGGTGGCACCATGAACGTAACCCTACTAGCGATAGCTGGCGCTGTGATTATTCTGGGCCTTGCGGCCTACGCGGGTTACCTTTTGTTGCAACTGAAAAAGCAAAAGGAGTTGCAGCAGCAGCACCAGGCTCTGGCGATCGAAAAGCGCAACGCGAATATTTTCGATAACGTCAATATTCTCTGTATGGCAGGGATTCAGGGTCAGTGTGATCTGTCGGAAATAAGTATCCGGGTGTATTGCATTATGGATTATGTCCAGGGTGACAACCGGGTCGACTTCGACCGCGAATTTCCGGCGATCGCTGAGCTGTACCATACGGTAAAAGATATGCCGCGTGGTGAAGCCCGCCAGCAGATGGTGAAGAAGGAGCGCATGCAGCACAACCTGATTCGCCAGAAAGCCGAAACCCGTCTCAACGATGCCATTGTTGAAGAGCTGAAGGCACTGCAAAAACGTGTTCAGCCGCTGAATAATCAAATCGCGATTCAGATGGTATAAATGATACTCACTCGAAAGAGTGAGTGATCATGCTAGCAGTTTCGAATATTTTGTTCACAAATTCTACGTTTGCCACGCTGCACTCTGCTGTCGTGTGGCAAAATAGCTCGTCACAGCAGAAAACGGAAAGAGTCACTATATGTCGTCGCATGTCGCACCCAGCCAGCAGATCGTTTGGGATCAAGCCAGTTTAGATAAGTACAACTATTCAGGGCCGCGCTACACCTCATACCCGACCGCGGTCGAGTTTCATGAAGCGTTTACTATTGCTGACTACGACATGGCGTGTACCCAGTATCCGGACCGCCCGTTGTCGCTTTATGTCCATATTCCGTTTTGTCATAAGCTTTGTTACTACTGCGGCTGTAACAAGGTGATTACCCGTCATGCTCATAAAGCGGACGAGTACCTGGACGTGCTTGAGCATGAAATCCGCCAGCGTGCTTCGCTGCTCGGTGGCCGTCACGTCACTCAGCTCCATTTCGGTGGCGGCACGCCTACTTTCCTGAGCAAAAAACAGATCAGCCGGCTGATGACTCTGCTGCGCGAAGAGTTTGATTTTACAGCGGATGCGGAAATCAGCATTGAGATTGACCCGCGTGAAATTGAGCTGGATGTCCTCGACCATCTGCGTGAGGAAGGCTTCAACCGGGTCAGCATCGGGGTGCAGGATTTCAATAAAGAAGTGCAGAAGCTGGTCAACCGCGAGCAGGATGAGCAGTTTATTGTTGATCTGGTGGCGCGTGCCAAACAGCTCGGTTTCCGCTCCACCAATCTGGATTTGATTTACGGTTTGCCTAAGCAGACCCTGGCCAGCTTCAGTGCCACGCTGGAGCAGGTGCTGGCGATGCAGCCGGGCCGTTTGTCGGTGTTTAACTACGCCCATATGCCGCAACTGTTCGCCGCGCAGCGTAAGATTAAAGACGCGGATTTGCCGTCGGCAGAAGAGAAGATGGCGATTCTGCAGTACACCATCAATACGTTGACCGACGCCGGTTATCAGTTCATCGGTATGGACCACTTTGCGCTGCCGGATGACGAACTGGCGGTCGCACAGCGCAACGGCGTACTGCATCGTAATTTCCAGGGTTATACCACGCAGGGCGAATGTGACCTGGTTGGTTTTGGCGTCTCGGCGATCTCGATGATTGGCGATGCTTATGCTCAGAACCAGAAAGAGCTGAAAACATACTATGAGCAGGTCAATGACATGCGTCATGCGCTGTGGAAAGGGGTGGCACTGGATAGTGACGACTTACTGCGCCGTGAAGTAATTAAGCAGCTGATCTGTAATTTCAGCCTGGATAAGCAGGCGATTGAGCGAGGCTTTAAGGTGCGCTTTGGCGATTATTTCCGTGAAGATCTGGCTCTGCTGCAAACTTTTATTGATGATGAGCTGGTCCGTGTTGATGAGCGTTTTATTGAGGTGACACCGCGTGGCCGCTTACTGATTCGCAATATCTGTATGTGCTTTGATAAATACCTGCGCAGCCGCGCTCGTCAGCAGCAGTTCTCGCGTGTGATTTAACGACTTCACCATGCTCAAAGTGTGGTGCGCTAAAAGCGCAAGCCGATAAAAAAACCAGCGTTGATACGCTGGTTTTTTGTTTGTACTGTCGCGCGGGCGGGTTGCCACCTGGCGGCTAATCAGGCCGATTCAAGCAGCGTCAGCGCTTTGCGGGTCACTTCATGCGCCGCCTTGGTCAGATGCTGTTTTTCCAGGGCATCGGCCAGATAAGCGTAATCGGAAATACTTGAGCGTTGTGACAGCGCCGTTTCCAGATGCTGCTGCGCCAGTTGCCACTGTTGCTCACGCAGATAGAGCTGGCCAAGTGCGCTGTGCGCTTCGGCATTGTTACCGTCACGCTGCAAGGCTTCTTGCAGCAGAATAATCGCCGGATGGCGGTCCGCGAGGTTGAGTTTCTGCCAGCAGGCTGTACAGCTCCGCTGAGCGGTGCTTATGCAGGTTTTCCTTAATCAGGGTGAAGGCTTCATGGTCTGCTTTGCGCTTAATCAGCTGCTGAATAAACGCCAGCACCAGTTGCGGCTCTGCCTGCTGTTTGCGGCTGAGTCCGTTCCAGTGGCTGATCAGCCCTTCGCTGCCTTGCTGGCTGGCAATGCTTTCCAGTAATCCCTGCTGAGCGGTGGTGGTCAGCGCATCAGCTTCCTGCTGGTTGACATGTTTGGTCTTGACCAGTTTCGGCAGCAGATCAAGCAGCGCTTGCCACTCCTTACGCTGCAGATAGGTCTGCTTGAGCAGGTTGAGCAGCACTGTATTATCCGGATATTGTTTTTGCAGCGCACTCAGCGTGCTTTGTGCCGCCTGCAATTCACCGTCACTGATCTGTTGCTTGGCGCGGGTCAGCTCGACCGCCAGAGTGGCATTGTCCTGTTGAGCGGCCAGCTCCAGATAGTGGTCACGTTTGCTGCGATCACCCATGCCGTTTGCGGCCTCGGAGGCCACCAGGTAGCACAGCAGAGGCATGTCATGATGGTTGGCCCAGCGGGTGACCTTTTTCTCGGCCTGTTTCCAGTCGCCTTCCAGCAGCTTGATGATGGCTTCGTTGGTATAACGACGGGAGCGCTTCATCTTGCGCACACTGAACCAGTTCCAGGTCGATGAGCTGGCGTAAATCAGCTTCTTGACCACATACTCCAGAGCAAACAGACCGGCCAGAGCGGCAATCACAAAGATAACCAGGGTGGTGACGCTCATTTCGATCGTGTGTTCAGCCACTGAAATCAGCACGTAACCCTGCTGACCGGCATACTGGGTGCCGGCAAACAGGCCGGCGCCGAGTACAATGAACAGAAACAGTAATCTGACCATTATTTCTCCTCCGTCGTCATCGAGCTGATGGAGCGGCGCAGACGTTCACTGATCACGTCACTGAGTTGTTTCTGCGTTTCCAGTTTAACCGGATATTCGACCTGGACCTTCTGCTTGCCCAGTTGCTCAAGCGTGCCACTGAACGCCGTCACCTGGCTGTCATCAAGGTTAAAGAATGAGCCGGACCACTGGGCAGCGGTGGACAGAGCGGTGGTGTACATCTCCTGGTTTTCTGCGTATACCGCTTTGATGGCGGTCTCGAGCTTGGCTTTCAGATTCTCCTGGAGGTAAAAGTGTTGCTCCGGTGACAGCAGGGGCACCACATTGCCATCGCGGGTGCGGAAAGTGATGAAGTTATCGGCGAAATCTTTCAGCGATGTCATCAGGTTCTGCTGCCAGTTGTTGATGTCTTCTGAGACGGTTTGCTGCTCTTGCTGTGCCGCTTGCGGCAGAATCGCGTTGGCGAGCGGCAGATGGTCAACCTGCTGTTGCAGACTGATCAGGCGCAGCACCAGACCGTCACGGTCAAGCAGCGGAATGGTTTTTAATTTGGTGATGTCGTTTGCCATCGCTTTACGCAGCGGGGTCAGACTCGGATCGTTAAGGGCCGCGATACGCTGGTCGGCACTTTCCATCAGCTGAGTGGCGCTTTCCACATCGTGTTCAAGGAACAGTTTCCTTCCGGCCAGTTTGACCAGATAGTCGGCTTCGGCCAGCAGCCAGTCATTGGGACGACGGCCTTTCATGTCGGCGACGGCCACCTGCAGGCTTTCGATGGTTTTCTGCTGCTGGGTCAGCACCACTTCCGCGCGGTGGGTGACTTGGTTGGCGTGCTCGACAGCTTGCTGCTTCGCATCGGCCAGCTTCTGATCGATGCTGGCGCGGGTCTGGGTCAGTTCGGTTTGCAGCGCTTTAATTTGCGCCTGGTACTGCGCCTGTTGCTGCTGGCTGTGCAGGGTCAGGCCGCCACCAAAAAGAATCGCCAGTACAATCGCAATCGTGCCCAGTTTGACACCGCGTTTGGCCTGTTTCTCGGTCACGCTTGCCTCGCTGTCCGCCGGCTTTGCCGCGGCAGTTTCGCTGCCAGCGTTGGCTGTGCTGGCGTCGTTTGCGTCCCGGGCTGAGGTTTGCACGCTGGAATCAGCAGCAGGTACGGATGACTGTTCAGGTTCCTGCTGTGGATTATCTTTTTTACTTGTCATTGCTAAGAGTCCTGTGTGTTAAGGCTGGAGAGCCGCCACTAAATCTTGGTTCGCCGCACTTCCTGTGGTCACGACATGGCTGAATCCCAGGCGCTGGGCGTCGTGGGCGATTCGGTCACTGGGAACCAGTAATTTCAGACTCAGGGCCCAGTTCAGGTCTGCCCCGGTCAGTTGCGAAACAAAAAACATCAGCTGATGACTGCTGGTGATGACCAGCGTGTCAACCTGCGCCTGTTGCCAGCGAGCCACACTGGTTGGCGCGCTGAACGGCAAGTCTACACGCTGATACACTTCACGGTAACGTACCATGGCGCCACGAGCACACAGAGTGTCGTAAATCAATTCCCGGCCACCGTTGCCGCGCAGAATTTCGATCCGTTGACCTTGTACATGATGCAATTCCGGCAGGGCGAGCAGATGTTCGCTGTCGCTGATGTCCGGGTAGTGTACTGGTTGCTCACAGACTTTGCTTAAAAGCTGTGCAGTTTTTTGACCAACGGCAAGGTATCGGGGGGAGGCGGGCCATTTCAGCTGCTGAGCGCGGAGAAATTGCTGGCTCAGTAACACCGCGTGCTGGCTGACGGCCAGCACGTAATCACAGTGCTGCAGGGCCTGTGGCAGTTGAGGTAAATCGGCACCGGCTTCGATCCCGATCAGGGGCTGGTGCAGGGCAGGGATACCGATCGCGATCAGTTGCTGACACAGCTCCTTGCCCTGGATGTCCGGGCGTGTCACCAGTACCGCCATCGCGTTACTCGTGCTCGGCGTACAGCTTGGTCAGAATATCGCGCGCGCCGTCGTCAAGCAGCTGGTTGGCGAGCTCGACCCCGAGGCGTTTCTGCATCCTGACGCGGACCGCGGATTTCACCGCGCACAATCAGTGAGCCATCCGGTTCACCGACCAGGGCACGCAGCCACAGGTTATCGCCGTCAAGCAGAGCATAGCTGCCGATTGGCACCTGACAGCCGCCTTCCAGGGTCAGGTTCATGGCGCGCTCACACAATACACGGTCAGTTGTGTCGGCGTGACTGAGTGGTGCCAGCAGGTTACGCAGGCGTTCATCGTCGAGACGACATTCGATACCGACCGCGCCCTGGCCGACTGCCGGCAGGGATTGTTCCGGCTCAATCAGGCTGCGGATACGCTGTTCCAGTTTGAGACGTTTCAGACCGGCTGCGGCGAGAATAATCGCGTCATATTCACCGGCATCGAGTTTGCCAAGGCGGGTGCCGACATTGCCGCGCAGCTCTTTGATCACCAGATCCGGCCGCGCTTCTTTGAGCTGACACTGGCGGCGCAGGCTGCAGGTACCGACCACAGCGCCTTGTGGCAGCTCATCAAGTGACGTGTATTGGTTTGACACGAAGGCATCACGCGGGTCTTCACGTTCACAAATGGTGACCAGGCCGAGGCCTTCGGGGAAGTCGACCGGAACATCTTTCATTGAGTGCACGGCGAGATCGGCACGTCCTTCCAGCATGGCCACTTCCAGCTCTTTAACGAACAACCCTTTCCCCCCGACTTTGGCCAGTGGGGTATCCAGAATAATGTCGCCGCGGGTCACCATGGTGACCAGTTCCACTTCCAGACCGGGGTGGGCCGCCTGCAGTGCATCTTTGACGTAATGGGCTTGCCACAGGGCGAGTGGACTCTGGCGCGTCGCGATTCGGATTGGGGTGGTAGAGGTCATGATATTCCCGTTTGACAGTCAACAATGGCTTCATCCTACCATTTCGGACAGAAATTTCTCACTACAAGATCACCGCCCGGCCGTTTTGCTGCGCGCCGCTGTAACAGCAGTACAAAATTGTGTGATTAGGCTCTCGTTTATAAACTGAGCTATTATTAAAAAGTGCTGCTTAGCGTGGACACTATGCCGACTCTGAATTTGGCGTATCGTGATTAATACGACTTTAGTGTTAACCGCAGAGCAGACGCTTTACCAACACAAATTAAAGTGTTAAATTGATCACGTTTTGTTGGCTGTTTTGCGCAAAACGCAGTCAAATTGTGCATTTATGTTTCAATCAAGGGAACTGACCTTGCAGGCTTACACCAAGACCTTATTACAGAGATTAGATAAGCTGAACCGGCAACGCACTGAGCGGGCGCTGGCGCTTATGGATTTACAAGGTCAGCGTGTTTTTCATCTGATCCCGGCCCTGCTGCACTACAACCATCCTCTGATCCCCGGCTATTACGCTGACCAGGTACCGTACGGTATTCACCAGTTTTCCCTGAATGACATTCAGCAACAGTTTGTTGACGATACCGAACTGACCCTTGGCCTGCCGCTGCTCAGTGCCGCCCAACCTGAGATTTTAGGTCTCTATACAATGGGCAGTACTTCATCGATCGGTCAGAGTACCTCGAGCGATCTCGATATCTGGGTGTGTGTGGAAGCGGACATGGATTGCGACGCACGTGACTGCCTGAGCAATAAATGTTTACTGATCACCGACTGGGCGAAAAGTCAGGGTGTGGAAGCCAACTTCTTTATCATGGATGAGGAACGCTTCCGTCATAATCAGTCCGATGAGATGACCGGCGAAAACTGCGGTTCGTCCCAGCACTTACTGCTGCTGGATGAATTCTACCGCTCGGCGGTACGTCTGGCCGGTAAACGCCTGTTGTGGCAAATCGTGCCACCGGAAATGGAAGAGTGCTACGACGAATACGTTAAGCAGCTGTGCAGCAACGATTATATCGATTGCAGCGAATGGATTGACTTTGGCCGCCTTAACCGGATTCCGGCCGAAGAGTACTTTGGTGCCAATTTATGGCAGCTGTATAAGAGTATCGATTCGCCGTATAAATCGGTGCTGAAAGCGACGTTGCTTGAGGCGTATTCGTGGGAGTACCCGCATACCCAACTGCTCAGTATTGATACCAAGCGCCGTTTCTTCGCCCATGAACCGGACCTGTACAGTATGGATGCCTATTATCTGATGCTGGCCAAGGTGACCTGTTACCTGGAGCGGATCGGTGATCATGCCCGTCTCGATTTAGTGCGGCGCTGTTTCTATCTTAAAACCCACGAAAAGCTGTCCCGTGAACCGGGTGTCGGTTCGGTAGCCTGGCGCCGTGAAGCGCTGACCGAGATGGTGCAGCACTGGCACTGGGATAAAGCGACGATCGAAGAGCTCGATAATCGCCGTAACTGGAAAGTGGAACAGGTTAAAGGGGTGCACCACGCGTTGCTGGATGCACTGATGGTCAGCTACCGTAACCTGATTCAGTTTGCACGGCGCAATGATATTACCTCGGCGATCAGTCCGCAGGACATCTCGATTCTGGCGCGTAAGCTGTATGCTGCCTTTGAGGTGTTGCCGGGTAAAGTGACCTTGCTCAACCCGCAGATTTCACCGGACTTACATGAGCCGGACCTGACCTTTATCGAAGTCTGCCCGGGCCGGACCAACAAGGCGGGCTGGTATCTGTATAAACAGCCGCTGGTGGCGCATCAAATCATTGGTCAGCCTTACCTGGAGCACAATGAATATCTCAGCAAGCTGGTCGCGTGGGCGTTTTTCAACGGCCTGATCACGGAGTCGACCCGTTTGCACTCTGTGGTGCGTGAAGCGCATCTCGATATCGACAAGTTCTATCAGATGATGAGTGACTTGCGTAACACCTTCTCGCTGCACAAACGCCGTCCGACTATGGCAGCGCTGGCGAGTCCGTGTGAAATCAGCCAGCTGGCGATGTTCATTAACTTCGAGAATGACCCGACAGTGGAGCTGAGCGGCAAGTCGCTCAAAGTGGATTTGAAAAACGCCGACATCTTCAGTTTTGGCCGCGAGCAGCAGTGCCTGGTGGGCAGTGTTGATCTGGTCTACCGTAACTCGTGGCAGGAAGTGCGTACCCTGCATTTTAAAGGCGAGACCGCGATGCTGGATGCACTGAAAACTGTGCTCGGCAAAATGCACCAGGATGCCTTGCCGCCGGAGTCGGTCGATGTGTTCTGTTACAGCAAGAACCTGCGTGGTGTAATGCGTAATCTGGTTTATCAGCTGTTGGCGGAGTGCATCGATCTGCGTCTCAAACCGGTCGAGCAGGAAAAACGCCGCCGCTTCAAAGCGCTGCGTATCGGGGCTCAGATGTACGGCTTGTTCTTTGAACGGCGCGGCGTGTCGGTGCAACGTCTGGAAAACTCGGTCGATTTCTACCGCAGTATTTCCACCAATAAGCTCAAAGGTTCACCGCTGCTGATGCTGGATCGAGATCAGGATTATCAGTTGCCGGATGTGGTTGACGGTTTTGCCAGTGAGGGTCTGGTGCAGTTCTTCTTTGAAGACACTGAAAAAGGCTTCAACATCTATGTGCTGGATGAAACCAACCGGGTGGAGATATACCACCAGTTCAGCGGCGAGAAAGATGACATGATTGCCAGTGTGAACAGCTTCTATACCTCGGTGCGGGATGATAACCAACTGGCCGCGAAACTGATTAACTTCAACCTGCCGCAGTATTATCAGATAGTGCATCCGGAAGAGGGTGCCAGTTACGTGGCTCCGTACCGCAACGATTCGGCGGTCTATTCCAGACCTTCCAAAGCGGTCAATGTCTGAACGCAGCGCGGAAAATGAGCGATAAAAAAAGAGCACCTCAGGTGCTCTTTTTGCGTTTTATTCCCAGTCGATACTTTCGCCGGCGTGTTTTTCACACTCTTGTTTGACCATGGTGAAAAATTCAGTGCCGGTTTTGGAGCAGATCCACTGTTCATCGTGCCACTGAAAATGAAAACCGCCGGATTTTGAGGCCAGCCAGATTTCTTTCATCGGTTTCCTGACGGTTGATGATGATTTGGCTGCGGTCTTCAAATTCCAGTGTCATCACGTTGCCACTGGTCTCGTAGTCGATGTCCGCGCCGGAATCATCAATGGCTTCTTCAATGATTTGCATCTGGCTGTCCACCAGTTGATGAAATTCAGTCTCGTTCATCCTGTCTATCCTATTGCTTTTCCTGATTGTGGTGCGATTATAGGGGGCATTGATTCAATAAGCACGATATGCAAAATGAAAAAGTCCATCACCGCACTGTTTTTGTTGTCCGTTATGACGCTGGCAGGCTGCGGTCAAACAGGCCCGCTGTACATGCCTGATGATGCTCAAAAGAGCGAACAAAGTCAGTAAATTCAAACAATTATATTAAGGGAAAGTATTTTGGATTACTTCAATTATCAGGATGATGGCCAACTTTGGGCGGAAAACGTTTCACTGTCTCAATTGGCTGAGAACTACGGTACACCTCTGTATGTGTATTCTCGCGCGACTCTGGAGCGTCACTGGCACGCCTTTGACAAGTCGGTCGGCGATCATCCGCATCTGGTCTGCTACGCAGTGAAAGCCAACTCGAACCTTGGGGTGCTCAACACTCTGGCTCGTCTTGGTTCAGGCTTTGATATCGTATCCGGCGGTGAACTGGAACGCGTGGTTGCAGCAGGTGGCGATCCGGCTAAAGTGGTTTTTTCCGGCGTGGGTAAAACCGCGGCAGAAATGAAGCGTGCGCTGGAGCTTAACATTAAGTGCTTTAACGTTGAGTCGGAGCCGGAACTGGTTCGTCTGAACGCGGTTGCCGCTGAACTGGGCGTAAAAGCGCCGGTGTCACTGCGTATTAACCCGGACGTGGATGCCAAAACTCACCCTTACATCTCTACCGGTCTGCGTGATAACAAATTTGGTATCACTTTTGATCGCGCTGCGGACGTGTACCGTCTTGCTCAGGGTATGGATAACATCAGTGTGCACGGCATTGACTGCCATATCGGTTCACAGCTGACTGAAATCGACCCGTTTATTGATGCGACGGATCGCCTGCTGGCGCTGATCGACAGCCTGAAAGCGGAAGGTATCCATATTAAACACCTGGATGTCGGCGGTGGTCTTGGCGTCGTGTACCGTAACGAACTGCCACCTCAGCCATCGGAATACGCTAAAGCTCTGCTGGCACGTCTGCAAAATCATCAGGATCTGGAACTGATTTTTGAACCGGGCCGGGCGATTGCGGCCAACGCCGGTGTGCTGCTGACCCGCGTGGAATTCCTCAAGCATACTGAGCACAAAAACTTCGCTATCATCGATGCGGCCATGAACGATCTGATGCGTCCGGCGCTGTACCAGGCGTGGCAGGATATCGTGCCGGTTGCACCGCGTGAAGGCTCTGCGCTGACTTATGACCTGGTGGGTCCTGTGTGCGAAACCGGTGACTTCCTGGGTAAAGATCGTGCGCTGGTCCTCGAGCAGGGTGATCTGCTGGCAGTACGTTTCTGCCGGTGCGTATGGTTTTGTGATGTCGTCTAACTACAACACCCGTACGCGTGCGGCTGAAGTGATGGTGGATGGTGATAAAACCCATTTAGTGCGCCAGCGTGAAGAGCTGTCTAGTCTGTGGGCACTTGAGAGTCTTCTGCCGGAGTAAAGTGACGCATTATGCATTTCCATTTTTCTAAAATGCACGGTTTGGGTAATGACTTTATGGTCGTGGACTGCATTACCCAGAACGTTTTCTTCTCCCCTGACCTGATCCGCCGTCTGGCGGATCGTCATACCGGGGTGGGTTTTGACCAGCTGTTGGTGGTTGAAGCACCTTATGATCCGGAAACGGATTTTCACTATCGAATTTTCAATGCCGATGGCAGCGAAGTCGAACAGTGTGGTAATGGTGCGCGTTGCTTTGCCCGTTTCGTGCGCATGAAAGGGCTGACCAACAAGTACAGCATCAGCGTCAGCACCAAGAAAGGCAAAATGGTGCTCAATGTCGAAGACGATGATCAGATCACCGTTAACATGGGAGTGCCGGAGTTCGAACCGAATAAGATTCCGTTCCGCGCCAAGCAGACCGAAAAGACCTACATCATGCGCGTTGGTGAGCAGACTCTGTTCTGTGGGGCAGTCAGCATGGGTAACCCGCACGTGGTGACCGTGGTCGACGATGTCAAAACCGCGAATGTGGAAACCCTGGGTCCGTTGCTGGAGTCGCATGAGCGTTTCCCTGAGCGGGTTAATGCCGGCTTTATGCAGGTCGTAAACCGTAATGCGGTCAACCTGCGTGTCTATGAACGTGGTGCCGGGGAAACCCAGGCCTGTGGCAGCGGCGCTTGTGGCGCGGTTGCGGTCGGTATTGTTCAGGGCTTACTGGATGAAACCGTCACGGTCAGTTTACCGGGCGGCTCTCTGGTGATCAGCTGGAAAGGACCGGGTAAACCGCTGTTTATGACCGGCCCTGCAACGCATGTTTTTGACGGCCAGCTGTCTTGCTAACGAGGATTTGTTTTGTCACAACTGCAAGCCGATGCACTGACGGCTGAAGTCGTTGCTGAGTATCTGAAAGACCACCCCGATTTTTTCCAGCAGCGTCCTGAGCTGGTTGATCAAATGGCCCTGCCGCATCAGCAGCTCGGGTCAGTGTCTCTGGTTCACGTCCAGCTGGCGCGTCAGCGCCAGCGGATTGAAGAGCTGGAGGAGGAGATCACCACTCTGATGTCGCTGGCTGCGAATAATGATCGCACATTTCATGAATTTATGGACCTGCAGGAGCAGATTCTGCAATGTTCTCACCTGCATGCGGTATGCCGGGCAATAGAAACCAAAGCCCAGCTGCTGGGGCTGAAAGCCTATGTCCGCCTGCTGGATCACCCTCATCCGCGCTATACTTTAGCGAAAGAGCAGTGGCAGCGTTTCTCTACCAACCATTTCAACGGTAAAAGTGCCTATCTGGGCCGCTTGCGTCAGGCTGACCGCCAGCTGCTGTTTGGTGAAGACACTTCCGCGCCCGAGATGGGCTCATATGTCGTGTTACCTTTGGTGCAGCGCAGCGCACAGGGTGTACTGGCGTTTGCCAGCGAAGATGGCGGCCATTTCCAGCCATGTATGGATACCTTGTTCCTGCGTCATCTGGCGCTGGTGCTGTCCCATCTGATCGAAATTTTACCCTGGCAGGTGAACGAGAATGAGCGAATCAGTCACCCCACTGCCTGATAGTCTGAACAGGCCGCTGGAACGATTTTACGAATATTTGCGCAGTGAAAAAGGCCTCAGTCTGCACACGCAGCGCAATTACAAACAGCAACTGGGTGCCATGGCTGAGCATTTGTGCCAGCTTGGTGTCAGTCACTGGCAGCAGGTCGATGCCGGCTGGGTACGCCAGCTGGCCAGTAAAGGCATGCGTGATGGCATGAAAGCCAACAGTCTGGCGACGCGGCTCTCGTCTTTGCGCAGTTTTTTCGATTTTCTCATCCTGCGTGGCGAGCTGAGTGCCAATCCGGCCAAAGGCGTATCGGCACCGCGTAAGCAGCGTCCGTTGCCGAAAAATCTTGATGTGGATGAAATGGCGCAGTTGCTTGAGGTCGACGAAGATGACCCGCTGTCCATCCGCGATCGGGCCATGATGGAGCTGATGTACGGCGCTGGCTTGCGTCTGGCGGAGCTGGTGGCGATTGATGTGCGTGACATCAGCCTGCGCAGCGGTGAAATCCGTGTGCTTGGTAAAGGTAACAAAGAGCGCAAAGCGCCGTTTTCCGGTCAGGCAAAAGAGTGGGTTGGCAAGTGGCTTAAAGTACGCAGTGCGCTGCTCAAAGGCCCGGAAACCGGCCCTGTTTATCTCCAAACTCGGCGTGCGGATTTCCCATCGCAGTGTGCAAAAAAGGATGGCGGAGTGGGGACAAAAACAATCGGTTGCCAGTCATATCAGTCCGCATAAACTGCGCCACTCGTTTGCCACTCATATGCTCGAATCGAGTAATAATCTGCGCGCCGTGCAGGAGTTGCTCGGCCACGAAAATATTTCCACCACCCAGATCTATACCCACCTCGACTTTCAACATCTGGCTCAGGTATACGATCAGGCCCACCCGCGCGCCCACAAAAAATCCAAGGAGTAACGGATGCTGATTTACCGCAAACTGTCGCCGATTCAGGCAATGACTTTTGACCTCGATGATACGCTGTATGATAACCGTCCGGTTATCCGCCATCTGGAGCAGCAGGTGACTTTGTGGTTAGAGCGTGAACATCCGGTCACGGCAACACGCAGCGCCGACTGGTGGCAGGCTGTGAAGCGTAAAGTGGTTGAGCAGGATGCCTGGCTGAAAAATGATGTGTCATTATGGCGTTTGGTGCAGATCCGCACTGCGCTGATGGAACTGGGCTATGAGCGCCCAGCCGCGCAGCAGGCTGCTGAAGCCGCGATGGTTGAGGTATTGCGGCTGCGCAATCTGGTTGATGTACCGGCTGAGACTCACCAGGTGCTGAGCGAACTTGCCGCACGCATGCCGCTGGTGGCGATCACCAATGGTAACGTGGATGCGGAAAAAATCGGTTTGAGCGACTATTTTAAACAAGTGCTGCGTGCCGGTCCTGACGGATATGCTAAACCGCATGCGGATATGTTTAATCAGGCACGAGAGTGTCTGGATTTACCGGCCGGAGCGATTTTGCACGTCGGTGACCATCCGGTAACGGATGTGCAGGGCGCGCGTCTTAATGGTTTTCAGGCCTGTTGGTACAACGATCAAGGTCTCAACCCGCGTGTAACGCCGAAAACAAAACTGTTACCGGATGTCGAAATCCATGCTTTGTCTCAACTAAAACAGTTAATTATCTGAATAAACATTGTTTTTTGTAAGTGTGGTAATTAACTTATTTAGCAGTATCGATTATTGTTATGGGTTTGTTGGCTCACCTTTGTTCTCGTGATGAGTTAGTTGGATGATATGTTAACCGCTTCGCTTTTTATCCCCTTAGATCAGTCTCCGGATCAGATACTGACTGATTTTTCATTTTCGGCGCAAGGTTCATTACTTATCCAGCTGTTTTCCTGCGAGAGCCCGGCCCAGGTTGAGCGCCTGGCGCAGCAGCTCAAGCAGAAGTTTCCTCACGCCACCGTGATTGGCTTCAGCAGTGGCCAGGTGATCGAACAGGGTGACATTCATCACCAGGGCACCTTGCTTCTGTTCACCGATTTCCATTCCACCCGCCTCAGCTGCGCCCTGACACGTTATTCCGATAATCCCTCCGGCGATACGCAACTACTGCTGGAGCGCATCGCGCTTGCAGCGGATACGCGCGCCATTCTCTGTTTCGGCGCTTACCTGGAACTCGGGCAGCGCTCTGAGCGGGTACGCGCATTTAATCATCTGGCGCCGGGCCTCACTGTCGCTGGTGGTGCGGCCAGTGAAACCGAACGCGGGCGTTGGGTGTTACTCGATACGCAGACTTATCAGGACAGTATGGTGGCAGTGGCGCTGCACAGTTCGCAGCTGGAGCTGACCACACAGGCTTACATCGAATGGAACCCGATCGGGCGTCATTTCCGCGTCACCGAAGCACAGGGGAATACCGTCTATCGTCTTAACGACCAGCCAATCCAGGAGATCTACAACCGCTATCTTGGTGATGGTCAGTCAGTACCTCTGGAAATGCTGCACAATTTTCCGTTGATTAAAGGCGATCTTGAGCAGCAGGATGTGTACGTTCCGCTCTATGAACAGGACTCGGGACTGGTGTTCAGTAAGCCGCTTGCGGTTGGGGATGAAGTGCGGTTTAGTTTCGATCACCCGTCCATGACGCTGGAGCAGGTATATCTCGGCGCCCAGCAGTTACGCAGTTTCCAGCCGCAGCAAATCTGGGTTTACAACTGTATCTCACGGCTCGACTTTATCGAGGATAATCAGGAGTTGTTACCACTGCAGGCGGTGGCTGACACTCATGGCAGTTACTGCATGGGTGAGTTGTGGCATGATGGTGAACTGCTGCGTTCGATGAGTCACAGTCTGACTTACATCGCGCTGCGGGAAGGGGCTAAGCCCGCGGCCGAGCCTGAACCGTTCAGTTTCGGCCATCATGATGTGGTTGCGCCGCTGTTCAGTCTGATCCGTAATTCGCTCAGCGATTTGGATGAGATTAACCACAACTTATCGCAAAAAATCCAGAGTCAGGCGACCATGATGACCGCCAGCTACCGGATGGATCCGCGTACCGGCTTGCCGAAACCGGGTGGTCTTGCGTGAGAAATTGCTGCGTATGAGCGACGGCGATCATCTGCTGGTGCTCAAACTGACCAACTTTAATCAGATCAACGAGAAGTATGGTTACCGGGTTGGTGACAAACTGCTGCAGGATCTGAGCGGTCACTTTCAGCATTATTTGCAGCAGCATCTGCCAGGGCGCAGCGAGCTGTTTGCGATCGGGGTCGGCGAGTGGGCCACGATATTCGCCAGTGCGGCCGATGCCGACTTTATTCATCTGACTTTTTCAAAGTTTGTTGACCAGCTTGAGCATGTCAACTTCGAACCTTTCGGTCTGCCGGAAGTGGATTATGTTTCCGTATCCCTGTGCGGTGGGCTGGTCAGCCGGCGCGATTTTGCCGACAAAACCGCTGATGATCTGCTGCTGCGCGCGATAGAAGCTCGCCGCGATGCGCACAAACACAATCGCCATTTCTGTAATGCCAATCGCCTGCGGGCGCAGGATGAAGTGCGCCAGGAGCGGCTGGGCTGGCTGTCCTGTGTCAGCCGCGCAGTGTTGAATGACAATGTGCTGGTGTATGCGCAGCCACTTTACCATGCTCACAGTCACCAGCTGGCTTCCTATGAGTGTCTGGTGCGGATTGAAGATGAAGGTGAAGTGATTGTACCGGGGCGCTTTTTACCGATTATCGAGGGCACTCACCTCTACAACCGTCTCAGCCGGCAGATGATCAGCCGCACTTTCGAGCTGATGCGCCAGCGCAGTGAAGGGTTTTCGATTAACCTGTCACCGCAGGACTTTATGAGTGAACGCACCCTTATCCATCTCGAAGAGGCAATCAAATCACTGCCCAATCCACAGCGGGTAGGGCTGGAAGTGCTCGAAACCGAACAGATTACCGATTACGGTCATATGATTGATGTCTGCAATCAGTTCCGTGCCCTGGGCGCCAGTATCATTGTCGATGATTTCGGTTCCGGTTATTCCAATATTGATGAAATCGTTAAGCTTGAGCCGCAGGTGATTAAGCTCGACGGCAGCCTGATCCGCAACATCGACCAGGATGTGAAACAGCGTCGTATCGCCCAGCAGCTGGTTAAGCTGTGCCAGGTGCTGAATGCCAAAACCGTGGCCGAGTTTGTCCATAACCAGGACGTGTGTCGTATCAGTGAAGAGATGGGCGTTGACTTTCTGCAGGGGTTCTATCTGGGGGCGCCTGAGCGGCTGAAATAGGTGCCTGAGCGGCATTTTCTGCTGACCTGGGCGCAAGAGGGCTGGCCCTGGGGCAAAACATCCGGTGATTAAACCCTGGATTAATGTCCGCTGCCTGACCAGCGATGGCCGCTTTTATCGGCCTGAAACACCTGCATAAACTCAGTGAAAAAACGCATCAGCTGAGTGGCATTGTCCGCTTCATCCAGCAGTTGCAGCAGTTCACATCCCACTTCCAGTGTACACAGATGTCCGTCACTTTGATTGCGGCGCAGCTGATAAGCCGACTGGTGCTGCGGCAGCAGCTGCATGCGCGGCAGAGTATCCAGCCACGGACTTTTACGCACCATTTTTTTCGCTTCCTGCCAGGTTCCGTCCAGCACAATAAAATGTGGCTGCTGTGCGGCGTGGCGCGCCTGATGCAATACCTGCTGCGGGCTCAGACTCTGTTCATCCGGATAAACCAGTACTGAATACAGGTTCGGATCAGCGATTCTTTGCTGCAGGCCGGGCGAAGGTTCAACCCGGCTCCAGCCAAAGTCCTGACAGCCGGGAACGGCGGCTTGCAACCAACGTCCGGTATTGGTGTCACGCTGGTACTCATTCTCGTGCATCAGTAGCGACAGCTGCAACTGGCTGCGAAGCTGCGGAATGCGATCGCAGAGACATTGATGCTGCAGGCCGCAGTTGGTGCAGGCACCGCTCACAACGCCACACCGGACTGATGTGGTGACAAGCCGTCAGCAAACAGGGTGACACTGCTGCTGTCTTTGCTGCTGGCCGGCTTGGCGGAACTCGGGTTGAGCGGATAGCTGATGCCATTGTACTGCAGGCGGTGCACTGCGGCGTTAGCGCCGCCACCGCGTACCGGCAGCAACAGATCCTGCCAGCCATGAGAACTGCTGTCGGCGACCTGGAACGGGGTATTAATCAGGGTAATACGGCTGTTAAAACGCCATTCCTGCTGTTGGTGCTGGAATACCAGCAGGGTACAACCGCCGGAGCCGCACCAGTCGAGCTGAACCAGCAGTTCGGGCTTGGCATCACCGTTTAAGTCGTATTTCAGCCAGCGATAGTGACTGCCTTCGGTCGCGGTGTCATGCAGGGCAAAGTAGCGTCTTACGGCCTGATCAACGTCCTCTTCAAAGCGGTCACTGGATACCAGCTGAGTGGTGTGGTCAGTGCTGTGCTTATCGGACTGCAGTGAAGCGTTATCCGCGGAGTACAGCACCAGGCCGCCATCGTTGATCGGATAAACCAGAGTGCCGACTTGTTCATGGGTGGCGGTGAGACGGTTGCCCTCGCGGGTGAAAATTCGTTGTGACAACAGATACTGCTGCTGGTGACGGGTCATCACGACCTGGACCTGCTGGTCGTTCAACTGCTGCCAGTAGCCGCTTTCAACCGTATCGGCACTGCCGTCGGAGTAGTGGTAGCGCGTGGTGGCACTGTGGTCGCCATTGAGGTTGAGTGTCACACTGAATCCGTTACTGTGCGTTGCGCTGGCAAAGTAGGTGCCGGTCCAGCCCAATGTGGCATCCTGGTTGCCGAGCGTGGCGCAGCCACGGTACTCGCCGCCGTTCAGCTCCAGTTTCGGCCTGCCAGCCATACAGGGTATCGCTCATATTATCTGAACAGGTACCCCGGGTCAGACTGAGCTCACCACCGTCAAACTGGTAGTGACGAGATTGTTCGCTGATCTCACGCTCTTCAATCGCAAAGGTCTGTTTTTCACCGCCGACAGGCTGGAAGGTCAGCCCCTGATTGCTGAAACTCATCGACCAGAAAGGTTCTGTGCCAAAGGCGCGGGTCGGGGTGGTGACCAAATCGCAGCGATCCGGGTTCTCTGCACTGAGGCGGTTTATCTGCTGCACCACAAAGCGTGCGGTGTAATCGCCGTTGTAACCGGTCTGGCTGGGAGGTGCCAGGTAACCAATCATTTCACCATACATGATCTGATACGGTGACTGATTGAGCGCCATGGCCTGCTGACTCCGCTCCTCGGGCAGATCAAGCCACAGTTGTTGCTGGCTGCCACAAGGGGTGAAGGAGCGCACCTGATGGCCCAGTACGACCTGGCCGCGCAGCACAAAACGCTGCGGATGAATAGAGTCGGGCCGGGTCACGCTGGCCTGTGGTGCCGGCTTGTCAGCCGGTTGCCCGGAAGGTGTGCCGGCACAGGCTTGCAGCAGGGCGGCGGTCAGGATTGCGGCTGGGATTCTCAGCGCCTTCATGTTATATCTTCCTCGTGACAGAACATTAAACGGGTTTCATTATGGCATACTGGCTATTCAAAACAGAACCAGACACCTTTTCTATTGACACTCTGCGGACACAAAAGGTTTCCTGCTGGGAAGGTGTGCGTAACTACCAGGCGCGGAATATGTTGCGTGATGAGGTTAAAATCGGTGATTTGGTGCTGATTTATCATTCATCGTGCAAGAATGTCGGCGTCGCCGGAATAGCCAGAGTGGTGCGTGAAGCTTATCCGGATCATTTTGCATTTGACCCGGAGAGTGACTGTTTTGATCCCAAATCTTCACCAGATAACCCGCGCTGGGTGATGGTGGATATTGAGTTTGTGCGTAAAACAGAGCGCCTTATCCCGCTGGCAGTGCTTAAGGCGTTGCCGCAACTGAGCGAACTGGCGCTGGTTAAGCGTGGCAACCGCTTATCGGTGATGCCGGTCAGTGAGCCTGAATGGCAGGCGATTTTAACCAAAGAGACCTTGCGCAAAAAGGAATAGCCCCGTTAAGTGACGCCGTTAAAGCACAACAGGCAGCCCGGGCTGCCTGTTGATGCGGAATAACTGGTCGCGTGTCATACCGCCTTGGGTTCAGCGGCCTTTGTTACAGTAGGTGCTGCTGCAGGTAGTGCGCCACGGCATCATCGGCATGGCTGCCAATCACTTCATTGTCAGGCAGGGCGCGGAACACTTTTTCGTGCGCCGTACCCATGACCAGACCTTTACCCGCCATGGACAGCATCTCGGCATCATTCATACCGTCGCCGAATGCGATACAGTGGTCCAGCGTCAGCCCCAGAGATTCAGCCACGGCTTGCAGTGCATGGCCTTTAGAGACACCAGCGGACATCACTTCCAGGCACCACGGCGTCGAAAAGGCCACATTGAGCTCATCACCAAACTGCTGATTGATGAGCGTTTCGAAGCGGGTCAGCAGGTCATGATCGCGCTCTTCATGGGTGAAGAAGATTTTGGCGATGCCGTCGGTTGGAGCGTTATCGGCATCAAACTGTTGCGACGCAAAGCCCGATTCTTCGTGAAACTGACGCAGCAGTTCATTCTCACGACTCAGCAGCCACTCATCGTTGCGGTACAGATGAATATACAGACCCGGCTGATCTTTCACCAGGTCAATGATCGCCTGCACCCGGTGCTCCGGTACGTTTTTGCTGTACATTTCACGGTTGTCCTGGTCGTGTACCCGGGCACCGTTGGAAGTAATCATATAGGCCGGGATACCGGCGATCTCGCGGATTCCGGCGACATCAATGTGGTGACGACCAGTGGCAAAAATGAACGTGTAGCCTTGCTGATGAAGCTGCTGCAGGGTCTGCTTGGAAAACGGGCTCAGCTGGTGGTTTCGGCGCCAGCAGCGTGCCATCCAGATCGGAAGCGACGATGCGAAACGGGGATACATTACGTTCAGTAGTCATATAACTCTCTTGGTCACAGTGGAAACAGGTCGAAGACGGTGCACGCTTCTGGTTGTCCAGTTTACGCGATGCGAAAGAGGAAAAAGAGGGTAAAACTCAGCGGACAAAATTTCCTCTATTTGTCCGCTGTGGCGTCACTCAGCCGGCGTCAGCCTGTTCGGCACTGGCAAAATGAGCCAGCATGGCGTCGAGAGCCTGATTACGATACTGGTCTTGTTCAAACAGCACTTCATGCCGGGCTCCGGCGATGACTTCAATGGTGCTGGCCGGATTGGTGCGCGCCAGTTTGGTGATAAAACGCACCTGCGCTGCATTGCTGACAATGGTGTCTGCTTCGGCTTGCAATACTAAGGTCGGGATGCGGATCTGCCGTGTCAGCTGAATGCACTGTTTGGCGGCCATCAGGCCCTGCCACACCCAGCGCGTGCTCGGCCCCCCCAGCTTGAGCTCGGGTTTTTGTTCGTACAGCTCGCGAAACCAGCGATAGCGCACTTCACTTTGGGTCAGCGGGTTGATTTCAAAAGGTTTTGCATAGTAGGCGCTGTAGCCCGGCGCATAAGTCGGCTTACGGTAAAAGGCGGTCATGAACTGGGTCAGCGGCATGGCGACCGGGCGCAGTTGCCACGGCATGCTAACCCCGAACATCGGCGCACTTAGTGCCATGGCACTGAAATCATGATGGGGATGCGTCTGGACATAGCGGGTCACCACGGCGCCGCCCATGGAGTGCCCCAACAGAAAACGCTGCCGGTAACGGCTCAGGTCCCACATTTCCACTAATCCGGACAAATCCTGCACATAGTCATTAAACTCGCCGACAAAGCCCATTTCCCGTTCTTCAATCAGGCGGTCCGACAGCCCCTGACCGCGATGATCATAGGCATAAATGTCGTAACCCTGCTGAAACAGATCATAAAACAGCTCCTGATACTTCCAGGCTGACTCAATGCGTCCATTTACGACTACAATAACTTTATCGTGCGCGGGATCAGTCAGTGAACACCAGAAAAGCCGGTTTTTATCAAACGAGCGGTAATAACCTTCATTGCGTGTTTGCCATAAGTCAGCGACAGGGTGGTGCATTGCATGCTCAAAGTTTGACTCTTGCGTATAGGTTGAGGCCATAACACTTGCTCAGTTACATCTTCTGGTTGGTGGGCGGAAACAGGGTTTTACTGCGGTTAGAATAAGCGAGTTGGGAGGAAATGCAATGGCTATACAATCCGGGGCGGAGCAGAAAGCGTATGCCGGGTGGTGAGGCCGTGATGAACAGTACTTTTGTTGCCAGGCAGCCGATCTTAAATGGTAAACGCCAGACTCTGAGCTTTGAACTGCTGTTTCGTGACGGAGAAAATAACGCGTTTCCGACCCATATTGACCCGGATCGGGCGACCTACCGTCTTATCGCGGAAAATTTTCTCTCCACCGCGAGCAGCCCGTCCAGTGCCCGCTGCCGCTGCTTTATTAACTTTCCCCATAAGAGTCTGCTGCGACGGCTGCCGCTAACTCTGCCCAAGGAGCAGATAGTGGTTGAGGTACTGGAGACGTGTGTGCCGGATGATGAGTTGCTGGCCGCGATTCGTGAACTCAACGGCCGCGGGTATATCATTGCCCTGGACGATTTTATCTATGCGCCGGAGTGGGAGCGTTTTCTGCCTTATATCCATATCGTCAAACTCGATATTATGGCGCTCGGGGTGGCGGGAGCCTGTCAGATGGTCGAGCAGCGGCTGCAGGGAGGCTCGCGGCGCCGCTTTCTCGCTGAACGGGTCGAAACCCAGGAGCAGTTTGAACAGACCCGGCGCGCCGGTTTCAGCTTTTTTCAGGGCTACTTTTTCAGCAAGCCGCAGTTGAGCAGGCAGCGCTATGTCAGCCCGGAGCAGGTTCTGGCGATGCAGCTGTTCCATGAGGTGTGCCGCAGCGACGTTGATTTTGCCCGCGTGGAGCGCATCATCGCCCAGGATGTGGCCTTGTCCTATAAATTGCTGCGCTTTGTTAATGGTTTATCGCTGCGCCTGGCGGCACCGATCCACTCTTTTCGTCAGGCGTTGATTTATCTGGGTCAGGAGCGGCTTAAATTATTTGTCTCCCTGACGGTGGCTTCTTACATCTCAGCCAGTAAGCCACAGGCCTTGTTCAATCTGGCGTTGCAGCGCGCTCAGTTTTGCCAGTTGATGGCGGCACGCCGGTAATTGTGTGAGCATAAAGAGCAGGCGTTTTTAATTGGTCTGTTTTCTCTGCTTGATGCTTTGTTTGATACCGGGTTACCTGAGCTGCTCGACGCTTTACCGCTGGCCGACAGCATGAAGCTGGCGTTGGCCGAACGCAGTGGTCCGCTGGGCGGATTACTCAATCTGGAGGAGTGCTTTGAACAGGCGGACTGGCCGGGGGTGGAGGCTTGCTGCCGTCAGCTTGGGTGCAGTCTCGATGAAGTGAATGCCGCTCACAGTGAAGCACAGCAATGGAGTCATGCTCTCAATCGTCTCGATTAAATGAATTTTTTGTGATGAGCAGGTGACGCGCATTGACGCGTGTTTTTTTATACTTAGGATATGCGGATATTCGCATGTATTTGAGGTGAGTGATGCTACCGCACCAATTTTTTAAACTGCTGGCCGATGAGACCCGCCTGCGCTGCCTGTTGCTGATCGCGCGTGAGCAGCGCTTGTGTGTCTGTGAACTGACTTATGCGCTGCAGGAAAGTCAGCCTAAAATTTCCCGCCATCTGGCTCAGTTACGGCAAAGTGGGGTTCTGCTCGATGAACGTCAGGGACAATGGGTGTTTTACCGTTTGTCACCGGCTGTTCCGGCCTGGTTACAGACAGTGATTGACGGTCTGCAGCAGGCCGACAATCTGCAGCAGCAATATGTGCGCGACAGTGAACGGCTGCAGGATATGGCGGAGCGTCCTTGCTGTTAATCAGTTTGGAATAATAAGTCGTTGGTCAGGTTAGGGAGAACAACAATGAAGCAAACAGGGAAGAAGACCCCGGCCGCACAGCCGGGATATGGCGTATTGGCGCCGTTTGCGGAGGGGCGAGTATGACCCATCCGTTCTGGGAAACTGGCGGTGGAAAAGGCGGCGTTGGTGCTGATGCCGTGTCCGGGCACCCGTCAGGTCACCTTGTTAGATAGTCTGAAACAGCTTAAACAAAATGGGGTGACCGTCATCGTCAGTGCAATAACCCGTGAAGAAATGACCGCGAAACAGGTCGAATCGCTGGGTCAGACTGCGCAAGGTTTAGGGCTGGGCTGGATTCATTTACCGATTGAAGATAACAGTGTACCCGGCGTGCTGTTTACTGAGCATTGGCCGACGGTGAGCGCGCAGCTGCGGGCTGCACTCAAACGAGGTCATAAAGTGGCGTTGCACTGTATGGGAGGCTCCGGCCGCACCGGACTGCTGGCGGCGCATGTCTTGCTCGATTGCGGTTGGCCTCTGGCACAGTGTATCAGTGACATTCAGGCGCTGCGCCCCGCTGCCTTTTCAAGTGCGCAGCAGCGCGCCTACATTGAGCAGGTGGCGACAAGCCGTTAACCGGGCTTTGGGGTTACCATGATCCTAAAGCTATTCAGGCTGTACCAGTGTGCAGGTAAATGTAAAGGTGAAGCCTGATTTACGGGCCGCAAACTTAGGTCAGGCGGCTGGCTACCCGTCTTTGGGTGTCTTGGGCTTGAGCAGGGTGGCCAGCCTTAATCGTCACATCACCGCCCGCCTGAGGCGGTGAGTGGTGCCGGTGCGTTATCGAAAGCGATCACTGCAGCCAGGCGTTAAGCATCCAGAGTAGTTTTTCCTGTTCGCGGATATAGTCACTCATCAGTGCCGCTGTACCTTCGTCTTCGTTTTCCGCAGCCAGTGCTAACACATGGCGTTGCTGGCTGATAAGGCTGGTAAAGCCTGCGACCAGACCAGTCATGGTGCTGACACTATCTGTCGCATTGGTGTGTTCGCGAATATCACTCGCGGCCAGGTAGTCGCTGAAGCTGTGCATCGGCTGTGAGCTGAGTGTCAGTACCCGTTCTGCCAGTTCATCGATCTTGACCTGCAGATCGCTGTAAATCTCTTCAAATTTAGCGTGCAGTTCAAAGAACTCTTTACCCTTGATATTCCAGTGGTAACCGCGGGTATTCATGTAGAACACCTGGTAGTTGGCCAGCAGGTGATTGAGTGCCTGCGCCAGTTGCTGACTTTGGGTATTATTCAGGCCAATAAGAGTTGTCGTCATAACGCTTACCTCATCTGGTTAAATGCATGGGATGTCTGTGACACCGATGAAAAAAGATTACCGGGCTGGGGGCGAAAAGGACAACCGGTTGTGTGCATCGTTGCAATAGGTACAGGCTATTGACCGGGCGCTTTTTTCATCACTTAACCGAGAAACAACACCAGGCTTACAATTGGCGGGTCATTCGTTTTATAGTGGTGGCTTAATTTATGAAGAGCATTGCGTATGACCAAACGAGTGATTTTTTTCGATTTATTACGCTGCGTGGCCGCAGCGGCGGTAATCGCGATTCATGTTCTGGCGCCTTATCGCTTTGAACTGGGTGAGATTCCGTTTTCACAGTGGGCGACGGCGATCAGTGTCAACGGTATGACTCGCTGGGCTGTTCCGGTGTTTATTTTGATCTCCGGCGCTTTGTTGCTGAGTGATGCCCGACCTTTTGACCTTAGTTATTATGTACGGCGTCGTTTAGGTAAAGTGTTGATTCCTTTTCTGATCTGGTCTCTGTTCTATGCCTGGTTGTCGGGCTGGAGTGCGACTGGTTTTGATGGCAGTACGGCCTGGGAGGTGTTAAAGCACAGCCCGCAGCATGAAACCTACTACCATCTGGGTTTCTTCTATTATTTCATCCCGCTTTATCTGCTGATTCCGCTGTTGCAGTGGCTGGTGAAGCGAGTCGATGATGTGGCCATTTATGCGTTGGTCGCTGTTTGGATGTTTACCTCAGTGCTGTTCCTGTATGGTTTCGATGGCGCATGGAGTAACCAGTACTGGTTATACAGTGGCTATCTGCCACTCGGTTACCTGCTGTATAAAAAGCTGCCGATCAATCGTTATGTCGTGCTTGGGGCTGTAGTGCTCGGTGTTGCGGCCTTGTATATGACGGTGTCGACGGTGATTTCTGAAAGCCTGCATTATCAGACTTATACGATTTGGCGCTGGTTCTCGTATAAAACCCTCAATACCATACTCGCTGCCAGCATGATCTTTATTCTGTGCCGGGCTTATGCTGACCGGATTTCCGACGCAGCACAGCGCGTGGTGGGCTTTATCAGCCAGCACAGCCTGGGGATCTATCTGCTCCATCCGCTGTTTCTTGTGGCCAATGAAGGCATTTGGCTGGCATCAGGGACATCCGGGTTGGGTGATCCCGCTGTGGGTTGTGGTTGCCGGAGCCGCATCTTTAGCTCTGAGCTGGCTGTTATCACGCAGTGCTAAGACCCGTTGGTTACTGCCCTGAATGGTGGAATGTGACGGTATTTTACGCCTGGCGTCACATTTTATTATCAGGAATGCAGATGAAGCTGGAAGTGCGGGTAAGGCCGCCTTATCTATAACTTAACGGGATTGTCAGCCGCAGCACGTCCTGCCGGTATCGATGGAGTAAGGGAGTTACTGATGTCCGATGTTGAACAGGTTGTAGTACGTACTCGTAAACTTGAGGAGCTGTTGCGTCAGCAATACCATGCTGATGGTGACGGGTTACATCAGTTGATCAGTAGTTGTGAAGAACGTTTACCGCACGACGTGATTGTCAAATTACGTTATGTCGCCACTGTGGAGGACAAAGCTGGTGCGGAGGCTGGGTTTCAGTTGCAAGATCGCAAAGCATTTCTTGCGGTATGTCGTGAGTGTGAAAAAGAACTGACTCCGCGCAGCGGGCGTTTTATCTGGCGAGTGGCATTCATGCTAATGATGCTGATGACTCTGGCCGCGTTGGTGGTGTATTACATCCACTGGGAGGAGCTTGCACAGCATCTGCGCTGAATGCTTATCCGCTATATCGCTTTTTGCAATCAAACTGCTTGTTTTTACAATGAAAAAAGGACGCTTTCGCGTCCTTTTTTGTTTCTGTTCAGATGATCAGTACATCATCGGCAGTGTCATCAAACCAATGATTACTGCGATCATTACTAATCCCTGTTTTTGAGATGAAGAAATCATAACACTGCTCCTTTCGCCGTTGTTTCATCTTGTGTAATCAGAATAACACTAGTTTATCGGCTTGATCAATACCATTTGTATAAACATCTTAAAATTACCAATATTGTTCG
Organism: Vibrio sp. CDRSL-10 TSBA; assembly: GCA_039696685.1. Classification (NCBI taxonomy): domain Bacteria; kingdom Pseudomonadati; phylum Pseudomonadota; class Gammaproteobacteria; order Vibrionales; family Vibrionaceae; genus Vibrio; species Vibrio sp. CDRSL-10 TSBA. Next base: position 3,281,236 of record CP155566.1, on the reverse strand, counting down.
CAAATACTGCCCATAAATGGTGAGTTTTATGTGTTGTTTTGGTGCGCTCATCAATTAATCGATGTGGGTGTTAGTTGTGCAATTGTTGTTGTAAGTGTTTGTTTTTATTTTTATTAATCTTTGGTTGGTGTGGGTGTTAATATGTCTTTGTCATGTTTTTGCTGGTTAGGGGTATGGTGCTTGTCAATTTTTAGCTAATTATCATTTTATAAGAATAATTTTTTATCTGATGAGAGTTAATCTCATTTACCTCTGGTTTGTCCAGTAATTCATCGTCATCGAGTTGTTGAACTGATAAAAAAATCAGTCTGATTTGATGTAATGGCTTTTAATCTTAATTTTTAATATAACTTGTTGTTTTTTATTTAAATGTTTATTGAATTTTTCTTTATTTCTGAGAGTGTTTTACTGATATAGGTTTTATTTCGAGGTTTAAAACAATGTTTTTATCATCTGGAGGTGGCTGGCTCGGTTTTCTCGCTGTTGTTGAACGATAACTAGGCAGCTCCCCGTTAGTGGTTGAGTTACCCTGCTGGCCGCGTGATGTGAATCGCTATCAAGATCGAACTTTTGTGGTTCGCTTCTGGACATCAACTCTGACATGCCTACACTTGGCGGCAGAATGAAAATCAGGTCTGGCATGCAGCGTCAGGAGGCTGGGTGTTAACGGGGGTTATTCGTATTTCTGCATTGGAAAACAACAAATTAAAGCATGCTTTACAGCTGAGAATGCTAAGTCTGACCTTGCTGTTATTGATTACTCTCGAGCAGTATTCAGGGTTGAATACGCCTCTGGCCTGGGTCGTGACCGGTTTGGCTGCGGCTGTGGCGGCCGATGGTTTGCGTCTGATAGCAGCCAAACCACGAGCCAGCTTTATTGCTTTTCTGCTCGCTCAGCTGTGCTACAGCGCAGCATTCTGGGTGCAGAATAGCGCAGCAATTGTGTGGTGGCTGCCTGCGTTGCTGATCGCGGCAGCGATTGTCGGGTTCTTTCTGCTTCTGCCGCAACTGGAGCGACGAATTGTACCGGTCAGTCTGATGGGGCTGACGTTACTGCAGTTGATCTGGGCGGGCGGACAAATCTGGCTGATTACCCATACTTTAGCCTCCCTGGTCGGCGTGTTAGCCAGTCTGACAATGGCCGCTTCTGCCGTGCTACTGGCCATGAATACCTATCGCAGGATGTTGCCAGGCGGCCAGCCTCTGGTTTCGTTGACCTGCCTGCTGTCCCAGGCGCTGATTGTCGTCTCTGTGCTGCTGTTGCCCTGAGCCAAATCAAAGTAATCTCTCGCCGGGCGAGTTAAGTTAAGGCTTTACTGATGACAATGAGAGACACCATGAGTACAGATATTCACGCCCATAAAGTTCTGGAGTTAATCAAACAGCAGCCAATGACCGAACAGGAATTGCGTGCCGCGGCGTTACGCGAATTCGGCGCCCAGGCTCAGTTTCGAACCTGTAAACGCAGTGGTTTTGATCTCGACAGCTTACTGTTCTTTTTTCAGCAGCAGCAAAAAGTGTTGGTGACCGATGGAGTGTGGCATTTCAATCCGGCGCGTATTTGTCAGCATTAATCCTGGTTCGGGGTTATATTGACCCCGATATGCATCGAAATCGATAAGCGGCGCTGATATACTGCGCAAAATTTTCGATTGATTGAGGTGTTATGGAGATTCTATCGGCTGCAACCATGCTGTTTTTGATCATGGATCCGCTGGGCAATTTACCCGTTGTTTTGTCTATTCTTAAACACCTCGAACCCAAACGCCGCCGCATTGTATTGATTCGTGAATTGCTGTTTGCGTTGGTAATTCTGATGCTGTTCCTGTTTGCCGGCAAATCCATCCTCACTTTTCTGCATGTCGAACCGGAAACGCTGAGTATTTCCGGCGGGGTGATTCTGTTTATCATTGCGATAAAAATGATTTTTCCCAGCGCAGGCAGTATTACCGGCCTGGCCGCCGGGGAAGAAACCGTTCATTGTTCCTATGGCAATCCCTATGATTGCGGGTCCGTCGGTGATTGCGGCGCTGCTGCTGCTGTCGACCCAGTATCCGCATCAGCTGATGGAGTTGTCTGCCGCGGTGCTGATTGCCTGGTCGGGTACGTTTCTGGTTCTGATGTTCTACGGATTCTTCCACCGGGTGCTGGGCGAGCGCGGTCTCAAAGCGGTGGAGCGCCTGATGGGGTTACTGCTGGTGATGGTGTCGACTCAGATGTTCCTCAACGGCATCAAAAGCTACATGGAAATGTAAGCATAAAAAAACCGCCTGACGGCGGTTTTTTTACATCATGTGTTTGCGGCGAATATCGAGCAGGGCGAAGATGCCAAACACCAGGATTGACCATTTTTCTCCGCGGCTCATATTGATCTTGTCGCCGAAGGCTCCGATAAAGATCAGAGCCTGCAGGCCGTGCATCATCAGCAGGAAAGCCGCCATGATGTACAGCGCAATCGCTGCTTTGCCGGGAAACGGCATCACGATGTTGATCAGCAGAATCAGCCAGACAAAGCCGATGGCCATTTTGGCCAGCGTCAGTAAGATTTTCATACACTCGTCCTTTCAAACAGGCGGTAACAGACCTGGCCGGCGGTTTTTTCCCGGTACAGTTCCCAATTGGGTGGCAGATCCGCAATCGCTAACTCTTTTTCACACTCAATATAAATCATCGCGTTGTCGGCAAGCCATCCATTTTGCTCTAGTAACGCTACGCTTTCTTGTAACAAACCTTGACGGAAAGGCGGATCGATAAACACCACATCATAGGCCTGGCCGCTTTGGCGCAGAAAAGCCAGTGAGTCGGTGTGAATCGCTTCAATGTTGGACGCTTTCAGGCTGGCTATATTGGTTTTGAGCTGGGCAAATGCCTGGCTGTTCATCTCCAGCATGGTGACTTTGTCGGCCTGACGTGAGGCAGATTCAAATCCCAGTCCGCCGGAACCGGCAAACAGGTCGAGACATTTGGCATGAGGGATGTCCTGAGCCAGCCAGTTAAACAGGGTTTCTTTGACCCTGTCTGTGGTCGGACGCAGGCCTTCGGCGTCATGGACCGGGAGTTTTCTCCCGCGCCACAGGCCGCTGATGATTCGCACTTGACCACTTGGGGCCTGTTTTTGTGATGGGTTTTGCTGACGACGTCTTGGCATAGATTTTTTGACCGCGAATTAAGTGTTACTATAGCCAGTCTGTATGCGTTTTTTACTGGCATCACAGAGCATTGGCTCTCAGAATCAGGGCAAAGTGTAGCAAGCAAGCGCAAAAGTTTTCACTGCTTTGTCACTTTTCTTTGCCGAAAAGAGCAAATTAATAGTCTCAGCTCAATATACCCAAGTGACCTTGCCTGGCCTGGCGCACAGGCGGTGCGTGAGATGACTTAGGTATGATGTGTTAAATAAATCCAGGATAACCCCAGATGACGGAAAAGAAGAAGCGTGGCTTACTGTCATGGCTTGGCTTTGGTGATGAAGAACCAGAGCAGAAACCAGCAACCGAAAACGAACTTGAGCAGCAATCCGATGTTGAGCCATCCCAGCCGGATGTTGAAGAACCGCAGCAAGAGCCACAGGCTACGCTAGCAGAAGCAGAAGCAGAAGCAGAAGCAGAAGCAGAAGCAGAAGCAGAAGCAGAAGAGACGCCTGAGCTGCCGGCTGAGCAAGATATTGAATCTGAACCTGAGATTGTACAACCGGCTGTGGTTGAACAGGAAAAGCCGACCGAAAGCTTTTTTGCCCGTCTTAAACGCAGCCTGAGCCGTACTAAAGCCAACATCGGTGCAGGTTTCTTCGGTCTGTTTAAAGGCAAGAAGATTGACGACGATCTGTTTGAAGAGCTGGAAGAGCAGCTGCTGGTGGCCGATGTTGGCATGGACACCACCTTAAAGATCATTCAGAGCCTGACCGAGAAATCGACCCGTCAGCAACTGCGTGATGGTGAAGCCCTATACGGACTGCTGAAAGAAGAGATGGGTGAAATCCTGTCTCAGGTTGAGCAGCCGCTGCAAGTCGACAGTTCAAAAACGCCGTACGTGATCCTGATGGTCGGCGTGAATGGCGTTGGTAAAACCACCACTATTGGTAAGCTGGCCAAACAGTTTCAGTCCGAAGGGAAGAAAGTCATGCTGGCTGCCGGTGATACTTTCCGCGCTGCTGCGGTTGAGCAGCTGCAGGTCTGGGGCCAGCGTAACAATGTACCGGTGATTGCCCAGCATACCGGTGCCGACAGTGCTTCGGTTATCTACGATGCGATTGAAGCGGCGAAAGCGCGTGGTGTCGATGTGGTGATTGCTGATACGGCCGGTCGTCTGCAGAACAAAGCCAATCTGATGGAAGAGCTGCGTAAGATTGTTCGCGTAATGAAGAAGATTGATGATTCGGCACCGCATGAAATCATGCTGACGCTGGATGCCGGTACCGGCCAGAAACGCGATCAGTCAGGCCAAACTGTTCAGTGACGTGGCACCATTGACCGGTATTACTCTGACCAAACTGGATGGCACAGCGAAAGGCGGCGTGATCTTTGCGCTTGCGGATCAGTTCCAGATCCCGATCCGCTACATTGGTGTGGGCGAAGGTATCGACGATTTACGTCCGTTTGCCAGCCAGGAATTTATTGACGCGCTGTTCAGCCGCGAAGAGTAAACCGAATAGAGCGCAGCGCCCGTGTTACTGGCGCTGCGCTCTTGTATTCACAGGGGAAGGATGCGTGATTAAGTTTCAACAAGTAAGTAAAGCCTACCGTGGCGGACGTCAGGCCCTGCAGAAAGTCGATTTTCATTTGCGTCGGGGCGAAATGGCCTTTCTCGGTGGACATTCCGGGGCGGGGAAAAGCACGCTGCTCAAGCTGATTTGTGCGATAGAGCGGCCGAATGACGGCAAAATCAGTTTCAACGGGCACGATATTACCCGTATCCCCAGCAAAGACATTCCTTTCCTGCGCCGCAATATCGGTATTGTGTTCCAGGAGCATCGTTTGCTGATGGATCGCAGCGTGTATGAAAACGTGGCGCTGCCGATGCGGATAGAATCGATCGCGGAAAGTGAGATTAAACGCCGGGTTAATGCGGCGCTGGATAAAACCGGCCTGCTTGATAAAGCTCGCAGCCTGCCGACTCAGCTCTCCGGTGGTGAACAGCAGCGGGTGGGGATTGCCCGTGCGGTAGTTAACCGTCCGACCTTACTGCTGGCTGATGAGCCGACCGGTAACCTGGATCCTGAGTTATCCAACCGTATCCTGCGTTTGTTTGAAGAGTTCAACCGCGCCGGAGTGACGATTCTGCTGGCGACGCACGATATCAATCTGGTCAATTCCCGGCCTCAGTATCGTCATCTGGAGCTTAATCAGGGCTTTTTGAGCGAGGTAGAAGATTATGGCCATTAAGCCAAAGGGTAACACTGCCAATGCGCGCAAGCCTGCGGCGGGACGGGATAAGAAACGCGCCAAAACCGATAGCTTTTTTACTGTGCATCGCAAGCAGGCCAAAGCCTCGTTTTCGGCGTTATGGCAGCGTCCGCTTGGTAATCTGCTCACCCTGGCAGTGATTTCAATGGCATTGGCCCTGCCGGCCAGCCTCTATTTACTCAGCAAGAACATCGCCTCGGTGGCAGATAACGTTGCCAGCCCGTCACAAATCAGTATCTATTTGCGTGAGGGCACGCCGGAAGCGCGCATCATGGTGCTTAAAGACCAGGTGGAAAGTCGTACTGATGTGGCCAAGGTGGATTATATCTCTTCGCAGCAAGGGCTGGATGAGCTCAGCCAGTATGCCGGATTTGATCAGGCGATCAGTCTGCTGGATGAATATGCGTTACCCGGTGTGCTGGTGATTACCCCGGCGGTAGAAGACAAAGCGCGCATTACGGCGATCGCCCGTTCACTGCATGGTGAAGAAGACGTGACCGATGTTCGTCTGGATGAAGACTGGCTGACCCGTCTGGATGCGATTCGTAACCTGACCACTATCGTTGTGGTTTTCTTGTCGCTGCTGATGCTGGCTTCGGTATTTCTCATCGTCGGCAACACGCTGCGCTTCAATGTCCAGGCCAATAAAGACGAAATCCAGACCATGAAGCTGATCGGCGCGACCGACAGCTATATTCTGCGCCCTTATTTGTATTCCGGGATGTGGTTTGGTTTTCTCGGAGCGATGACCGCCTGGCTGATGACGGCACTGATCACCATTTTACTCAATGGTGCGGTGGAAGAGTTAGCCCGTCTGTATGACAGTCGTTTTCGTCTGATCGGCCTGAGCTGGGATGAATCTTTGCTGCTGCTGATGCTGGGGACACTACTTGGTTGTGTGGCTGCACGGGTGTCAGCGCGTCGTCATTTACGCGAAATTGAACCAGTTTAATTGCCGGCGGTCATATTACTGCAAAGTTGTTTTGTCACCCTGGGGGAGTCACTTGTCACTCTCGGCAGTTTGTGCATAATGACCAATCGACCCTTGATCCTTGTTCATTTTGAGTTCAATATTGACGGGTTAAACTGTATTCCAGATCAGAGATTGATGAGGATTTGAATGACTAACCAAGCGTATCCAATGGCTCTCGTTTCACAGGACAGCTTAGACAGCTACATTCGCTCAGTGAACAGCTACCCGATGCTGACTGCTGACGAAGAGCGTGAAATGGCTGAGCGTTTACACTACTCCGGTGAGATTGAAGCGGCGAAAGGCCTGATCCTGTCGCATCTTCGCTTTGTTGTTCATGTTGCTCGCGGCTACTCCGGTTACGGGCTGCCAATGGCAGACCTGGTACAGGAAGGTAACATTGGCCTGATGAAAGCGGTTAAACGCTTTAACCCGGAAATGGGCGTCAGACTGGTCTCCTTTGCTGTGCACTGGATTAAAGCGGAAATTCACGAATACGTTTTGCGTAACTGGCGTATCGTAAAAATTGCCACCACCAAAGCGCAGCGCAAATTGTTCTTCAACTTGCGGAAGTCGAAAAAACGTCTGGGCTGGTTTAACAACGGTGAAGTGGAAACCGTAGCCAGAGAAACTGGGTGTGGATCCGGCAGAAGTGCGTGAGATGGAATCCCGTCTGGCGGCACAAGATGCCACGTTTGAAATGTCCGCTGACGATGATGATAACCCGAATGCTTACACAGCGCCGGTGTTGTATCTCGAGGACAAGCAGTCGGATCTGGCAGATAATGTCGAAGCCCAGAACTGGGAAGCGCACACCACGCAGCGCCTGACTCAGGCGATGTCGACCCTTGATGAGCGCAGCCAGCACATCGTGCGCTCGCGTTGGCTGGACGACCAGAAAGCCACGCTGCAGGAGCTGGCAGAAATGTATAACGTTTCTGCTGAGCGTATCCGTCAGCTGGAAAAGAATGCGATGAAAAAGCTTAAAGACGCGGTGGGTGAGTTTTAAACCTGACGACGGCCTGACAGTCAAAACCGAGATCTCCGGATCTCGGTTTTTTTATGCCTGATCGAAAAGTAAGATCTCATTTGCTTACCTGCCCTGTGGATAAGTCTGTGACAAAATTATTTACTGACTGTCATCAAGCAGGGTAAATCAAGGCCTGAACGCTGTTTTATATTTGGGGATATGTTTATCTTTACACACAGAAAAATAAGGATCATCACAAGATGTTGTGGATCGAACTTTCTCAAACCACTTTATCAACGCAATCCACAGAATTATCCACAAATGACGAATATTTGATCACTGGTGGATAACCTTACTGGTGTCGTGTACTTGTTGAGCACTGGATAGGTTACAATGTGTGCCGGTAAATAATGCTCAACAGAGAACTTAACATGGACCAATTTCAGCACATCGACGTTGCTGGCGCCCAGGCGCTGATCGAACAACACAATGCCAAGCTTCTGGACATTCGTGATCCGCAGTCATTTGCCGTCGCGCATGCCAAAGATGCCTACCACCTGACCAACGACACTATTGTTGCCTTTATGGATCAGACCGAGTTTGATGAACCTGTCTTAGTGATGTGCTACCACGGCATCAGCAGTCAGGGCGCGGCTCAATACCTGGTTAACCAGGGATTTGAACAGGTGTATAGTGTAGACGGCGGTTTTGAGGCCTGGCACCGGGCTAACCTTCCTATCGAAGCGAGCTGATTTATGATTAAACTGATCTCCCTGAACAATCCGCGCATGGCGCAGGCTTTTATTGATTACATGGCATCGCGCCACATTGATATTCAGATGATGCCGGAAGAGGGAGGCCAGTTTGCGCTGTGGCTGACAGATGATCAGCACCTGATAGAGGCGGAAGCAGAGCTGCAACATTTCCTGCATAACCCCAATCACAGTAAATATCAGGCGGCCTCCTGGGCACTGGCTGAATCACGCCAGTCCCGCTTTGTTTATCGTTCGCCAAGCATGCTCACCATGCTGCGCTCCAAAGCCGGTCCGGTAACCTTAGGCACTATGCTGCTGTGTGCTGCGATCTTCGCGCTGTCACTGCTGGGTATGGGGAATCAGGTCTTTGCGGCACTGCACTTTCCTGCTCACGGCGGACAGCAGTGGCAGCTGTGGCGCTGGTTCAGTCATGCACTGCTGCATTTTTCGGTGCTGCACATTGCCTTTAATCTGCTGTGGTGGTGGCAACTGGGTGGTGACATTGAAAAGCGGCTCGGCAGTGGCAAGTTAGTACAGATATTCCTGCTGTCGGCAGCCCTGTCCGGAGCCGGACAATACTGGGTAGAGGGGGCGAACTTTGGTGGTTTGTCCGGAGTGGTGTACGCTTTGGTCGGCTATCTGTGGATGCTGAGCGTACGGGCGCCGCATCTCGGACTGACGATGCCTAAACCGCTGATCGGTTTTATGCTGGTCTGGTTGGTGCTGGGCTTCGTACAGCCCTTTATGGCCATCGCGAATTCTGCCCATCTGGCCGGCCTGGTCACCGGCGTCATTCTTGGGTTACATGATGCCGGACGTTTTCAGTCTAAAGGTGCGGATGCCTGAGCGGCGGCCGACCGGATTACTGATAAATATACTTAGTAAACAGCAGATCAGCGATGAGTTTGCGACCGGTTTCCGGTAGCAGAACACTGTTGAGATCGTCGACCAGGGTTTTACGCAGATCTTCACGTCCCGCCAGAGATTTAATCGTGTCTTCGCTCTGTTTACCCAGCAGTTCGACGACCGCATCGCGGATCAGCGGCTGATGGCGTTCAACCAGCGGCAGGTCGGCACTGTTGGCCACCATAATATCGATGCGAACCTGAATATAGCCCAGCTTTTTACCCTGAGTAAAAAAGTTGGTGGTCAGATCCGGCTCTAGCGTGAAGTAAGCCAGTTTGGGCGCCTCTTCATCACTGGCATAAACTGCACCAGGTAAGACAAGGCTGGCGGCCAGTATGGCGTGGACTAGGTAACGTTTAAGCATATTTGTGCCTGTTCTTTCTTCTGTTCCTGATACTCGAAGCGCCAGACTCTTGTTACAATAGCGCATCATTAGACAACAAATGCTGCATAGGGTCGGACTGGTTTGGGAATGAGCTTGCATTCGATTTCTATTGTATGACGAATAAGCGTCATATTGAATACTAGTATGAATCAAACAACTGCGTTTTATCTGGCCGCTTTGCGCCAGGTCAGCTGGCAACAGCCGGAACAATTTACTTATCCTGACGAGAATGCCAAAGCCTGGTTACTTGAGCTGGGCTCGTTGTCACATCTGATGGCGGCCCACTGTGAGCATTTCAGCGTCAAATTACTCCACAACCAGTTTACTGCTGCCGCTGAACTGCATGCCGATGAGGTGCAGCTCTTGAGTGAAGAGCAGTGTCTGTTGCGTCAGGTCGTGTTACAAGGCGATGCGGTGCCTTGGGCGCTGGGCAGCACGTTAATTCCATTTTCCTCCATGCAGCAACGTGACTGGCAGCAGCAGGGTGATACCCCGCTTGGTGAGACGATATTCAGTTGTGAAACTGTGAAACGCGATGCTTTGCAGGTCGGATGGGCCGAGACATCGCATGGTAAATTACTCGCGCGCCGATCCCGTTTATGGATGCAGCATAAACCCATGTTAGTGGCAGAACTGTTTTTGCCCGATTCACCGATTTACTCCAAGGAGAGAGTGTAAATGAATGCAGAAAAAGCCCGCGCATTGTGGCAGTTAATGCGTATGGATCGTCCGATTGGCTCATTGCTGCTGATGTGGCCGACGATTTGGGCACTGATTCTCGCCGCGCGCGGTATGCCGGATTGGAATGTATTGCTGGTGTTTGTTATCGGGGTATTTGCGATGCGCTCGGCTGGCTGCGTGATCAATGATTTTGCTGACCGTAAGGTAGACGGACACGTTAAACGTACCGCCTCGCGTCCGTTGCCATCCGGCAAGGTGACCGCCCGGGAGGCGATGATCCTGTTCATTTCCCTGTCTGTGCTCTCGTTTCTGCTGGTTCTGACCATGAATCCGCTGACGATTAAACTCTCGTTTGCCGGGCTGGTGCTGGCGTTCATCTATCCGTTTATGAAGCGTTATACCCATTTACCGCAGTTCTTTCTGGGTCTGGCTTTCAGTTGGTCGATTCCGATGGCCTGGGCCGCGCAGGCGAATGAACTGCCACCTGTGGTGTGGTTTGTGTTTGTTATTAATCTGCTGTGGACGGTGGCTTATGATACTCAATACGCCATGGTGGATCGCGATGATGACCTGCTGATCGGAATTAAGTCGACCGCTATTCTGTTTGGTCGTTTTGACAAGCTGATCATCGGGGTATTGCAACTGCTGACCGTCGCCATGCTGATTGCGTTGGGGGTGAGTGAGCAACTGGGTGGCAGCTACTACTGGGGTGTTCTGATTGCCAGTGGGCTGTTTGCCTACCAGCAGCGTTTGATTCGCCACCGTGAGCGGATGCCGTGCTTTCAGGCGTTTCCTCAACAACAACTATGTCGGCATGGCGATAGCGGTCGCAATCTTTATTTCACTGATTTAACCAGATTAAAAAGGCATCCATGCGGATGCCTTTTTTGTACCCGTTCCCGTACCCTTTATCCGGTATGGTAATAAGGGCCGGGAAGAGGTGTAATCGGACGGCTGTGGCGTCGTTACTCTGCCTGACAGATACTTTCCGAAATGGTTAAGCGTACTTCAGAGTGAAGCATCGCATTGACCATACGTGACAGATGATGAATCTGCTCCTGATTGTTGTTACCCTCGGCATCGAGATAGCCTTGTTGCTTGAGGGTGACAAACAGCGCAGCAAACACCCCTTTGTCGAAAAACTCCGGAGCATTAATCCCGTGCAGACGGCCCAGACGCTGTGCGATCTCCTGGCTCTTGACTTCCAGATCGGCTTTGGCCAGATGCGGGCATGCGACCAGCAGGTTGAGCGCAATCGCATAGCGCTGCAGGGTTTCCGAGATGGTGCGTCCCAGCAGCATCAGTACCTGAGTGTTGGCCTGATTAATGGTTGCAATCCCATCTTCTACCGTCAGTAACTGCTGGTTTTCCAGCTCGGCCAGATACTGATCCACAACCTCATCCAGCTGCTCAGCTGCCATGCTCAGGAACAGCTCCTGTTGCAAAAACGGATACACCTTGGCGACACAGGTCTTGATCTGACTGACCGGCATCTGCTGCTGGCGAATCAGCATCTGTGCAATCAGCGACGGCAATGCCAGCAGGTGAATGATGTTATTGCGGTAATAGGTCATTAAAATCGACTGGTTACGATCCAGGGAAACAATGTCACCCATGGTATCGCTTTCGACCACAAACTTATCCAGTGACTCAGCATGCTCGACCAGACTCTGGGCACTTTCATCAGGCAGAGTGAACGTGGCCGAGTAGGGCACATTGCGCAGCAGGGACAGGTAGCAGTCAATCTGCTTGATCAGCTTGTCACGCGCCAGAGCACGCTGGCGTGAGGCCAGCAGTGCCGTCGCACACAGGGTCATGGCATTGGCCGCCGCGGCGTCGTTGATATGGGTCATCATCTTGGTGGCCAGCGTATTGACCACCGGATTCATCCATTGCGGCTTGCTGCTGCCCATAGGATCGATGTCCTGGTTCCACTGCGGCACCTGTTCATTCAGAAAGGCATTAAGCGGAATCGGTTCACCAAAGTTAACGTAACCCTGGCCGAAATTGCGCAGCTTGCGGATGGTACGCAGCACCAGGCTGGCATTCTCCTTCTCTTTGCGTTTGCCGCGCAGCTCTTTGGCGTAAGTGCCCACTTCCATCACATGTTCGTAGCCGATGTAGACCGGAACCAGAGTGACCGGGCGGTTGAGACCGCGCAGCATGGCCTGGATGGTCATCGCCAGCATGCCGGTTTTAGCCTGCAGCAGGCGACCGGTACGTGAACGTCCGCCTTCGCTGAAGTATTCGACCGAATAGCCTTTGCTGAACAGCTCGGCCAGATACTCACGAAAAATAGTCGAGTAGAGTTTATTGCCTTTAAAGCTGCGGCGGATAAAGAAAGCGCCGCCACGGCGGAAAATCGGGCCGGCCGGGAAGAAATTGAGGTTGATACCGGCAGCAATATGCGGCGGAAACCAGACCTTCATGATAGAGCACGTACGACAGCAGCAGATAGTCCATATGGCTGCGATGACAAGGGACATAGACGATTTCGTGTCCGTCCTGTGCCAGGCGGCGCACTGTCGCGGCGTTGTTGATATTCAGTCCCTGATAGATGCGATTCCACAGCCAGCCGAGGATGCGATCGCCTTTTTTCACCAGTGAGTAAGAGAAGTCCGCGGCAATTTCATCCAGAATCGCGTGAGCTTCTTTGCGTGCTTTTTCCACCGGAATATTTTTCGCCGTCGCTTCATCATTGATCGCTTTTTCGATCGCCGGCGAATCCATCAGGCGCTCAAACAGACGCTGACGTTGTGGCAGATTGGGGCCTGAGGCCGCCAGTTTTTGGCGTGAGAAGTGAATACGGGCAACCCGGGCCAGCTTGTGAGCGATCGACGTATCGGTACCGTGTTCGTCGGCCATATAGCGCAGCGAGACGACCGGGCTGAAGCGCAGCAGACAGTCGCGGCCGGAGCTGAGGACAGCCTTGGCTTTCTGGGCACCATTGAGAGCCAGCAGATAAGGGCGTTCACGACCTTCCTGACCGGGTTTTCTTCCCCACAGAACACTGGCCGGAATGACCTGAACATCCAGTTGTTGATCGTTGTGGTGCAACTTAAGCAATTCGGAGAAGGTATCAATCGAATCGCTCGGCACGTGGTTATCATCCTGCAGCAGCGCTGGACGTGATGAGATGAACACGTAGCGGTTCAGGGTCTGGCCGTTGAGCTCCAGTGGCTGCAGCGGGTCGGGTAAACCGGCTTTCAGCGCGAGGGTCTGCAGAGTCAGCAAATCGACATTGGAGCGAAATGGTAGTGCGTAGACAATCGGCTTGTTAATATCTATATCCAGATCCTCAATCGGATTGGATGGAATGGCGGTTCCTTTAACCAGCACCGAGAGCGGCAGTTTTAACAGGGAACGCGATAACGAGTGTCCAGAAGACATAAGGTTCAGAGCCTCAAATATGGATACAGGACCAGAGCATAAAGCTGTACTTTGCTCTTTGATTCATTGAAATGAAACAAGATGCGCAGACAGTAAAATACGCTGTAGTCGGTGTCTTTTTTGAGCTGCAAGAATACCAGAAACTGGTCAAACCTTTTAATATAATTGGGCTTATTTACGTCATTTCTGAGTGAAATGTTGGGAACAGGAACATAAAGTGCAAAAAAAGAATCCGCAGGGATTAAAACGTATCCTCAAGGCCAGTCGCTATTCCTACCAGGGAATTGGGGCTGCGTTTAAAAATGAAGCGGCTTTTCGTGAAGAGATTATTCTGGCGTGTGTCTTGATTCCGCTCGCGGTGTGGCTCGATGTCAGCCAGCTGGAACGGGTACTGATGATCGCCACTGTATTACTGGTCATGGTGGTTGAGCTGCTCAACAGTGCCATTGAGGCGGTGGTGGACCGCATCGGCCCCGAACATCATGAACTGGCGGGACGCGCCAAAGACATGGGATCGGCCGCGGTGTTTATCACCATGCTGCTCTGTGGTTATGTCTGGGTCGAGGCCCTGTTTATCTGAACAGCACTTTATCTAAAAAACAAGCAATTGGCTTTCCATTTCACCAATTACTGGATATACTCACAGTCAACTGTATAAAAAGACAGGTGACTTATGAAGCCGTTAACGCCACGCCAACAAGAAGTGTTTGATCTGATTAAAAGTAAGATCGAAGAAACCGGAATGCCACCTACCCGGGCGGAAATCGCTCGTGAACTGGGTTTTCGCTCAGCCAATGCGGCCGAAGAACACCTCAAAGCACTGGCACGCAAGCAAGTGATTGAGATCGTTCCGGGTGCCTCACGCGGCATTCGTATTCTGCTTGGTGCGGCCAACGATGAAGCCGGTGAAACCGGATTACCGCTGATTGGCCGTGTTGCTGCGGGTGAACCGATTCTGGCTCAGGAGCATGTAGAGACTCATTATCAGGTCGATCCTGGCATGTTCCGTCCGCAGGCTGACTTCCTGCTGCGGGTGCAAGGTGAAAGTATGAAGAACATCGGTATTATGGACGGTGATCTGCTGGCAGTGCATAAAACTCAGGACGTGCGTAATGGTCAGGTCGTGGTGGCGCGGGTCGAAGAGGATGTGACGGTAAAACGTCTCGAGCGTAACGGTGCGAAAGTGCTCCTGCACGCAGAAAATGAAGCCTTTGCCCCAATCGAAGTCGACCTCACCTGTCAGGAAATGACTATCGAAGGCATCGCAGTTGGTATTATCCGCAATACTGACTGGATGTGAGCATAGTTGAGATTTATTCTCAATAACTTGCTAATCTAAGTGATATTCATTATCATCTTTCTTGTGTCAAACAAGGAAGATGATAATGCGCCCGAATCAATCCCCTGCAACACGACGCTACCCGATACCGGCTAACCTGATGCAACCGCTCTGGTTACGCAGCCGTGAGAGCCTGGTCGATAATGGTCTGGTCTATGACCCGATTGCCGCGTCCGCCTGCCAGCGCTGTCAACTGGCGCCGGAATGTTTATCTGGCGATATCGATCAAAAACAGTTACTGCATGCCACGCTGACCCAATTGTGCGATCAACAGGTACGAGCTTTCCTGCAAACCCATCCTGATGGCTGGATAGTGAATGTCGGCGCTGGCCTGGATACCCGCTTTTACCGGGTCGACAACGGGCGTTGTCACTGGCTCGAGCTGGACGTGAGTGAAAATCTGCTCTGGCGGCAAAAACTGTTTCACCGCAGTGAACGTTACCAGCATTACTGTGGCAGTGTCAGCGATCTCTCCTGGCTGGATTCTCTGCCAGTCCCTGAATATGCCCCGATTCTGATTTTGTGTGAACATGCCCTGCTTGATTGTCAGGCCGAACAGGTCGCACGTTTTATTCGCGCTCTGGGACTTAACTTCGTCAATGCCAGCGCTTGCCTGGTGTTGGCCGGCGATAAAGCCGCAAGTCGCCTGGGGCAGAGCATGGGCTCCGGTCAATATCAGCATGGTTTCAGCGATGCCGCCCATGCGGTGCTCAATTGTTTACCCTGGACACGCAGCGTGCGGTTGTATTCGCCTCTGGATCAGCACTGCGGGCGCTGGAAATTCTGGCAGCGGGTGGTGAGTAAGCTGGGCGGCTATAAGCACAGATTTACTCCGATTGTCACTTCGATCCGCTGGTAATTCAGTCTCTCTTTTCGTTAAGCTCGCCGGGTAACAGGCCTGGCTGAGCCCGCAATCGGGTCGTTGCCGTAGCCGCTGCCGGTTAACTCAGATACACTTTGCGTTCTATTGTCAGAGGGTAAAGTGGTGCAATCTTTTTTTCATATCTTAGCCAATCCGGCCATGCACCGTAAGGTTTCTGTGGCTGGCGATTCCTATGGTGCTTTCCAATATTACCATTCCGTTGCTTGGTCTGGTGGATGCGGCCGTGATCGGCCATCTGCAGCATGCCTGGTATCTGGGCGGTGTTGCCCTGGGCAGTACGGTTATCAGTGTCTGTTTCTGGTTACTCGGTTTTTTGCGTATGTCGACCACAGGTCTGACGGCTCAGGCGCTGGGGGCCGATAATGGCTTTAACCTTGCCCGGGTGTGGCTACAGGGCATGCTGATGGCGCTGGGGTTTGCACTGCTGTTTTTACTCGCACACAGGTATCTGGCTGAGCTGGTCTTTGGACTCAGCAGTGCCAGTGAGCAGGTTAAGCAGGCCGCTGAGGACTATTTTGTTGTGCGAGCCTGGAGTGCGCCGGCTTCACTGGCTAACTATGTGCTGCTTGGCTGGTTGCTCGGCACCCAGAATGCACGCGCACCGATGTGGATGGTGATCATCACCAATACGGTCAATATTGCGCTCGACCTGCTGTTTGTGATCGGATTTGGCTGGCAGGTGCAGGGTGCGGCGCTGGCGTCCGTGATCGCAGATTACAGTGGTATGTTGTTTGGTCTGTGGTGTGTGTGGCGCTACTGGCTGCGTCAACAACTGCCGGCTTTAGTGGAGGTATTGCGCGCCTCTACTCAGGATTTGGGCCGCTTTGTGCGTCTTAACCGTGATATTTTCCTGCGTTCACTCTGCCTGCAAGCGGCTTTTAGTTTCATGACCTTTCAGGGAGCCGCGTTTGGCGATCAGACCGTGGCCGCTAATGCGGTGCTGATGAGTTTTGTCATGATCATCTCTTACGGTATGGACGGCTTCGCTTATGCGATGGAAGCTATGGTCGGTAAAGCGATTGGGGCCAGAAGTGAGCAGCAGCTCAAAGCGGCCATGGTCGGCAGTGCATTCTGGAGTGTGATCATCTGTGTCGTTCTGACGCTGGTTTTTGCTTACAGCGGTTCAGCCCTGATCGGTTTAATCACCGATATACCGGCAGTACAGGCGACAGCGTATGAGTATTTACCCTGGTTAGTGGCCATGCCGCTGACATCAATGTGGTGCTTTCTGCTGGATGGTGTGTTTATCGGCGCGACCAAAGGGCGCGAGATGCGCAACAGTATGTTTGTCGCGGCTGTGACCTATTTTGTCCTGTTTTTTGCGTTCTCAGACTGGGGTAACCATGCCTTATGGCTGGCGATGCTGAGTTTTATGGCGATGCGCGGCGTGTCTCTGGGCGTGTTGTTGGTGAAGCAATGGCGCAGCGGGACGTTCCTGGCGGCCTGAATCCGGATTGATGACCTGAATAAAAAACGCAGCACTGAGCTGCGTTTTTTATGTCGGGTTAACTGAAGACAATTCAGATCAGCGAATTCAGAACAGGCGATTCAAACCGTTCAGCGCGGCGACCCGGTAAGCTTCCGCCATGGTCGGGTAGTTGAAGGTGGTGTTAACGAAATACTCAATGGTATTGGCTTCACCTTTCTGTTCCATGATCGCCTGACCGATATGGATAATTTCCGCGGCGCGTTCACCAAAGCAGTGAATACCGAGAATTTCTCTGGTTTCACGATGGAACAGGATTTTCAGACTACCCACATCCATGCCGGCAATTTGTGCGCGCGCCAGATGTTTAAACGAGGAGCGGCCGACTTCGTACGGGACTTTGGCGGCAGTCAGTTTCCTGCTCGGTACGACCAACAGAGCTGATTTCAGGGATGGTGTAAATGCCGGTCGGAATATCTTCAATCAGTTTGTTGGTTGCGCTGCCCTGAGTAATCGCCTGGGCGGTAAAGCGGCCCTGATCGTAGGCTGCACTGGCCAGGCTAGGGTAGCCGATAACATCACCGACCGCATAGATATGGTCAACGTCAGTCTGGTAGTTGCCGTTGACTTTCAACTGGCCGCGCGAGTCCGGGTTCAGGCCGACCACTTCCAGGTTCAGTTTGTCGGTATTACCGGTGCGACCATTGGCATACAGAATACAGTCTGCTTTCATCTTCTTGCCAGACTTGAGATGGACAATCACGCCATCTTCCGTGCCTTCAATTTTCTCGTAGGTTTCATCATTGCGTATGATCACACCGCTGTTCCAGAAGTGATAGGACAGGGCATCGGAGATTTCATTGTCGAGGAAAGCCAGAAGTCGGTCTCGGGTATTAATTAAGTCGGTTTTCACCCCCAATCCGCGAAAAATTGAGGCATACTCACAACCAATCACACCGGCACCGTATATGATGATGTGTCTTGGGTCGTGTTTAAGGCTCAGAATCGAATCGCTGTCGTAAATACGCGAGTGGTCGAAATCAACATCAGCCGGGCGATAAGGACGTGAACCGGTGGCGATAATAAATTTATCGGCAGTGTAGAGGTCAACGGTGTTGTCACTTTTGGTCACGGCGACGGTATGCGCATCGACAAAATGGGCGCTACCAAAAATCAGTGAGCACTCATTGCGGTCATAAAAGCCCTGACGCAGACGGGTCTGTTTATCAATGACGGATTTTGCATGGCCAAGAATATTGGAGAAGGTCGCATGCAGGCTGGTGTTGTTTTTGCAAAAGAGCGGGTTACTGTTGAATTCAATGATCCGGCTAACCGCATGACGTAACGCCTTGGATGGTATCGTCCCCCAGTGGGTACATCCGCCGCCGACACCGCTTTCTTTCTCTATGATGGCGACATTCATACCCGCTTTGGTGAGCCCCATAGCGGCACCTTCACCGCCCGGGCCGCTACCGATTACAATGACGTCAAAGTGGTTAGGTTGTGCCATAGGATTTCCTTGTTATATTCACTTAACATTGCTGTAGCGATATTTTAACTGATTCTGTCGTGTGGTAAATCGCGTTCCCATCACAGAGTGCAGAGGATCACGCCATAAACGGTAAAAATTTAGGTGATTAACTCTAAATTTAGGTGATTAACTCTAGAGTGATGCATAACGGCCAGCGCTCAGGGTGATGACGCAGTCGCGAAATTGTCTGTTGCTTCAAACAGACGCATTTTGCCCCTTAGACAAGTTTCACATTCGCGTTATAGTATGAGCCAACATTTCGGGCCAGGCAGAGAACTAACGCAGTATGAAATCCACGGGTATTCGTGCACAGCAAAAAGAGAAAACGCGTCGTTCACTGATAGATGCTGCATTCAGCCAATTGAGTGCGGATCGGAGTTTTTCCAATCTGAGTTTGCGGGAAGTTGCCCGCGAAGCCGGGATTGCTCCGACGTCCTTTTATCGCCATTTTAAAGATATGGATGAGCTCGGACTCACCATGGTTGACGAAGGTGGTTTATTGCTGCGTCAGCTGATGCGTCAGGCGCGTCAGCGGATAGTCAAAGAAGGCAGCGTAATCCGTACCTCGGTAGAGACCTTTATGGAATTCATTGAAAGCAGCCCGAACGTGTTTCGTTTATTACTCCGCGAACGTTCCGGCACGTCATTTGAATTTCGTGCCGCAGTTGCCCGAGAAATTGAGCACTTTTCTGCGGAATTAACTGAATATCTGGTGAATACTGGTATGAACAGGGAAGAGGCCACAACTCAGGCTGAAGCTTCTGTGACTCTGGTATTCAGCTCCGGTGCCCAGGCACTGGATTTAGACCGGCGCTCACGCGATGAATTGGCGGAGCGCCTTATCATGCAGTTGCGAATGATTGCCAAGGGTGCATTCTGGTATCGCAAAGAAACGTGAACGTAATCGACTCAAAGGCGGGATAGATTAATGTCGAAGGATAGCAGCAAAACCAAACAAGGTTCAGAACGAAAAACTCTGGTATTGGCGGTCGTGGCCGGTATGTGCGGAGACGCACTTTTGTCCTGGTTGACCATGAGTGAAATTTCTTTTTCTATTTTTCCGGTGATTGCACTGGTGTTGTCGGTGCAGGCGTTGTACCAGGAGTACCTCAGCCACCCGGTGTCAGAGGATATTCCTCTGGTCGGCCTGGCGTGTTTCTTTGTCGGTGCATTTGGTCATAATGCGTTTGTCAAAGCGCAGTACCCGGATTCAGGCTCTAACTTCTTTGCCATTATTGTGGCGTTGTTACTGCTGGTCTGGATTGGCAGAAAACTGGGTTACCTGGGCCGTGCTTCTTAAGCGGGCATCCGGTAGCACAAGACCGAAAGTAAAAAACGAGCCATGCGGCTCGTTTTTTTGTTGGCAGTAAGGCTTACGCTTTACGCTCCAGCAGTACGCCCGCTTCCATGTGGTGGGTGTACGGGAACTGGTCAAACAGGGCAAAACGGGTCACGTTGTGGGTTTGACCAAGGATATCCAGATTCTCTTTCAGTGTTTCCGGGTTGCAGGAGATGTACAAGATACGTTGGTAGCCTTGCACCATCTTACAGGTATCGACATCCATACCAGAGCGCGGCGGATCGACAAAAATGGTGTTGCAGTTGTAGCTTTTCAGGTCCACACCGGCATCTTTCAGGCGGTTGAACTCACGTTTGCCTTCCATCGCCTGGGTAAAGTCTTCTGCTGACATGCGAATGATCTGCACGTTGTCGATGTGGTTGGCGGCAATATTGTATTGTGCGGATTCAACAGACGGCTTGGCCAGCTCGGTTGCCAGGACACGCTCGAAGTTCTGCGCCAGAGCCAGAGAGAAGTTACCGTTACCACAGTACAGCTCCAGCAGATCACCCTGACTGTCCTGAGTACAATCGACCGCCCATTCCAGCATTTTTTCAGCCACTTTACCGTTAGGCTGGGTAAAGCTGTTCTCTACCTGCTGATAAATGTATGGCTGGCCGTTGACGTGCAGTTTCTCCACCACATAGTCACGGTCCATAACGATTTTCATCTTACGTGCGCGGCCAATCAGGTTAAGGTTAAAGCCTTCATCATTCAGGCGCTGTTTCAGTTTGTCAGCCGCCGCTTTCCACTCTTCATCCAGCTGGCGGTGGTACAGCAGTGAGACCAGTACTTCGCCGCTCAGGGTTGAGAGGAAATCCACCTGGAACAGTTTACGGCGCAGGGTGTCATTGTCTTTCATCGCATCAATCAGTAACGGCATCAGATCGTTAATCAGACGGCTGGCGGCCGGGAACTGGTCAACACGGTATTTTTCGCGCGTTTCCTGGTTGAACATGATGTAGTACATGTCGTCGCCTTCGTGCCAGACGCGGAATTCTGCACGCATACGGTAATGCTGCTGAGGAGACTCGAACACTTCCAATTCCGGCACCTGGTAAGCCTGGAACATATCGGTCAGGCGCGAGACCTTTTCTTCCAGCTGTGCTTGGTATTGGTTCGGGTTTACATCAAGAGTCGCCATGGTTTTACCTTTTTGTGGTGCAGTGAAATAGAAAGTACTTTCAATAAAAGAGCGCAGATTTTATTCAATCCCGCGCGCTTGTCCAGTCTTGTCCCCGATTCGTTGTGTTTTGCTCTCATCACAACATCGGAATTGTTAAAAATATAGTTGAAGACAATCTCAGCTAGACAATTCATTGATGGGTGCATACTATCACGCCCAAGCTGGTGTTTTTAGCAACCTAGACGTCTAAAAACTGAAAAGGGAATCTGGTGTGAATCCAGAACTGACGCGCAGCGGTAAGAGAGAACGAAAACTCAAAGGACACTGCATAAGTGGGAAGTCGAGTGAGTAGGTGACAGTGCTCTCAAGTCCGAAGACCTGCCAGCAACTGAGCGAAGTAGTGGAATCCAGTGATGCTCAGTCGGTTTAACGCGATTTAGGACAATATAATGAATAAATCCCTTCTGGCGATGACAGTTGCATCGCTGCTTCCTTACGCCCCTGTGTCTCTGGCGCAGGACACTACTGCAGATGAAACCGTAGTCGTTACGGCGAACCGGGTGGAACAGACCCAGTCTTCAGTTTCTCGCATCAGTGAGTATTATCACCCGCAAAGA
This sequence comes from Vibrio sp. CDRSL-10 TSBA, assembly GCA_039696685.1. Lineage (NCBI taxonomy): Bacteria > Pseudomonadati > Pseudomonadota > Gammaproteobacteria > Vibrionales > Vibrionaceae > Vibrio > Vibrio sp. CDRSL-10 TSBA. The sequence continues at coordinate 3,259,519 of CP155566.1, read as the reverse complement.
TATAGAAGCCATGCAAGCGGATAGCGCTCTAGAAGTGTTGCGCACCTTACCTGGTGTAGAGATTAATTCTCTGGGCGGCAAAGGTCAGGAAACGTCTATTTATTTACGTGGTACTGCAACGCAGCATACTTTAGTGCTTGTTGATGGTGTTAAGGTTAACTCTGCGACTTCCGGTGGTGCATCTATTGGGCTAATTCCCGCTTTTGCGATTGAAAAGATTGAAGTGATTCGTGGGCCTAGGGCTGCTATTTATGGCTCTGATGCTCTTGGTGGTGTGATTAGCATTACTACCGCCGGAAAAGGAAAATCGCTGCATAAAGCGACCGTTGGCTACGGTGAGAACAACCATAAGTTGTTAGGATGGCACTCGTCTGGCCAACTTAACGAACAAACCCATGGTTCGTTTATTGCTGCTAAGGAAAAGAGTGATGGTTACCGTGTGTACCAACGTGCGCCGAGCGAAGATGAACACGGTTATGATTCAACCAGCTTTTTTGGTAGCGTAAACCATCAGATCAATGAGCAGTGGAGTTTGGATGGCAGTGCTTATAAGCAGGAGTCAGACAACGAATACGCAGGCCAGTACGGTGGTCCAAAGCAAGAGAGCAATAACGACTTCTACAGCCTGATGGGTGGCGTGAATTTTCAAGGCGACAACTACCATTCTAAACTGACAGTTTCGACCGCACGTAACGAAGCTTGGGATGGCGATGCAGATGGCGCCTCAGGTAAAAGTGCTCTGTTTACTCGTCGTAACAATGTTACCTGGCTGAATACGCTGACTCCGATTGATGAAGTCGCGGTGAATATTGGTTTGGATTACACCAAAGAGAAAGCTCATCGTGGTGGTACCAGCACCACGGACTACGATGATACCAGTAAGGATAACAAAGCGGCATTTCTGACTTCCCTGATTGGTGTTGATGAATTTACCGCTGAGGCAAGTGTGCGTCATGATGATGACAGCTCATTTGGCGGACACTCTACCTGGAGCCTGGGGCTTGGATATCAGCTGTTGGATGATCTTCAGGTCGTTGCAAATTCAGGTACTGGGTTTAAGGCACCAACATTTAATGATTTGTACTGGCCTGGTCAGGGTAACCCGGATCTGGAACCTGAAGAGTCGGTTTCCCATGAACTGGGTCTGCGTGGCTATTCAGACTGGCTTGACTGGGAAGTGTCCGTTTATAAAACAGACATCGACAACCTGATTGAATGGGCGCCAGTCGGCGCTGGTGGCGCTTGGATCCCATCCAACGTCGCTAAGGCTCAAATCAAAGGCTTGGAAGTTGCAGCCAGTTTTGACACTTGGTCAGTAGAACATAAAGTGTCGGCGGAATGGAAAGATCCGATCAATAAAGAAACCCATGAGCAGTTAGCTCGTCGTGGTAAGCAAAACTTTAGCTGGCGCATGAACTACTATATCGCCAAGTTTGATCTGTCGATGGTTGCTAATTATGTAGGCGATCGCAGAGATAACAATAACGATAAGATGGAATCATATACCACCGTTGATCTGGCCACACGTTATCACTTCACTGACCACTTTAGCCTGGGTGTCAAAGTCAGCAATGCCTTTAACGAGTCATATGTAACGGGCGTAGGTTCTAGTGGCTATTACTATCTGGCTGATGGTCGTAATGTGTTTGCCAACGCTGAGTACCAATTCTGACCAAGTGAAGCCGCCTTCGGGCGGCTTTTTACTTTCTCGGGTCTGAGCAAAATGCTGGAGGTATCATGAAAAATGTGGTGGTGAGTTGGTCATCGGGTAAAGATTCCACTCTAACTCTGCTCAGGTTGCAAGAGAGCGCCGATTATCATGTCGTGGGTTTATTTACCACCTATGTCGATAAGGAAGTGCCATTCCAGGCAACGCCGTTAGAAGTGGTTGAGATGCAGGCGCAGTTGCTCGGCTTACCTCTGATTAAGATAGCGTTGCCTGAAGTGTTTCCCAGTAATCCTGTCTATCAGGCATTGATAGTGGATGGGTTAAATGCTTCTGGGCTGGATATTGATGCCGTGGCCTTCGGTGATATGTTCTGCAATGGCATCGCTGAATATCGCAGAAGCTATATCGAGCCAGCCGGGTGGGAGTGCGTGTTGCCGCTGCTGGACGAAAAGCCAAACAAGCTGGCACAGGAAATTATCACCCGCGGCATCCGGACTTTGGTGGTGACCACAGACGGGCATACACTCACGTCACAGTATTGTGGCCGTTGGTACAATGAGGCGTTCGTTACTTCTTTACCTGCAGGTATTGACCCTTGTGGTGAGAAACGGTGAATTTCATACCCTCGTGATCTGGGCTCCGGGCTTTCGCGGCCGGATTGAGCTCACGCTGACGTCTGTGCTGTGTGGTGAGCGTTTTTGTCATCAGCGTTATCTGGCGAGCATTTGCCTGGATGGGCAGGAGTTGCCTAATCCGAAAGAGGGAGTATGATCAGGGCGTTTATTATCTTCCTAATGATGTGACCATCAGGGTACCACGTGTCTGAACATCCCCAATACAAAGCACTTATATTTGATTCCGGTGTCGGCGGTTTGTCGGTCTACCGTGAAATACAGGCGCGTCTGCCGCAACTCAGTTATACCTACCTGTTTGATAATGCGGCATACCCATATGGTGAACTGGCTCAGGATACGCTCCTGCATCGGGTTGAAGCCTTGGTGACCGGATTGGTTGAGCAGCAGGGGTTCGATATTGTCATTATCGCCTGTAATACCGCGAGTACAATTGTATTACCTGTTCTTCGGTCCAGACTGAGTATTCCTGTGGTCGGTGTGGTACCTGCGATAAAGCCGGCATCTGTGCTGGCGCATAAGGCTGTGGGCTTAATTGCTACACCTGCGACAATTACCCGTCAGTATACCCACGATCTGATCCGTGATTTTGCATTGAATAAAAGCGTCGAGCTTCTGGGGTCAACCCGGCTGGTGGATATGGCTGAAGAAAAATTGCGAGGTCAACCGGTCGATTTGGAGGAGTTGGCTGCAATTTTGCGTCCGCTGCACAATCAGATTGATGTGGCGGTATTAGGATGCACACATTTCCCACTTATCAAGGCAGAGATCCAGACTGTGTTGGGAGAGGGGGTCATCTTGGTGGATTCCGGTCAAGCGATCGCTCGTCGGGTAGAAGAGTTATTGGAGATTAGTGCTGGTGAGCAGCAGGAGAGTGCGCACAACATCTTCTCCAGCGCACCTCCCTGGAAGGAAGATGCGTTGAATCGAACGCTGGCGCAACTCGGCTTTAGTCCTGTTCGCCCATACCCTCTTCAGGGTGTTTTGGATCATTAGCAATTCGTACTTTCAGAGTACGCTGCATATAATCCTTTTCGTTTAAAGCATCAATGGCGGTTTGCGCATGGCCGGCTGCCATTACCACAAAACCAAATCCGCGACGCTTACCTGTTCGTTTGTCTTTCATCAGACGAAACTGCGAACACTTCACCATGTTGAGCAAACAGATCACGTACGTGAGATTCGTTTGCTTTATATGGCAGATTACCTACATACAAAGTTTTGGTTGCCGTTGAAGACTCATCCTGAGATTTGAATGGCGACGATGTGGAAGTAAAAAGTTTAAAGATAATTGCTGCTGCCACAACACCAAGCACAAAGCTCACGGAAGGGTGAGTTGATACCTGAGAGAAAATGATAGCGCCTAAAACAATAAGGACGACTATCCATAACATCGATTTTTTTGAGTTCATATTGGAATACTACTTTTCAGCATAAAAATAAGATGCGTGCCTAGATTAACAAAATAGACACATGAATCTTACGTATATGCTTCGTTTTTTTCCAACCAATTGCTGTGACCCCCCTCAAATGTTGGAATTTTATTCGATAAACAGCCATTTGGTGTCTTTTTGAGCGAACGAAAAATTATTTGCAAAAAGTGCTTGTCATAATTCCAGACCTCCCTATAATGCCGCCTCACCGACACGGAGTGAGACAAACATCACAAAGTGGTTAGCGGTAAAGAGTTGAGAAAGTTTGAAAATAACGATTGACTCTGAAAAAGTTTAGCGTATTATACGCACCCCTAGTAACGACGCTTTGAGCGGAAAGTTTGCTGGTGGAAATGCTCTTTAACAATATAAACCTATCAATCTGTGTGGGCACTCGTTGATGATAATCGAAGATGATTCTAAAGAATCAACTTAGGTATCAATGAACTGAGTGACCAATCGATACTTCGGTATCGGCACAGTCAATTCATTATCGTTCTGTTGGAACGATAATAGCTTTGAATTACTAAGGTAATTTGAAGTCAGTATTCATTGAGCCGAACAAAATCTTAAATTGAAGAGTTTGATCATGGCTCAGATTGAACGCTGGCGGCAGGCCTAACACATGCAAGTCGAGCGGCAGCGACTTAACTGAACCTTCGGGGAACGTTAAGGGCGGCGAGCGGCGGACGGGTGAGTAATGCCTGGGAAATTGCCCTGATGTGGGGGATAACCATTGGAAACGATGGCTAATACCGCATGATAGCCCGGTTCTTCGGAATTGGTCTCAAAGAGGGGGACCTTTTAGGCCTCTCGCGTCAGGATATGCCCAGGTGGGATTAGCTAGTTGGTGAGGTAAGGGCTCACCAAGGCGACGATCCCTAGCTGGTCTGAGAGGATGATCAGCCACACTGGAACTGAGACACGGTCCAGACTCCTACGGGAGGCAGCAGTGGGGAATATTGCACAATGGGCGCAAGCCTGATGCAGCCATGCCGCGTGTATGAAGAAGGCCTTCGGGTTGTAAAGTACTTTCAGCAGTGAGGAAGGCGGGTGTGTTAATAGCACATTCGTTTGACGTTAGCTGCAGAAGAAGCACCGGCTAACTCCGTGCCAGCAGCCGCGGTAATACGGAGGGTGCGAGCGTTAATCGGAATTACTGGGCGTAAAGCGCATGCAGGTGGTTTGTTAAGTCAGATGTGAAAGCCCGGGGCTCAACCTCGGAATTGCATTTGAAACTGGCAGGCTAGAGTACTGTAGAGGGGGGTAGAATTTCAGGTGTAGCGGTGAAATGCGTAGAGATCTGAAGGAATACCGGTGGCGAAGGCGGCCCCCTGGACAGATACTGACACTCAGATGCGAAAGCGTGGGGAGCAAACAGGATTAGATACCCTGGTAGTCCACGCCGTCAACGATGTCTACTTGGAGGTTGTGGCCTTGAGCCGTGGCTTTCGGAGCTAACGCGTTAAGTAGACCGCCTGGGGAGTACGGTCGCAAGATTAAAACTCAAATGAATTGACGGGGGCCCGCACAAGCGGTGGAGCATGTGGTTTAATTCGATGCAACGCGAAGAACCTTACCTACTCTTGACATCCTCAGAATTTAGCAGAGATGCTTTAGTGCCTTCGGGAACTGAGAGACAGGTGCTGCATGGCTGTCGTCAGCTCGTGTTGTGAAATGTTGGGTTAAGTCCCGCAACGAGCGCAACCCTTATCCTTGTTTGCCAGCGAGTAAAGTCGGGAACTCCAGGGAGACTGCCGGTGATAAACCGGAGGAAGGTGGGGACGACGTCAAGTCATCATGGCCCTTACGAGTAGGGCTACACACGTGCTACAATGGCGCATACAGAGGGCGGCCAACTTGCGAAAGTGAGCGAATCCCAAAAAGTGCGTCGTAGTCCGGATTGGAGTCTGCAACTCGACTCCATGAAGTCGGAATCGCTAGTAATCGTGGATCAGAATGCCACGGTGAATACGTTCCCGGGCCTTGTACACACCGCCCGTCACACCATGGGAGTGGGCTGCAAAAGAAGCAGGTAGTTTAACCTTCGGGAGGACGCTTGCCACTTTGTGGTTCATGACTGGGGTGAAGTCGTAACAAGGTAGCGCTAGGGGAACCTGGCGCTGGATCACCTCCTTATACGAATGATTATTGCGATGAGTGTTCACACAGATTGATGGTTTATAACGTTTAAGAGACGATACTGGGTCTGTAGCTCAGGTGGTTAGAGCGTTCGCCTGATAAGCGAGAGGTCGGTGGTTCGAGTCCACTCAGACCCACCAATCTTCCTCCCGGGAGATTGGCACACAGTATCAACACCTGATGGGGCTATAGCTCAGCTGGGAGAGCGCCTGCCTTGCACGCAGGAGGTCTGCGGTTCGATCCCGCATAGCTCCACCATCTTTAAGCGCTCTTACGAGTGTGTTTAAAAATGGTTCATCTCATCAGAGATACGAATCTTGCTCTTTAACAATTTGGAAAGCTGACAAAATAATCTTTTAGATTATTTGTAAAGTTCTCAATGTATTCCTTAATGGAATACACCAACAACACATTCAAGTGTGCTTGGTAGAAACTTGTTTAACAAGTTTCAAAATTGAGTCCGGCAAAATCAAGTCTGCATCATGTTTAAATAATTGCAGACAAACTTGGTGACTTGTTCATCAACTCGAAACTCCTTCGGGTTGTATGGTTAAGTGACTAAGCGTACACGGTGGATGCCTTGGCAGTCAGAGGCGATGAAGGACGTACTAACTTGCGATAAGCCCAGATGAGACAGTAAGAGTCATTTGAGTCTGGGATTTCCGAATGGGGAAACCCACGTGCATAAGCACGTATCATTAACTGAATACATAGGTTAATGAAGCGAACCGGGGGAACTGAAACATCTAAGTACCCCGAGGAAAAGAAATCAATTGAGATTCCGAAAGTAGCGGCGAGCGAAATTGGATTAGCCCTTAAGCTTTATATGCGTCAGGTGAAGGTTCTGGAAAGGACCGCGAAACAGGGTGATAGCCCCGTAACCGGCAGCGTATGTTCAGTGAAATCGAGTAGGGCGGGACACGTGTTATCCTGTCTGAACATGGGGGGACCATCCTCCAAGGCTAAATACTCCTGACTGACCGATAGTGAACCAGTACCGTGAGGGAAAGGCGAAAAGAACCCCTGTGAGGGGAGTGAAATAGAACCTGAAACCGTGTACGTACAAGCAGTAGGAGCACCTTCGTGGTGTGACTGCGTACCTTTTGTATAATGGGTCAGCGACTTATATTCAGTGGCAAGGTTAACCAATTAGGGGAGCCGTAGGGAAACCGAGTCTTAACTGGGCGTTCAGTCTCTGGATATAGACCCGAAACCGGGTGATCTAGCCATGGGCAGGTTGAAGATTGAGTAACATCAATTGGAGGACCGAACCGACTAATGTTGAAAAATTAGCGGATGACTTGTGGCTAGGGGTGAAAGGCCAATCAAACTCGGAGATAGCTGGTTCTCCCCGAAAGCTATTTAGGTAGCGCCTCGGACGAATACTACTGGGGGTAGAGCACTGTTAAGGCTAGGGGGTCATCCCGACTTACCAACCCTTTGCAAACTCCGAATACCAGTAAGTACTATCCGGGAGACACACGGCGGGTGCTAACGTCCGTCGTGGAGAGGGAAACAACCCAGACCGCCAGCTAAGGTCCCAAATTACAGCTAAGTGGGAAACGATGTGGGAAGGCTCAGACAGCTAGGATGTTGGCTTAGAAGCAGCCATCATTTAAAGAAAGCGTAATAGCTCACTAGTCGAGTCGGCCTGCGCGGAAGATGTAACGGGGCTAAGCTGTAAACCGAAGCTGCGGCAATGCGATTTATCGTATTGGGTAGGGGAGCGTTCTGTAAGCCGTTGAAGGTGAACTGTAAGGTTTGCTGGAGGTATCAGAAGTGCGAATGCTGACATGAGTAACGATAAAGGGGGTGAAAAACCTCCTCGCCGGAAGACCAAGGGTTCCTGTCCAACGTTAATCGGGGCAGGGTAAGTCGACCCCTAAGGCGAGGCCGAAAGGCGTAGTCGATGGGAAACGGGTTAATATTCCCGTACTTCTTACAATTGCGATGGGGGGACGGAGAAGGCTAGGTGGGCCTGGCGACGGTTGTCCAGGTTCAAGTGCGTAGGCTTGAGAGTTAGGTAAATCCGGCTCTCTTTAAGGCTGAGACACGACGTCGAGCCGCTACGGCGGTGAAGTCATTGATGCCATGCTTCCAGGAAAAGCCTCTAAGCTTCAGATTGTAAGGAATCGTACCCCAAACCGACACAGGTGGTCGGGTAGAGAATACCAAGGCGCTTGAGAGAACTCGGGTGAAGGAACTAGGCAAAATGGTACCGTAACTTCGGGAGAAGGTACGCTCTTGACGGTGAAGTCCCTTGCGGATGGAGCTATTGAGAGTCGCAGATACCAGGTGGCTGCAACTGTTTATTAAAAACACAGCACTGTGCAAAATCGTAAGATGACGTATACGGTGTGACGCCTGCCCGGTGCCGGAAGGTTAATTGATGGGGTTAGACTTCGGTCGAAGCTCTTGATCGAAGCCCCGGTAAACGGCGGCCGTAACTATAACGGTCCTAAGGTAGCGAAATTCCTTGTCGGGTAAGTTCCGACCTGCACGAATGGCGTAATGATGGCCACGCTGTCTCCACCCGAGACTCAGTGAAATTGAAATCGCTGTGAAGATGCAGTGTACCCGCGGCTAGACGGAAAGACCCCGTGAACCTTTACTACAGCTTGGCACTGAACATTGAACCTACATGTGTAGGATAGGTGGGAGGCTTTGAAGACGTGACGCCAGTTGCGTTGGAGCCGTCCTTGAAATACCACCCTTGTATGTTTGATGTTCTAACTCTGGACCGTTATCCGGTTCGAGGACAGTGCCTGGTGGGTAGTTTGACTGGGGCGGTCTCCTCCCAAAGAGTAACGGAGGAGCACGAAGGTGGGCTAATCACGGTTGGACATCGTGAGGTTAGTGCAATGGCATAAGCCCGCTTGACTGCGAGAATGACAATTCGAGCAGGTGCGAAAGCAGGTCATAGTGATCCGGTGGTTCTGAATGGAAGGGCCATCGCTCAACGGATAAAAGGTACTCCGGGGATAACAGGCTGATACCGCCCAAGAGTTCATATCGACGGCGGTGTTTGGCACCTCGATGTCGGCTCATCACATCCTGGGGCTGAAGTCGGTCCCAAGGGTATGGCTGTTCGCCATTTAAAGTGGTACGCGAGCTGGGTTTAGAACGTCGTGAGACAGTTCGGTCCCTATCTGCCGTGGGCGTTGGAAGATTGAAGGGGGCTGCTCCTAGTACGAGAGGACCGGAGTGGACGAACCTCTGGTGTTCGGGTTGTGTCGCCAGACGCATTGCCCGGTAGCTAAGTTCGGAATCGATAACCGCTGAAAGCATCTAAGCGGGAAGCGAGCCCTGAGATGAGTCTTCCCTGATACTTTAAGTATCCTAAAGGGTTGTTCGAGACTAGAACGTTGATAGGCAGGGTGTGTAAGCGTTGTGAGGCGTTGAGCTAACCTGTACTAATTGCCCGTGAGGCTTAACCATACAACACCCAAGGGGTTTTGATGGACTCAATGCAAGTACATTGAATGTGTGTGAGAACATAAACAGCTTTCCAGATTATTAATTATCGCCTTAAGCGGTAGTTAAAAAGAATTTGCTTGGCGACCATAGCGTTTTGGACCCACCTGACTCCATTCCGAACTCAGAAGTGAAACGAAACAGCGTCGATGGTAGTGTGGGGTTTCCCCATGTGAGAGTAGAACATCGCCAGGCTCTTATTCTTGTCTTCAGATTTTAGAAAATCTGAAAGCAAAACTGCGTACTTGTCTACTAAGTAGACAAGTCACCATAAAGCTTTTAAAAAACTTAAAGTTTTATGTTGACTTTCACGGCGCACAGCGTAATATACGCGTCCTGCCCAAGTGCTAAGGCACTGAAAGCAAAGCTCTTTAACAATATAAACCTATCAATCTGTGTGGGCACTCGTTGATGATAATCGAAGATGATTCTAAAGAATCAACTTAGGTATCAATGAACTGAGTGACCAATCGATACTTTGGTATCGGCACAGTCAATTCATTGTCGTTCTGTTGGAACGATAATAGCTTTGAATTACTAAGGTAATTTGAAGTCAGTATTCATTGAGCCGACAAAATCTTAAATTGAAGAGTTTGATCATGGCTCAGATTGAACGCTGGCGGCAGGCCTAACACATGCAAGTCGAGCGGCAGCGACTTAACTGAACCTTCGGGGAACGTTAAGGGCGGCGAGCGGCGGACGGGTGAGTAATGCCTGGGAAATTGCCCTGATGTGGGGGATAACCATTGGAAACGATGGCTAATACCGCATAATAGCTTCGGCTCAAAGAGGGGGACCTTCGGGCCTCTCGCGTCAGGATATGCCCAGGTGGGATTAGCTAGTTGGTGAGGTAAGGGCTCACCAAGGCGACGATCCCTAGCTGGTCTGAGAGGATGATCAGCCACACTGGAACTGAGACACGGTCCAGACTCCTACGGGAGGCAGCAGTGGGGAATATTGCACAATGGGCGCAAGCCTGATGCAGCCATGCCGCGTGTATGAAGAAGGCCTTCGGGTTGTAAAGTACTTTCAGCAGTGAGGAAGGCGGGTGTGTTAATAGCGCATTCGTTTGACGTTAGCTGCAGAAGAAGCACCGGCTAACTCCGTGCCAGCAGCCGCGGTAATACGGAGGGTGCGAGCGTTAATCGGAATTACTGGGCGTAAAGCGCATGCAGGTGGTTTGTTAAGTCAGATGTGAAAGCCCGGGGCTCAACCTCGGAATTGCATTTGAAACTGGCAGGCTAGAGTACTGTAGAGGGGGGTAGAATTTCAGGTGTAGCGGTGAAATGCGTAGAGATCTGAAGGAATACCGGTGGCGAAGGCGGCCCCCTGGACAGATACTGACACTCAGATGCGAAAGCGTGGGGAGCAAACAGGATTAGATACCCTGGTAGTCCACGCCGTCAACGATGTCTACTTGGAGGTTGTGGCCTTGAGCCGTGGCTTTCGGAGCTAACGCGTTAAGTAGACCGCCTGGGGAGTACGGTCGCAAGATTAAAACTCAAATGAATTGACGGGGGCCCGCACAAGCGGTGGAGCATGTGGTTTAATTCGATGCAACGCGAAGAACCTTACCTACTCTTGACATCCAGAGAATTTAGCAGAGATGCTTTAGTGCCTTCGGGAACTCTGAGACAGGTGCTGCATGGCTGTCGTCAGCTCGTGTTGTGAAATGTTGGGTTAAGTCCCGCAACGAGCGCAACCCTTATCCTTGTTTGCCAGCGAGTAAAGTCGGGAACTCCAGGGAGACTGCCGGTGATAAACCGGAGGAAGGTGGGGACGACGTCAAGTCATCATGGCCCTTACGAGTAGGGCTACACACGTGCTACAATGGCGCATACAGAGGGCGGCCAACTTGCGAAAGTGAGCGAATCCCAAAAAGTGCGTCGTAGTCCGGATTGGAGTCTGCAACTCGACTCCATGAAGTCGGAATCGCTAGTAATCGTGGATCAGAATGCCACGGTGAATACGTTCCCGGGCCTTGTACACACCGCCCGTCACACCATGGGAGTGGGCTGCAAAAGAAGCAGGTAGTTTAACCTTCGGGAGGACGCTTGCCACTTTGTGGTTCATGACTGGGGTGAAGTCGTAACAAGGTAGCGCTAGGGGAACCTGGCGCTGGATCACCTCCTTATACGAATGATTATTGCGATGAGTGTTCACACAGATTGATACGGTTTAGATAAAGAAGAGTATCTTAGTGTCCCGTTCGTCTAGAGGCCTAGGACACCGCCCTTTCACGGCGGTAACAGGGGTTCGACTCCCCTACGGGATACCACGGGTCGTTAGCTCAGTTGGTAGAGCAGTTGACTTTTAATCAATTGGTCGCAGGTTCGAATCCTGCACGACCCACCATTCCTTCCATGGGAATTAAAATAAGATGGGCGATTAGCTCAGTTGGGAGAGCACCTGCCTTACAAGCAGGGGGTCACTGGTTCGAACCCGGTATCGCCCACCACTCTCTAAGTATTTTTGGATTTCAATTTCCAAACCACTTCAGTAAAACGTACGTGGTTCGGATTTCTGACGCTGAGAATCTTTAGAAAGTGCCAAACAGGTACTCTGTTTCGAAAGAAACAACGCTCTTTAACAATTTGGAAAGCTGACAAAATAATCCTTATCTTTAAACAGATAGGCGATTATTTGTAAAGTTCTCAATGTATTCCTTAGTGGAATACACCAACAACACATTCAAGTGTGCTTGGTAAAAACTTGTTTAACAAGTTTCAAAATTGAGTCCGGCAAAATCAAGTCTGCATCATGTTTAAATAATTGCAGACAAACTTGGTGACTTGTTCATCAACTCGAAACTCCTTCGGGTTGTATGGTTAAGTGACTAAGCGTACACGGTGGATGCCTTGGCAGTCAGAGGCGATGAAGGACGTACTAACTTGCGATAAGCCCAGATGAGACAGTAAGAGTCATTTGAGTCTGGGATTTCCGAATGGGGAAACCCACGTGCATAAGCACGTATCATTAACTGAATACATAGGTTAATGAAGCGAACCGGGGGAACTGAAACATCTAAGTACCCCGAGGAAAAGAAATCAATTGAGATTCCGAAAGTAGCGGCGAGCGAAATTGGATTAGCCCTTAAGCTTTATATGCGTCAGGTGAAGGTTCTGGAAAGGACCGCGAAACAGGGTGATAGCCCCGTAACCGGCAGCGTATGTTCAGTGAAATCGAGTAGGGCGGGACACGTGTTATCCTGTCTGAATATGGGGGGACCATCCTCCAAGGCTAAATACTCCTGACTGACCGATAGTGAACCAGTACCGTGAGGGAAAGGCGAAAAGAACCCCTGTGAGGGGAGTGAAATAGAACCTGAAACCGTGTACGTACAAGCAGTAGGAGCACCTTCGTGGTGTGACTGCGTACCTTTTGTATAATGGGTCAGCGACTTATATTCAGTGGCAAGGTTAACCATTTAGGGGAGCCGTAGGGAAACCGAGTCTTAACTGGGCGTTCAGTCTCTGGATATAGACCCGAAACCGGGTGATCTAGCCATGGGCAGGTTGAAGATTGAGTAACATCAATTGGAGGACCGAACCGACTAATGTTGAAAAATTAGCGGATGACTTGTGGCTAGGGGTGAAAGGCCAATCAAACTCGGAGATAGCTGGTTCTCCCCGAAAGCTATTTAGGTAGCGCCTCGGACGAATACTACTGGGGGTAGAGCACTGTTAAGGCTAGGGGGTCATCCCGACTTACCAACCCTTTGCAAACTCCGAATACCAGTAAGTACTATCCGGGAGACACACGGCGGGTGCTAACGTCCGTCGTGGAGAGGGAAACAACCCAGACCGCCAGCTAAGGTCCCAAATTACAGCTAAGTGGGAAACGATGTGGGAAGGCTCAGACAGCTAGGATGTTGGCTTAGAAGCAGCCATCATTTAAAGAAAGCGTAATAGCTCACTAGTCGAGTCGGCCTGCGCGGAAGATGTAACGGGGCTAAGCTGTAAACCGAAGCTGCGGCAATGCGATTTATCGTATTGGGTAGGGGAGCGTTCTGTAAGCCGTTGAAGGTGTGCTGTAAGGCATGCTGGAGGTATCAGAAGTGCGAATGCTGACATGAGTAACGATAAAGGGGGTGAAAAACCTCCTCGCCGGAAGACCAAGGGTTCCTGTCCAACGTTAATCGGGGCAGGGTAAGTCGACCCCTAAGGCGAGGCCGAAAGGCGTAGTCGATGGGAAACGGGTTAATATTCCCGTACTTCTTACAATTGCGATGGGGGGACGGAGAAGGCTAGGTGGGCCTGGCGACGGTTGTCCAGGTTCAAGTGCGTAGGCTTGAGAGTTAGGTAAATCCGGCTCTCTCTAAGGCTGAGACACGATGTCGAGTCACTACGATGATGAAGTCATTGATGCCATGCTTCCAGGAAAAGCCTCTAAGCTTCAGATTGTAAGGAATCGTACCCCAAACCGACACAGGTGGTCGGGTAGAGAATACCAAGGCGCTTGAGAGAAACTCGGGTGAAGGAACTAGGCAAAATGGTACCGTAACTTCGGGAGAAGGTACGCTCTTGACGGTGAAGTCCCTCGCGGATGGAGCTATTGAGAGTCGCAGATACCAGGTGGCTGCAACTGTTTATTAAAAACACAGCACTGTGCAAAATCGTAAGATGACGTATACGGTGTGACGCCTGCCCGGTGCCGGAAGGTTAATTGATGGGGTTAGACTTCGGTCGAAGCTCTTGATCGAAGCCCCGGTAAACGGCGGCCGTAACTATAACGGTCCTAAGGTAGCGAAATTCCTTGTCGGGTAAGTTCCGACCTGCACGAATGGCGTAATGATGGCCACGCTGTCTCCACCCGAGACTCAGTGAAATTGAAATCGCTGTGAAGATGCAGTGTACCCGCGGCTAGACGGAAAGACCCCGTGAACCTTTACTACAGCTTGGCACTGAACATTGAACCTACATGTGTAGGATAGGTGGGAGGCTTTGAAGACGTGACGCCAGTTGCGTTGGAGCCGTCCTTGAAATACCACCCTTGTATGTTTGATGTTCTAACTCTGGACCGTTATCCGGTTCGAGGACAGTGCCTGGTGGGTAGTTTGACTGGGGCGGTCTCCTCCCAAAGAGTAACGGAGGAGCACGAAGGTGGGCTAATCACGGTTGGACATCGTGAGGTTAGTGCAATGGCATAAGCCCGCTTGACTGCGAGAATGACAATTCGAGCAGGTGCGAAAGCAGGTCATAGTGATCCGGTGGTTCTGAATGGAAGGGCCATCGCTCAACGGATAAAAGGTACTCCGGGGATAACAGGCTGATACCGCCCAAGAGTTCATATCGACGGCGGTGTTTGGCACCTCGATGTCGGCTCATCACATCCTGGGGCTGAAGTCGGTCCCAAGGGTATGGCTGTTCGCCATTTAAAGTGGTACGCGAGCTGGGTTTAGAACGTCGTGAGACAGTTCGGTCCCTATCTGCCGTGGGCGTTGGAAGATTGAAGGGGGCTGCTCCTAGTACGAGAGGACCGGAGTGGACGAACCTCTGGTGTTCGGGTTGTGTCGCCAGACGCATTGCCCGGTAGCTAAGTTCGGAATCGATAACCGCTGAAAGCATCTAAGCGGGAAGCGAGCCCTGAGATGAGTCTTCCCTGACACTTTAAGTGTCCTAAAGGGTTGTTCGAGACTAGAACGTTGATAGGCAGGGTGTGTAAGCGTTGTGAGGCGTTGAGCTAACCTGTACTAATTGCCCGTGAGGCTTAACCATACAACACCCAAGGGGTTTTGATGGACTCAATGCAAGTGCATTGAATGTGTGTGAGAACATAAACAGCTTTCCAGATTTTAAAATTTTGCTTGGCGACCATAGCGTTTTGGACCCACCTGATTCCATTCCGAACTCAGAAGTGAAACGAAACAGCGTCGATGGTAGTGTGGGGCTTCCCCATGTGAGAGTAGAACATCGCCAGGCTCTTATTCTTGTCTTCAGATTTTAGAAAATCTGAAAGCAAAACTGCGTGCTTGTCTACTAAGTAGACGAGTCACCATAAAGCTTTTAAAAAACTTAAAGTTTTATGTTGACTTTCACGGTGCACAGCGTAATATACGCGTCCTGCCCAAGTGCTAAGGCACTGAAAGCAAAGCTCTTTAACAATATAAACCTATCAATCTGTGTGGGCACTCGTTGATGATAATCGAAGATGATTCTAAAGAATCAACTTAGGTATCAATGAACTGAGTGACCAATCGATACTTCGGTATCGGCACAGTCAATTCATTATCATTCTGTTGGAATGATAATAGCTTTGAATTACTAAGGTAATTTGAAGTCAGTATTCATTGAGCCGACAAAATCTTAAATTGAAGAGTTTGATCATGGCTCAGATTGAACGCTGGCGGCAGGCCTAACACATGCAAGTCGAGCGGCAGCGACTTAACTGAACCTTCGGGGAACGTTAAGGGCGGCGAGCGGCGGACGGGTGAGTAATGCCTGGGAAATTGCCCTGATGTGGGGGATAACCATTGGAAACGATGGCTAATACCGCATAATAGCTTCGGCTCAAAGAGGGGGACCTTCGGGCCTCTCGCGTCAGGATATGCCCAGGTGGGATTAGCTAGTTGGTGAGGTAAGGGCTCACCAAGGCGACGATCCCTAGCTGGTCTGAGAGGATGATCAGCCACACTGGAACTGAGACACGGTCCAGACTCCTACGGGAGGCAGCAGTGGGGAATATTGCACAATGGGCGCAAGCCTGATGCAGCCATGCCGCGTGTATGAAGAAGGCCTTCGGGTTGTAAAGTACTTTCAGCAGTGAGGAAGGCGGGTGTGTTAATAGCGCATTCGTTTGACGTTAGCTGCAGAAGAAGCACCGGCTAACTCCGTGCCAGCAGCCGCGGTAATACGGAGGGTGCGAGCGTTAATCGGAATTACTGGGCGTAAAGCGCATGCAGGTGGTTTGTTAAGTCAGATGTGAAAGCCCGGGGCTCAACCTCGGAATTGCATTTGAAACTGGCAGGCTAGAGTACTGTAGAGGGGGGTAGAATTTCAGGTGTAGCGGTGAAATGCGTAGAGATCTGAAGGAATACCGGTGGCGAAGGCGGCCCCCTGGACAGATACTGACACTCAGATGCGAAAGCGTGGGGAGCAAACAGGATTAGATACCCTGGTAGTCCACGCCGTCAACGATGTCTACTTGGAGGTTGTGGCCTTGAGCCGTGGCTTTCGGAGCTAACGCGTTAAGTAGACCGCCTGGGGAGTACGGTCGCAAGATTAAAACTCAAATGAATTGACGGGGGCCCGCACAAGCGGTGGAGCATGTGGTTTAATTCGATGCAACGCGAAGAACCTTACCTACTCTTGACATCCAGAGAATTTAGCAGAGATGCTTTAGTGCCTTCGGGAACTCTGAGACAGGTGCTGCATGGCTGTCGTCAGCTCGTGTTGTGAAATGTTGGGTTAAGTCCCGCAACGAGCGCAACCCTTATCCTTGTTTGCCAGCGAGTAAAGTCGGGAACTCCAGGGAGACTGCCGGTGATAAACCGGAGGAAGGTGGGGACGACGTCAAGTCATCATGGCCCTTACGAGTAGGGCTACACACGTGCTACAATGGCGCATACAGAGGGCGGCCAACTTGCGAAAGTGAGCGAATCCCAAAAAGTGCGTCGTAGTCCGGATTGGAGTCTGCAACTCGACTCCATGAAGTCGGAATCGCTAGTAATCGTGGATCAGAATGCCACGGTGAATACGTTCCCGGGCCTTGTACACACCGCCCGTCACACCATGGGAGTGGGCTGCAAAAGAAGCAGGTAGTTTAACCTTCGGGAGGACGCTTGCCACTTTGTGGTTCATGACTGGGGTGAAGTCGTAACAAGGTAGCGCTAGGGGAACCTGGCGCTGGATCACCTCCTTATACGAATGATTATTGCGATGAGTGTTCACACAGATTGATGGTTTATAACGTTTAAGAGACGATACTGGGTCTGTAGCTCAGGTGGTTAGAGCGTTCGCCTGATAAGCGAGAGGTCGGTGGTTCGAGTCCACTCAGACCCACCAATCTTCCTCCCGGGAGATTGGCACACAGTATCAACACCTGATGGGGCTATAGCTCAGCTGGGAGAGCGCCTGCCTTGCACGCAGGAGGTCTGCGGTTCGATCCCGCATAGCTCCACCATCTTTAAGCGCTCTTACGAGTGTGTTTAAAAATGGTTCATCTCATCAGAGATACGAATCTTGCTCTTTAACAATTTGGAAAGCTGACAAAATAATCTTTTAGATTATTTGTAAAGTTCTCAATGTATTCCTTAATAGAATACACCAACAACACATTCAAGTGTGCTTGGTAGAAACTTGTTTTCAAGTTTCAAAATTGAGTCCGGCAAAATCAAGTCTGCATCATGTTTAAATAATTGCAGACAAACTTGGTGACTTGTTCATCAACTCGAAACTCCTTCGGGTTGTATGGTTAAGTGACTAAGCGTACACGGTGGATGCCTTGGCAGTCAGAGGCGATGAAGGACGTACTAACTTGCGATAAGCCCAGATGAGACAGTAAGAGTCATTTGAGTCTGGGATTTCCGAATGGGGAAACCCACGTGCATAAGCACGTATCATTAACTGAATACATAGGTTAATGAAGCGAACCGGGGGAACTGAAACATCTAAGTACCCCGAGGAAAAGAAATCAATTGAGATTCCGAAAGTAGCGGCGAGCGAAATTGGATTAGCCCTTAAGCTTTATATGCGTCAGGTGAAGGTTCTGGAAAGGACCGCGAAACAGGGTGATAGCCCCGTAACCGGCAGCGTATGTTCAGTGAAATCGAGTAGGGCGGGACACGTGTTATCCTGTCTGAATATGGGGGGACCATCCTCCAAGGCTAAATACTCCTGACTGACCGATAGTGAACCAGTACCGTGAGGGAAAGGCGAAAAGAACCCCTGTGAGGGGAGTGAAATAGAACCTGAAACCGTGTACGTACAAGCAGTAGGAGCACCTTCGTGGTGTGACTGCGTACCTTTTGTATAATGGGTCAGCGACTTATATTCAGTGGCAAGGTTAACCATTTAGGGGAGCCGTAGGGAAACCGAGTCTTAACTGGGCGTTCAGTCTCTGGATATAGACCCGAAACCGGGTGATCTAGCCATGGGCAGGTTGAAGATTGAGTAACATCAATTGGAGGACCGAACCGACTAATGTTGAAAAATTAGCGGATGACTTGTGGCTAGGGGTGAAAGGCCAATCAAACTCGGAGATAGCTGGTTCTCCCCGAAAGCTATTTAGGTAGCGCCTCGGACGAATACTACTGGGGGTAGAGCACTGTTAAGGCTAGGGGGTCATCCCGACTTACCAACCCTTTGCAAACTCCGAATACCAGTAAGTACTATCCGGGAGACACACGGCGGGTGCTAACGTCCGTCGTGGAGAGGGAAACAACCCAGACCGCCAGCTAAGGTCCCAAATTACAGCTAAGTGGGAAACGATGTGGGAAGGCTCAGACAGCTAGGATGTTGGCTTAGAAGCAGCCATCATTTAAAGAAAGCGTAATAGCTCACTAGTCGAGTCGGCCTGCGCGGAAGATGTAACGGGGCTAAGCTGTAAACCGAAGCTGCGGCAATGCGATTTATCGTATTGGGTAGGGGAGCGTTCTGTAAGCCGTTGAAGGTGTGCTGTAAGGCATGCTGGAGGTATCAGAAGTGCGAATGCTGACATGAGTAACGATAAAGGGGGTGAAAAACCTCCTCGCCGGAAGACCAAGGGTTCCTGTCCAACGTTAATCGGGGCAGGGTAAGTCGACCCCTAAGGCGAGGCCGAAAGGCGTAGTCGATGGGAAACGGGTTAATATTCCCGTACTTCTTACAATTGCGATGGGGGGACGGAGAAGGCTAGGTGGGCCTGGCGACGGTTGTCCAGGTTCAAGTGCGTAGGCTTGAGAGTTAGGTAAATCCGGCTCTCTCTAAGGCTGAGACACGATGTCGAGTCACTACGATGATGAAGTCATTGATGCCATGCTTCCAGGAAAAGCCTCTAAGCTTCAGATTGTAAGGAATCGTACCCCAAACCGACACAGGTGGTCGGGTAGAGAATACCAAGGCGCTTGAGAGAACTCGGGTGAAGGAACTAGGCAAAATGGTACCGTAACTTCGGGAGAAGGTACGCTCTTGACGGTGAAGTCCCTCGCGGATGGAGCTATTGAGAGTCGCAGATACCAGGTGGCTGCAACTGTTTATTAAAAACACAGCACTGTGCAAAATCGTAAGATGACGTATACGGTGTGACGCCTGCCCGGTGCCGGAAGGTTAATTGATGGGGTTAGACTTCGGTCGAAGCTCTTGATCGAAGCCCCGGTAAACGGCGGCCGTAACTATAACGGTCCTAAGGTAGCGAAATTCCTTGTCGGGTAAGTTCCGACCTGCACGAATGGCGTAATGATGGCCACGCTGTCTCCACCCGAGACTCAGTGAAATTGAAATCGCTGTGAAGATGCAGTGTACCCGCGGCTAGACGGAAAGACCCCGTGAACCTTTACTACAGCTTGGCACTGAACATTGAACCTACATGTGTAGGATAGGTGGGAGGCTTTGAAGACGTGACGCCAGTTGCGTTGGAGCCGTCCTTGAAATACCACCCTTGTATGTTTGATGTTCTAACTCTGGACCGTTATCCGGTTCGAGGACAGTGCCTGGTGGGTAGTTTGACTGGGGCGGTCTCCTCCCAAAGAGTAACGGAGGAGCACGAAGGTGGGCTAATCACGGTTGGACATCGTGAGGTTAGTGCAATGGCATAAGCCCGCTTGACTGCGAGAATGACAATTCGAGCAGGTGCGAAAGCAGGTCATAGTGATCCGGTGGTTCTGAATGGAAGGGCCATCGCTCAACGGATAAAAGGTACTCCGGGGATAACAGGCTGATACCGCCCAAGAGTTCATATCGACGGCGGTGTTTGGCACCTCGATGTCGGCTCATCACATCCTGGGGCTGAAGTCGGTCCCAAGGGTATGGCTGTTCGCCATTTAAAGTGGTACGCGAGCTGGGTTTAGAACGTCGTGAGACAGTTCGGTCCCTATCTGCCGTGGGCGTTGGAAGATTGAAGGGGGCTGCTCCTAGTACGAGAGGACCGGAGTGGACGAACCTCTGGTGTTCGGGTTGTGTCGCCAGACGCATTGCCCGGTAGCTAAGTTCGGAATCGATAACCGCTGAAAGCATCTAAGCGGGAAGCGAGCCCTGAGATGAGTCTTCCCTGACACTTTAAGTGTCCTAAAGGGTTGTTCGAGACTAGAACGTTGATAGGCAGGGTGTGTAAGCGTTGTGAGGCGTTGAGCTAACCTGTACTAATTGCCCGTGAGGCTTAACCATACAACACCCAAGGGGTTTTGATTGGACTCAATGCAAGTACATTGAATGTGTGTGAGAACTTAAACAGCTTTCCAGATTTTTTGTCTTCACTTTTTTAGAAAAAGTGAAAATAAAAACAGAATTTGCTTGGCGACCATAGCGTTTTGGACCCACCTGATCCCATTCCGAACTCAGAAGTGAAACGAAACAGCGTCGATGGTAGTGTGGGGTTTCCCCATGTGAGAGTAGAACATCGCCAGGCTTTAATTTCTTGCTTCAGATTACTCCTTTTTAAGGAATAACCTGAAAGCAAAAACGAGAAAAGACTTTATAGTCTGACCAATGCGGAGCGGTAGTTCAGTTGGTTAGAATACCGGCCTGTCACGCCGGGGGTCGCGGGTTCGAGTCCCGTCCGCTCCGCCACTTATTTACAGAAACCCAGTCTTGTGACTGGGTTTTTTGTTTTCTGCTATTCCAAACCCTGGCGTTATACCAATCACACTAATACCAATCACACTAATTAACTGGTCAATATAGTCCAATCTCTAAAGCAGAGCGAAATGACTCGACTTTTGTCTGCACAAAAGCGATTCCAAGCACTACACAGCTTGTCGACAATATCGTCGTAACATTCAAAACACCTATTGGCTATTTCGTTCTGACGCAACCAACTCCATACCTGCTCTATTGGGTTGAGTTCCGGTGAATAGGGCGGTATATGAATGACAGTCAGGTTCTTGAATGAATCAGCAAGATAATACCAATCACACTAATTAACTGGTCAATATAGTCCAATCTCTAAAGCAGAGCGAAATGACTCGACTTTTGTCTGCACAAAAGCGATTCCAAGCACTACACAGCTTGTCGACAATATCGTCGTAACATTCAAAACACCTATTGGCTATTTCGTTCTGACGCAACCAACTCCATACCTGCTCTATTGGGTTGAGTTCCGGTGAATAGGGCGGTATATGAATGACAGTCAGGTTCTTGAATGAATCAGCAAGATAATACCAATCACACTAATTAACTGGTCAATATAGTCCAATCTCTAAAGCAGAGCGAAATGACTCTGCTTTTGTCTGCACAAAAGCGATTCCAAGCACTACACAGCTTGTCGACAATATCGTCGTAACATTCAAAACACCTATTGGCTATTTCGTTCTGACGCAACCAACTCCATACCTGCTCTATTGGGTTGAGTTCCGGTGAATAGGGCGGTATATGAATGACAGTCAGGTTTCTTGAATGAATCAGCAAGATAACTTTGATGCCAACTGGCTTGAACCATGATGACGACAGCATGTTTGTCTGCGGGTGTGGATTGAGAAATGAGCCTGAGTTGCTCTTTCATTGCTTCCATGTTGCTCATCGGAACAACAATAGCTTCAGTTTCTCCGGTATTAACGCACACCGCTCCAAATAGGTACGCATACTCAAATTGCTGTTGTTGTACCGCTCTGGGACGAGTCCCTTTTTCTGCCCATATTCGGGTTGTTGTGTTGCGCTGGCCAAATCTGGCTTCATCTTGAAACCAGATTTGAACATCTTTTAAAGCAACATGTCCTGGGATCTTAAGGATCGTTTCTATTGGGAATTTTTTTAAAAGCTTCTTGTGCTTCTACAGATTGCTTTGGGTGCTTTGAACGCGTTGTTATCCAAACTAAATCAAGCTTTATCAATATCTTATAGATGCCTGATAAGCTGTACGATAGGCCAAATTCTTCATGGATGAATTCAATAATATCTGTCCCCTGTAGTCTGCCACCTTCAGGCTTAATCGCATTGGAAGTGATGTACAGCTTTAACTGGGATAGCTGGTCTTCAGTCAGTCGTGGAGGACGGCCTGTATGCTGCTTTTCTACCAAGCCTTCAACACCATTCTTTAAATAAGCCGCGACCCAGTTATTGATACTGGTACGGCTGGCTTTTAAATATT
The DNA here is from genome assembly GCA_039696685.1 of Vibrio sp. CDRSL-10 TSBA. Lineage (NCBI taxonomy): Bacteria > Pseudomonadati > Pseudomonadota > Gammaproteobacteria > Vibrionales > Vibrionaceae > Vibrio > Vibrio sp. CDRSL-10 TSBA. The sequence goes on along the minus strand of CP155566.1, from coordinate 3,236,951 downwards.
TGGCGATCTGAGTGCGGCTTTTTCCATCCACGAAATGAGATATCGCAAGAAGTCTCGTACGCATCCTAGCATCGGATGTTTCACGAATAAGTTTTGGGAAGTCAGGGGTCGTCATATCAGCTCCTATTGAAGCTGATATTAGATCATAAAATTAGTGCGATTGGTATTATCCAAGCCGGTCGCTATAATTTGAGCCCCTAGCCCCTAGCCCCTAGCCCCTAGCCCCTAGCCCCTAGCCCCTAGCCCCTAGCCCCTAACAAAAAAGCCCCGCTTGTAACGGCCTGTCTCTTGATCACATCTCATAGGTCAAGAGACTTGGCTAACAGATAACCTTCAAGGATGGTTTGTAATAAGAACCATCCTTCCCATAACCGCTCCCAACCCACACGACCATTACGTTTCGAGTCATACCATCCCGCGAGCTTGCCGAGATTGATGTATGCCCAGTACACACTTGGTGCTCTTTTAGGGGGGCGCGTCTTTTCCTGTTTTGACCAAAGTAGCTTCCAAGCAACCGGACTCAAGAGCGTTTCACAACTCTGTTTTTCCGCTTCTTTTTTGTTCAGACCAAGATAACGCAGTTGATGAACACGAACGGCTATGAACGCTAGGATGACGACCATCTTTTCTAAATTCTCTTTATTTTGCATACGGAGCTCCTCAACCTGTGTTCCTCCGCTTTTCCAGGCTTTGTGGAACTCCTCAATCAACCAGCGTTTTTCATAGTAATCCAAGATACGCTTAGCATCCTCTTTACTCAACACTGGCTCTGACGTGAGAATATGCCAGCAAAGGGCCTGCTCGTGATTCGTTTCCTGACAGCCCACATAGTACAATGAGACGGGTTCACCTCGTTTGTTTGCTGGCATTTTGATGGTGATTGGGGCATATCGAACTTCGCAGATAGCCTCTCGAGCTTTACGTCCTCCTCGTTGCTTAACCTGAACTTTTCTTTCATCTGCGGGCTGTAAGGCATCACTAAATGAGTACAGCTTGTCTGTACTCTCTTCGATGCACCGGCTTTGCATCGATCGGACGACAAAGCGTTGTCGGTTGGTCATTTTATAGGTCAGGTATTCAATGATGTCGGCTTCTCTGTCACAGACGGAGATAACCTTGTCTATCACTGAGCCGAGACGTTTTTCCATGGCTCTCGACGCACGTTCCCATTTAAAGCTTTCCTTCTCTTCATAGGCTCGGTTACCTCGCTGAGCTTTCTTTCCATATAAGCTCATGTCCCTTATCCAGCGCTCCTGCTCAATCAACCCCACAACCTGCTTCTCCTCGGGAGCAAACAGCAACACGGAGTGAGCATGCATGCCTTTGGCGCTTTTCCTAGAGGTGGTATATCCCATTTCATCCCTGACGGTTTCGATGGGTAAAGTCCAGTGAGGTTGTATCTTCCAAAGCCAGTAGACAGTCATAAGATTGAGCCAGTTCGGCCGTTGCGGCAAAGCCTGCTTCTGCAATCGATTGAGAGTCAATAGCATGATTGCGGGTAAAACGGTAAGCGGCTTCAATGTCAGAAGGAGATTTTAAAGATTGCACAATAGACTGCCCTACGTGATTAGCAAGAGATGCGGTGAGTTTAACTAAACGTTTGGTTCGTCTAAGATCTCCGAGATTAGCTTGTGAAAAAGTCTCAGTCGCCCATTGCTCTGCATCTGTTAAAAACACCATACTTTACCTCAACACTTTGTTTTTTGTTGAGATCATAAAAATCGACAAAAATTCAAAAAAAAATCCCTCAACTTTCATCGAGGGATTTGTGTAGGAAAGACAGGCTTGTAACGGCGGGGCTTTGGTATATTTTTCCTAATGAAGGTTTAAGTGCGTTGAGCGACTTTAGCCTTCAGTGCTTGTTTTTCTGCTTCAGACAAGAAAGCGAGCTCCAGGCCGTTGATTTGAGCCTGACGGATTTGCTCCTGGCTCAGGCCTGCTTGCGGTGCTGCCACTTCATACTCGTATGGTAGTTCGATGCCTTCTACTGCCGGATCATCGGTATTCAGACACGCCGGCACACCGTGCTCAAGGAAACGCTTGAGCGGGTGTTGTGCCAGGCTGGTAACGGTGCTGGTTTGAATGTTCGATGTCAGGCATGACTCAATACCAATCCGGTGTTTAGCCAGATAATCCATCAGCTGCGGATCTTCAATGGCTTTGACACCGTGGCCAATACGGGTTGCACCTAATTCGCGAATAGCCTGCCACATGCTCTGTGGGCCAGCGGCTTCGCCTGCGTGGACGGTAATATTCAGTCCGGCATCGCGTGCTTGTTTAAAGTGGCTGACAAATCGGTCGCCAGGTTGTCCCAGCTCATCTCCGGCCAAATCGAGTGCGACGATGTGCTGTTTCTGGCTCAGAATGCCCTCCAGCTCTTGCTGACACGCTTTTGTACCGAAAGTACGGCTCAGTATGCCAATCAGGTTAGCTTGCACGCCAAAATCGCGTACACCGGCTTGTACGCCATCGACTACTGCTTCCACGACACCGGCAATTGGCAGATTATGTTTCATTGCCATGTAATAAGGGGAGAAACGCAGTTCGGCATAATCGATCTGCGCGTTGAGTGCATCCTCAACGTTTTCGTAGGCCACGCGGCGACAAGCGTCCAGATCACCCAGTACAGCCACACCCCAGTCAAGTTTGGACAGAAAGGCAACCAGAGAGGGTTCGGCTTCGACAATTTGTACATGCGGTGTCAGTGCTTCCACAGTATCGGCTGGTAACGCCATACCAAACTTCTGGCCAAGCTCAAGGATGGTTTGAGTGCGGATGTTGCCGTCAAGGTGGCGGTGTAGATCAGTCAGGGGAATATTTTTTGTAATCATTGTCATGTACCAAGTCAAATTCTGCGCTAAGTATAAAAACCAAACGGGTCAGTGTCAGTAGTGGTAGTGGCCGAATCTGGCTTATTTTGCTGCGACTTTGTTCTTGTTTACTGTATGTGTTGATCTCTCGCTATTCAGTGAAAGGATACTGTAGCGGGCAGCACGTAGCGGCGGAAAATAAAAAAGGTGGCCTGATTAAAGGCCACCTTGCTTGGCTCTATAGAAGAGAATGCTTCAGGTTAATACAATTCTTTCAGCTTGCGCGTCAGAGTATTACGTCCCCAGCCAAGCACTTTGGCGGCATCTTGTTTATGGCCGTTAGTATGATTCAACGCGGCTTCCAGCAGGATGCGTTCAAATTCCGGCAGAGCATAAGAGAGGATTTCAGTTTCACCGGATGCCAGGGCGGATTTTGCCCAGGCTTCCAGTTGCTTCTGCCAGCTGATATCACTGTCAAAGTCGACCGTTTTCTTCTCTGCCAGTAACTCTGAGGGCAGGTCGCTTGGCAACACTTCGGTACCACTTGCCATGACAGTCAGCCAGCGACACATGTTCTCTAACTGACGTACGTTACCCGGCCAATCGAGGCGATTGAGAATTTCGATGGTTTTGCTATGCAGCGTTTTCATCTCCACACCCAACTCTTTGGCAGCCAGAGCAAGAAAATGTTTAGTCAGTTTATCGATGTCCTGACGACGCTCACGCAAAGCGGGGATCTGAATGCGGATGACGTTAAGGCGGTGGAACAAGTCTTCACGGAACTTACCCTGATGAACCAGTTTTTCCAGATTCTGGTGCGTCGCGGCGACAATACGCACATCCACTTTGATTGCGGAATGGCCACCGACACGATAGAAAACTGTCCATCGGCCAGTACCCTTAGCAAACGGGTCTGAATGTCGAGTGGCATGTCACCGATCTCATCCAGAAACAGTGTCCCGCCATTGGCCTGTTCAAAACGGCCCTGACGTACATTGTTGGCGCCGGTAAAGGCTCCTTTTTCATGGCCGAACAGTTCCGATTCGATCAGGTCTTTCGGGATTGCGGCCATATTGAGTGCGATAAACGGGTTCTGCGCCCGCGGGCTGTGGCGGTGCAGAGCATGCGCGACCAGTTCTTTACCTGTACCTGATTCACCGTTAATCAATACTGAAATCGAAGAGCGGGACAGGCGGCCGATGGCGCGAAACACTTCCTGCATTGCCGGCGCTTCACCGATGATTTCCGGTGTATCGTAAGTTGGTACCTGATTCTGTGACTGCTCTTTACGCTGTTCCTGGCCATGGGCTATCGCACGTTCAACCAGAGTGAGTGTCTCATCCACATCAAACGGCTTCGGCAGATATTCGAATGCCCCCTTCTGATAGGCATTCACGGCTGCATCCAGGTCGGAGTGGGCCGTCATGATGATCACCGGGAGCTCTGGTGAGCGCGAGTGTACCTGATGCAGTAACTCGATTCCGTCGATCCCGGGCATACGAATATCAGAAACCAGGACATCCGGAGTTTCTCGTTCTAATGCCATCAGAACGCTTTCCGCATCGGAGAAGGTTTCACATTTAATGTTTGCTGACGATAGGGTTTTTTCCATCACCCAACGAATAGAACTGTCGTCATCGACAACCCAAACGTATCCTTTACTCATAGTATTCTTCCTCAACAGCAACCCCCATTCTAAGCGGTCGCATAATCACACCATTAGATGGGTAAATAAATCGTAAATATGGTTCGTCCTGGCCAGCTTTCTACATCGATTTTTCCATTGTGCTGGTCGATCAGGTTTTGAGATATCGACAGGCCAAGTCCGGTTCCACCTTCCCGGCCACTGACCATAGGGTAGAACAGCGTATCCTGCAGCTCGAGCGGGATACCCGGGCCGTTATCAATGATCTCAATGCGGGCCACCAACTTGTGTCGCTGGCCGTGAATATTGGCTTGGTGAACGGTGCGGGTGCGCAGGGTTATCACGCCATGCGACTGCTGTGACAAAATTTGCGCAGCGTTACTGACGATATTGAGCAGAGCCTGCTCGATTTGATCGGTATCCATCATGATATTGGGCAGGCTGGGATCGTAATCCCGTTCAATCTGCAACTCTTTGCCACCTTCGAGTTCAACCAGCTGACGAACCTTTTCCAGGATCAGGTGCAGGTTTTCCGACGTTTTCTTGCCGGGCTTCTGCGGGCCGAGCAAACGGTCGACCAGGGCTCGCAGTCGATCCGCCTGTTCGATAATGATCTGGGTGTATTCGGTCAGGCTCTGGTCCGGTAGCATGCGTTCCAGCAGCTGGGCTGCGCCGCGTAAACCTCCCAACGGGTTTTTAATCTCATGAGCTAACCCCCGCACCAGCAGTTTTGCTGCTTGTTGCTGCGCATGCTGATTGAGCTCCTGTGTCAGGCGGCGTTGCTGGCCGATCTTTCGCATTTCAACCAACAGCATCAGGCTCTTCTGCCACGAAATCGGACTGACGGTCACTTCCAGCATTAAGGGTTTGCCGTCAACCACGAAGGTGACATCACTGTCGGTAATACTCTGTCCGCTTTGCAATGGCTGAGAAAGCAAAGCCAGGTCCATCGAGGCGTGTTGAATCAGTTTTGACAGCGGTTGATTGATAATGCGCTTGGCACTTTGGGAAAACAGTTGTTCGGCCGCCGGGTTGGCGTAACGTACGCACAATGTTTCATCCAACATCAAGGTGGCGGTTACAACATTGTTCAGAATGGTTTCGCTTAGCTCTGCACTCACAGTATCGTCCTTGCCGTGTTCCAAAATGATGCAATGCACAATTATGGTGCACTGTTTTGTCAAGTATGGCGCAACGGTATAGAAATAAAAAGTGAAATACCCTGTTAAATCGGGCGATTGAGTGCTGTTCACACCTATTTAATTGATGCCCGATGCAGATACACCGTTACTTTACTAGACGATGCAATAACCTTGCCGCTTACAAGAGCCTGAATTAAAAAGGTATGTGACCCGCGTTCAATATTACTCAGCTGCCACACTGTTTTGGTGCCGGGTGCACCAAAAGGCTGATCATCGAGCAGTAATTGCAGAGTTTCTTGCTCAGACAGTGCGCGGTTTAGTGCGATATGCAGGGTGATGTTGCCCTGATTGTCGTGAATTGTCTGTTCATGAGTCGGTTTTAACCACTCTATGTGCAGCTCTGTCTGAGCGATTGTGTGCTGTTTCGGTGCAACCTGTGTTGTTGCCGCATTTATCGATGGGGTCAACGCGGGCGATGCGTCATTAACGGGCAGTGTCTCATTAACGGATAGGGCATCATTAACGGATAGTGCCCGGGCATGGGCATGGGCATGAGTTGGATTATCGCTAAAATGGACGGTGCCCTGATAATCGGTCCAGGTATAGATGGTCCGGGGATGAGTGTCTGCTGCGGGCAGCAGGCACAGCAGTAATACAAGGTTTGTAAGGGGAATGGTCAGTTTCATGCTACTCCCTGGCTGAGCTGTCATGTGGCAGTGAGCAGACAAGGATAATCAGGCTCTGAAGGTCGACCAATAGAAAAAAGGCCCGCCTGCGAGGCGAGCCTTATTATTGATTGTAACCGAGGTTACAACTGCACTTAGCGCGAATTATACAGAGTAGTACAGTTCGAACTCTAGTGGGTGTACTGCTACGTTCACGCGCTCTACATCTTTAGATTTCAGATCGATGTAAGAGTTGATGAAGTCATCAGAGAATACGCCACCTGCAGTCAGGAACTCACGGTCTTCGCTCAGGCATTGCAGAGCTTGTTGCAGAGATTCTGCAACTTTTGGAATTTCTGCCGCTTCTTCTGCCGGTAGATCGTACAGGTCTTTATCCATTGCTTCGCCTGGGTGGATCTTGTTCTTGATACCGTCAAGACCAGCCATCAGCATTGCTGCAAACGCCAGGTATGGGTTCGCTGCTGGATCGCCGAAACGAATTTCGATACGACGTGCTTTAGGGCTTGGTACCACTGGGATACGGATAGACGCTGAACGGTTACGTGCAGAGTATGCCAGCATAACTGGTGCTTCGAAGTGAGGAACCAGACGCTTGTATGAGTTAGTCGCTGGGTTAGCGAATGCGTTGATTGCACGAGCGTGTTTGATGATACCACCGATGTAGTAGATCGCCATTTCAGACAGACCGCCGTACTTGTCACCTGCGAACAGGTTAACGCCGTCTTTTGCCAGAGATTGGTGCACGTGCATACCTGAACCGTTGTCGCCAACTAGTGGTTTAGGCATGAAAGTCGCTGTTTTACCGAATGCGTGAGCAACGTTATGAACAACGTACTTGTAGATTTGGATTTCGTCTGCTTTAGCAGTCAGAGTGTTGAAACGCGTTGCGATTTCGTTCTGACCCGCTGTTGCTACTTCGTGGTGGTGTGCTTCAACAACCAGACCCATTTCTTCCATGATCAGACACATAGCTGAACGGATGTCTTGAGATGAGTCAACTGGCGCTACTGGGAAGTAACCGCCTTTCACACCTGGACGGTGACCTTTGTTACCGTTTTCGTATTCAGTGCCTGTGTTCCATGCAGCTTCCACGTCATCAATCTTGAAGAAAGAACCTGACATGTCAGTAGAGAATTTCACGTCGTCAAACAGGAAGAAACTCTGGCTCTGGACCAACCAGAACAGTGTCTGCGATACCAGTTGAACGCATGTACTCTTCAGCGCGTTTTGCGATAGAGCGTGGGTCACGGTCGTAGCCTTGCATAGTTGCAGGCTCAAGAATGTCACAACGGATGTTCAGTGTTGCGTCTTCTGTGAATGGGTCTAGTACAGCAGATGATGCATCCGGCATCATTACCATGTCAGATTCGTTGATACCTTTCCAGCCAGCAACTGATGAACCATCGAACATTTTACCTTCTTCGAAGAAGTCTGCGTCGATTTGGTGAGCAGGAATAGAGATATGTTGCTCTTTACCTTTTGTATCTGTGAAGCGTAGGTCAACAAACTTAACTTCGTTTTCTTGGATCAGCGATAGAACGTTTTCTACTGACATCTTGGATAACCTCCAGTGTTAATAAAGCGGTTTGGGCTCGAATCAAAGTGAAACCAGCATTGCTTAAGGCTGCACTATTTCTTAAGCAATGCTGATTTTACTAAGCTAATATCGTGCCAATTTCTTAAGTCCCGTAATTTCAAGGCTTTGCAAGTGTTTGGTTCTTTTTGGTGCTTTTCATTGCACCATAATGATCCCATACTGCACTTTAGTGGTGCATGTTAGTTTTTGCTGCACCAATTTATAACAAAGCGAACACTATTCAGCCGATTATTTCTGTGATTGTCAATTGTCTTTTCTGCTCCAGGACGGTTTGTGTTCATTTCAATTCGCGACTAGGCTCTAAATGTGCGAAATCCACAGGGTCAGATCACATATTTCTAGGCTTTTCGCCAAAATCTGGTACATTATTGGCCGTTTTTTTAACCAAACTCAGGTACTGGTTTGCACTTCCGTAAACCGGGCCATTTGTGTAATTAAGTGAAGCAAAATTCCATGGCTACTCAGATTGAAAAACTAAGAAACATCGCGATCATCGCGCACGTTGACCACGGCAAAACGACCCTGGTAGATAAACTGCTCCAGCAATCGGGCACGCTAGAGTCGCGCGGTGACGTTGAAGAGCGAGTCATGGACTCGAACGACATCGAAAAAGAGCGTGGTATTACCATCCTGGCGAAGAACACAGCGATCAACTGGAATGATTTCCGTATCAACATCGTTGACACTCCGGGACACGCGGACTTCGGTGGTGAAGTAGAGCGTATTATGTCGATGGTAGACTCTGTACTGCTGATCGTTGACGCGGTTGACGGCCCAATGCCACAAACCCGCTTTGTAACGCAGAAAGCGTTTGCTCACGGTCTGAAGCCTATCGTTGTTATTAACAAAATCGACCGCCCTGGCGCGCGTCCAGACTGGGTTATGGACCAGGTATTTGACCTGTTTGATAACCTGGGCGCGACTGACGAACAGCTGGACTTCCAAGTGGTCTACGCATCAGCACTGAACGGCTGGGCATCTCTGGAAGAAGGCGAAACCGGCGAAAACATGGAACCGCTGTTCCAGGCAATCGTTGATAACGTTGAATCACCAAACGTTGACCTTGATGGGCCACTGCAGATGCAGATTTCACAGCTGGATTACAGCTCTTACGTTGGTGTTATCGGTGTTGGCCGTGTAACCCGTGGTAGCGTGAAGCCAAACCAGCAAGTGACTGTAATCAGTGCTGATGGCAAGAAACGTAACGGCAAAGTGGGTACTGTTTCTGGGTTACCTGGGTCTGCAACGTTCTGAAACTGACCTGGCAACTGCTGGTGACATTGTTGCGATCACCGGTCTGGGTGAGCTGAAAATCTCTGACACCATCTGTGATGTGAACACAGTAGAAGCTCTGCCTGCACTGACAGTTGATGAACCAACCGTTACTATGACTTTCCAGGTAAACACTTCTCCGTTCGCGGGTAAAGAAGGTAAGTTCGTGACTTCACGTAACATCCTTGAGCGTCTGGAAAAAGAACTGGTACACAACGTAGCACTGCGTGTTGAGCAAACTGACGATCCAGATAAATTCCGTGTATCTGGCCGTGGTGAACTGCACCTGTCTATCCTGATTGAAAACATGCGCCGTGAAGGTTTTGAGCTGGCAGTATCTCGTCCGGAAGTAATTCTGCGCGAAGAAGACGGCCAACTGATGGAACCGTTTGAAACTGTGACTATCGACGTACTGGAAGAGAACCAGGGCGGTATCATGGAGAAAATCGGTCTGCGTAAAGGCGAACTGAAAGACATGTCTCCAGACGGTAAAGGTCGTGTACGTCTTGACTTCGTGATGCCATCACGTGGCCTGATCGGCTTCCAGACTGAGTTCCTGACTCTGACTTCTGGTACTGGTCTGCTGTACCATACATTTGACCACTACGCACCGCACAAAGGTGGCGAAATCGGTCAACGTATAAACGGCGTACTGATCTCTAACGCAACCGGTAAAGCACTGACTTACGCACTGTTTAACCTGCAAGAGCGTGGCCGTCTGTTCGCAGAACACGCGGATGAGGTTTATGAAGGTCAGGTAGTGGGTATCCACAACCGCTCTAACGACCTGACAGTAAACTGTCTGAAAGGTAAGCAGCTGACCAACGTACGTGCTTCTGGTACTGATGACGCTCAGGTTCTGACTCCTGCGATCAAATACACGCTGGAACAGGCTCTGGAGTTCATCGATGATGACGAGCTGGTGGAAGTAACACCGAAGAGCATCCGTATCCGTAAACGTCACCTGACTGAGAACGACCGTAAACGCGCTGCGCGTAAGTAATCGTTCACCGGATTAAAAAAAGCCCTCATCTGAGGGCTTTTTTATTGTCTGGCACCATGAGCGGAGTAACCGGGGCGGTCTATCGGAACACAGCGGCCCGTCCGGTATTTGTAGTCATTACTGTTTTAACTGGCTGAGGAACTGATCTGACTCGGCAATTGCAGCATTCATCTGGCTGATCGCACTGCGGATATCTTTCTCCAGTGAGGCGAATTCACCCTGCAGCGAGCCGACCGCGCTGGCGTTGAGGTTGTGCTTGAGATACAGAGTATTGTCACGCAGTGTATTGAGCACAGGTTTCATTGTCTGTTCAGCCTGTTTCATCGCTTTAAGCATAGTCTGGTACGATGCCTGGGTTTGTTTCAGCTTCTGCTCGCTGGCGCGGCGCAACTTGCTGCTGGTATACAGCGACAACTCTTGCTGCCATTCGGCAAATAATGCCTCGGAAACATCTTCGATTGCGGCGATACGATCGCGCACATCCGCAGCAGCGTCTTCGCTTTGCTGATACTGATCGTTGATACGCTCATAGGCGCTTTCCAGCTCACCACCGTCAAACTGGGTAAAGGCTGACAGGGCTTCGAGCGCGCTGGTCAGTTTCCTGCTGAGCGTCTTTCTGTGAGTCTTGTGCGGCTTCAACCCGGTCAACCATGATGTCACGTTTATGGTAGCCGACTTTTTCCATTGCCGAATAATACGCGCTCTGGCAACCGGTCAGGGTGAAGACAGATAACAAGATGGCCAACAAGTAAGGCATCATGAACTCCTTTCTATTAAAATAATTGCATTGTAACCTGATATGGTCAGCATACCGTATTCAACGCCGCTTTACTGGTCGATTTAGTGATAACTGATGATTTAGTGATAACTGATGATTTAGTGATAACTGATGATTTAGTGATAACTGATAGTGGTGTTCAATAAACCGGTTCAGTTTGTGTATCGCACTGCATTGTGTGTAATCTGGCTGCGTTGCGTGTCACACTAAGAGCTATGATCCGCTACAATTTCAGAACCTTATCTGTCAGATAATTCAAATGTTCATATGATCACCCAGCCAGGTTGGTCATTCAGGGACGGATATCGTTAAATGGGAGAAACACCTTGAACATCCAGTTACTGGTCAAGCATAGCCTGTTATTCGGCCGTTATTTATTTGCCCGTATGGGGCACGACAGAGTCAATGTGAACGCCGGCTATCTGGCTTACATCACCTTGCTGTCTATCGTGCCGATGTTGACTGTGCTGCTGTCGATCCTCTCTTCGTTTGCCATTTTTGATAACGTCGGCGATGAAGTGCAGGACTATGTGATTACCCATTTCGTCCCGGCGGCCGGTGATGCGGTGCGCACCGCGTTAGCCGAATTTGTCACCAATACCGGAAAAATGACCGCGGTGGGCGGTATGTTCCTCTTTATCGCGGCGCTGACACTGATCTCGAACATCGATAAAAATCTGAACTATATCTGGCGGGTGCGCAAAAAGCGCCGTCTGGTCTTTTCATTTTCGATGTACTGGATGATCCTGACTCTGGGGCCTATTCTGGTCGGTGCCAGTATCGCGGTGACATCGTACATTACGTCACTCAAGCTGTTGGATAATGAAGCGCTGACCGGCGCGTTTAATTTTTTCCTCGCTCGTCTGCCGTTGCTGCTGTCCTTTTTTGCCTTTTCGGGGCTGTACCTGCTGGTGCCGAATAAAAAAGTCGTTATCTGGCATGCGGTCTCCGGTGCTTTGGTCGCGGCCTTGCTGTTTGAACTGAGTAAGAAAGGTTTTGCTGCTTACATCACTCAGTTTCCGTCTTACCAGCTGATTTACGGCGCGCTGGCGGCGATTCCGATTCTGTTTGTCTGGGTGTACCTGTGTTGGCTGATCGTGCTGATTGGGGCTGAAGTGACCGCGGCGCTCGGTGAGCGTGATGAGTGGAGTGACGAGCCAGACATGCTAAACTCAGCGCTCAATTCCCCAACCCAACCACAAGGAAAAGAGCAGAGTGATAGCCTTGATTCAACGAGTAAGTGAAGCGGCAGTAAGCGTCGAAGGTGAAATTGTCGGCGAGATTGAACAGGGTTTACTGGTATTGCTCGGGGTCGAGCGTGAAGATGATGAAGCGAAAGCGAAACGCCTGATGGAACGGGTGACCAGCTACCGCGTATTTGAAGATGAAGCCGGCAAGATGAACCTGAGTGTCAAAGATGTCGGCGGCAGTGTGCTGGTGGTCTCGCAATTTACCTTGCCGGCAGACACTAAAAAGGGCACCCGGGCCGGATTTTCCCGTGGCGCTCATCCGGAGGAAGCGGAACGCCTGTACGACTATTTCTCCGATTTGTGTACCCAGGTACTACCGACACAGCGTGGCCGTTTTGCCGCGGATATGAAAGTGTCATTGATTAACGATGGACCGGTAACCTTCTGGTTACAGGCTTAACTACGGCTCGTGAGAGCCTGCGGGAACCGACTCTATGTTTAAACTTATTACGCCGAATACGGATAATCAGCTCAATAAGTATTTTCATTTTCGCTGGCAGATGCTGCGTGAGCCGTGGCGGATGCCGCTCGGGTCTGAGCGGGACGAATACGATGCCATGAGTCATCACCGCATGATTGTTGACGGACGTGGCCGGCCGATGGCGATTGGGCGTCTGTACATTACCCCGGACAGTGACGGCCAGATTCGTTACATGGCGGTGAAAGCGAACCGGCGCAGCAAAGGGATGGGATCACTCATTCTGGTCGCGCTGGAGTCGCTGGCGCGTCAGGAAGGGGCCAAGCGGCTGGTGTGTAATGCGCGCGAAGATGCGATCAAGTTCTATGAGAAGAACGGCTTCGAGCGCCGTGGTGAACTGACGGATGAACGCGGGCCGGTCCGTCATCAGCAAATGGTCAAACACCTTGATCCGATGGCGGATGTGCTGCGCAAACCAGAATGGTGCACTGAGCTGCAGGAAACGCTGGGGCGAGCATATTCCGATCAGTGAAAAAATGGGCATTAAGGTACTGCAGTACACCGGCTACCAGTTCCAGTGCGGTGCCCAGCTGAATCCCAACCTTAACCCGCACAACACCATGTTTGCCGGCTCTGCGTTTACTCTGGCCACTCTGACTGGCTGGGGCATGGCCTGGCTGCTGATGCGTGAACGCAATCTGGAAGGGGATATTGTGCTGGTGGATAGCCGTATCCGTTACCGCCATCCGGTGGTATATAATCCGGTGGCATCCACTTCTTTAGATGGCATCAGTGGTGACCTTGACCGTCTGGAATCCGGGCGTAAAGCGCGGATTGTCATGCGCGTGATCATCGCCAGCGGCGACAAGGACGCGGTCGAGTTTACCGGAACCTATATGCTTATCCCCGATTATCAGTCTATTCTCGAGCACGCTCGCGACTGAGTGTGTCTGCACACGCTTTGGCTGGCAGTGTTTCTTCTGCCTGCTGGTTACGCAGCAGGTCGAAGCGGGTTTGCTGACAGCCTTGGCGCAACTGCAGTTCAAGTGTCCCTTGCTGCGGGGAAACTAAGTCGATAGTTCCTTGCAGACGCGCATCGAGCCCTGGCCCCGCTAGCGGCGCCGCGTTAAGCTGTATCCGTCCGCGGTCAGCGCTGACGTTCAGCCTATCCAGCGTAAACGGCTGAACCACTAGTTGATTGGTCTGTTGTGTGGTTAGTATGCCGCGACGTAAACCCAGTTGCAGCTCGCCACTGAGTGAATGAGCCAGCATGGAATAATCGCCGGCCAGTCCTTCGGCATTGAGATCCAGATCCGCCAGAGCATCCACACTGAAAGGCAGCGTCAGCCAGTGGTGCAGCTCGGTCAGCGGCAGTCCGTCAGTATGCAGCGCCACTTTCCACGGCGCGCTGTCGGCTGCGAAATTCCATTCCGCATTGGCATCGATATAGCCTTTTTCCAGTGGCAGAAACGCGCGATCCAACGACCAGCGACCATTATCACTGTGCATTTCAATAATGCCCTGGCTGCTGAGCACTGAACCGATACTGGCGTTATTGGCGCTGATGCTGGCGGAGCCTTGCCACAGCCCCCATTTGCCATCCCGAATCAGCTCGGTATCGCGGCCTTCGGCATTGAGTCCGGTCAGCTGCCAGGCCGGAGTATGTTGCAGTTGGATCAGCTGCAGGTTGTGCAGATCAAATTGATCAATTTGCAGCGATTGCCAGTTGCTCAGATCCAGACTGAGCCAGTGCCAGTCGCTGTCTTGTTCGCCAAACCACTTCAGACCACGTGCCGTTAGGTGGTGCAGGTGCAGCTGATTGGGCGTCACTTCACCACTCAGTTGCAGGCTGCCTTGCAACACCTCACTGGAAAAGTCGCTGATTTGGATCTTGTCTGGTTCGAAGTCCAGTTTAAAGCTGGGTTCTACCCATTGCAGGCCATGGCTGGTAATGCTGTCCGCATTGAGCGACAGATAACCTTGCTGCTGTTGCCACCAGGTATGGCCTAACTGCAGATTTTCCGCCGACAGGGCCACGTTGGTCATCTCGCTGCCGGCCACGCGTAGATTGCTGTTGAGAATATCCAGGCTGTTGATGCGCGTGATATGGCTGCTTAGTAATGACCACCAAGGAGCCGTGAGTTGAGTGAGGTCCTGATCCAGGTTGAGCTGGTTGATGGTGACATTAACCAGTGACCAGCCTTGCGGATACTGCTCAGCCTGACCGGAGAATTGGCCGCCGCGCCAGATAAAAGAGGCGCCGTAAACCGTGCTGTCGGCAGGCTGGTAGTCAGCATCGACTAACACGTTGTCGATGGCTTCACTGTGCCAGTAAAACTGCTCGGCAGACAGCTGCAACTCACCATAGGGCAGGCGTTGTACCGCGCTGTGCCAGGAAGGTTTTTTAACCTGCAGGTTAACGCCGCGAGCAATCAAACCATCCATTGCAAAATCAATATTGTGCAGTGCCAGTTGGTTGAGTTTCAGTTCGGACAGAAAAGGGTGGCTGGGCAGCCCAGCAGAGAAATTGGCTCCATCGAGCAGCAGGCTGTCGATGACCCATTGGTCATCCTGCCAGGGCCGGGCGCTGAGCCAGACATCCACCTGCTGGAAGTGGAGTGGCTTTTCATCTTGCTCCAGGGTGACATCCTGCAGGCGGAAATGACGCGGATAGTCGTATTCTAACCGGGTGAATGTCAGCTCGCCGGGCCATAAATGGTCGGTTAACCATTGAGCTGAAGGCGTCAGGTAACGGGTATGCATCAGGCCAAATGTGGCCAGTATCAGCACCAGCAACAGTGCGATTAATCCCATCCCTAACGCGAGCAGCTTTTTCATAGTTTCCTGACTGAGTGACGTTGCTTAAGAATCACAGCTTGGAACAATTTTACTCAGGCTTCAACAAAAAAGCCCCTCAAAAGAGGGGCTTGTTGGCAAGTTTTCGTTTTCAGTCCAGCTGAGGGCCGGCGGAAACCAGCGCTTTGCCTTCGGCATTATCCGTGTACTTGGCAAAGTTATTGATAAAGCGGGTCGCCAGATCCTGGGCTTTGCTTTCCCATTGCAGCGGATCGGTGTAGGTATCGCGTGGATCAAGGATAGACGCATCGACGCCTGGCAGCGCGGTCGGCACCTCAAGGTTAAAGATAGGCACCTGTTTGGTCTCTGCCTGCTCAATTGAGCCATCCAGAATGGCGTCAATAATGCCACGGGTATCTTTGATCGAAATACGCTTACCAGTACCGTTTCCAGCCGGTGTTCACCAGATAAGCTTCTGCGCCTGCGGCTTCCATGCGTTTGACCAGCACTTCTGCGTATTGAGTCGGATGCAGGGTCAGGAAAGCGGCACCGAAACAAGCCGAGAAGGTTGGTGTCGGTTCGGTGATACCACGTTCAGTACCGGCCAGCTTGGCGGTAAAACCGGACAGGAAGTGGTACTTGGTCTGCTCCGGAGTCAGTTTGGACACCGGAGGCAGTACCCCAAACGCATCGGCTGACAGGAAGATCACTTTGTTCGCGTGGCCGCCTTTGGAAACCGGTTTAACGATGTTATCGATATGGTAGATCGGGTAGGAAACACGGGTATTCTCCGTTTTCGAACCGTCATCGAAGTCGATGGAGCCGTCACCACGCACGGTGACGTTTTCCAGCAGAGCGTCACGGCGGATAGCATTGTAAATATCCGGTTCCGCTTCTTTGGACAGCTTGATGGTTTTGGCGTAGCAACCGCCTTCGAAGTTGAAGACACCATCGTCATCCCAGCCGTGTTCGTCATCGCCAATCAGCGCGCGCTTCGGATCGGTGGACAGGGTGGTTTTACCGGTGCCGGACAGACCAAAGAAGATCGCCACGTCACCATCCTGGCTCATGTTGGCACTGCAGTGCATCGAGGCGATGCCTTGCAGCGGCAGGAAGTAGTTCATCATCGCGAACATACCTTTTTTCATCTCGCCGCCGTACCAGGTGCCGCCGATGAGCTGCATTTTTTCGCTCAGGTTGAATACAGTGAAGTTCTCAGAGTTCAGCCCTTGCTGCTGCCAGTTCGGGTTGGTGCATTTAGCACCGTTCATGACGACAAAATCGGGTTTAAAGCCCGCCAGCTCATCTTTGGCCGGGCGGATGAACATGTTGGTCACGAAGTGGGCCTGCCAGGCGACCTCGGTAATAAAGCGCACGCACAGGCGGGTATCGGCGTTGGCGCCACAGTAACCGTCGACCACAAACAGGCGTTTACCTGACAACTGCTGGCTGACCAGAGATTTCAGGTCATTCCATACTGCCTGGCTAATCGGTTTATTGTCGTTCTTGGCTTGGTCAGACGTCCACCACAAGGTGTCACGGGTGGTGTCGTCATTAACGATGAATTTATCTTTTGGTGAGCGGCCAGTGAAGATGCCGGTGTCTACTGCCACGGCCCCCAGTTCGGTGACCACGCCTTTCTCGTAGCCTTCCAGATCCGGACGGGTTTCTTCTTCAAACAGTAACTCGTAACTCGGGTTACGAATCACTTCGCTGACATCGGTGATGCCGTATTGGGTAAGATCAAGTTGTGCAGCCTTTGTTTGTTCGATAACAGTCATAGGTGCTCCTTATCGGGAATTTGTAGGGATTTTTATAATGTTTGTATTTTTTCTGCTCACCATGCTAGCAACGGGGTCGGGAAAAAACAGGGAGATGGGTCAAAAATTAACCACGCCTGATTTGTGGTTTTAGGTAACCCGTCACATATTGCTGGCGGGCCTATTTTATATTGCGCTTTGGCGTCAGTACCAGAGCAAAACGATTATTAATTCCCGGAAATTAAGTAGGGTATTCTGCAGGGTGGCGTGTTGATTTTGTTGGGTTTTTATGGGTTTCGATCACAAAAAAAGCCAGCATTAAGCTGGCTGTAAGACTGTTTTGACGTGCTTGTTAATCCGTAAGAATTAATGCTTGATCTGAGAATCTGAATCCTGCTGGGCGAACAATTCAAACACTTGAGTGGAATCAAACGAGTAGGTGGTACCGCAGTAATCACAATGCAGGTTCACCGCGCCGTCTTCGGCCAGAATCTGGTTCAGCTCATCACGAGCTACGGTAATAATGGCTGCCGCACTGCGCTCACGTGAGCAACCACACAGGAATTCGACGGCCTGAGGTTCAAACAGCTGGACTGTTTCCTGGTTGTAGAGACGGTAGAGTACTTCGTTCGCTTCAAGGCTGAACAGCTCTTCATTTTTCACGGTCGCAGTCAGTTGCGCCAGGTGATCGAAGTCGTCGGCGGAGCCGGTGCCGTCAGGCATGATTTGCAGCAGCATGCCGGCGGCGTGCAGTTTGCCGTCCAGCTGACCGGTGCGGATCCAAAGACGGGTCTTCAGCTGCTCTGAACGCATGAAATAAGCTTCCAGCACTTCAGCCAGATTGTCTCCTTCCAGACCAACCACACCCTGATAGCGTTCGCCTTTCTTTGGCTCGATAGTGATCACCATGTGGCCTTTGCCCATCATATCATGCAGGCTGGCATTGTCGGCAATCTCACCGTCCCAGCGCGCTACACCGCGAACTTTCTGGTTATTGTCACCATTGATGACTGCCAGAGAAACCGGGCCGTTACCCTGCAGTTGCATGGTGATCGAACCTTCAAATTTCAGGGTCGCAGTCAACAGCGTGGTTGCGACCAGCAGTTTCGCCCAATAACTGTTGCAGCGGAGCTGGGTATTCCTTGCTGCTGATAATATGCTGATACGTGTCGTCCAGTTGTACCAACTCGCCACGTACCGACAGATCGTCAAACAGGTAGCGGTGTAATGTGTTTTTAGACTTTGAGCTTGTCGTCATAAGGAATAGTCCGGCTCGTTATTGATGTTTAAATTTCAGCAGATCGCGACGCTGTTTCTTATCCGGGCGGCGATCCGGTGCTGGATTGTGGGCATTCAGCTTGCGTGCCAGTGCCTGCTTTTCACGCTTTTCAACACTGTCGGCAGTTTCTGAATAAAGGGTCTGCGCCTCGGGGGCACCTCGTCTTTGTTCGGAAACTCTTTCTATAACAACGGTTTTTTCTTCGTTGCCCTGACGCAAGGTGATGATCGCACCGAGTTCAACCAGCTTGCTGGGTTTGGTTCGCTGGCCATTATAGTGAACTTTGCCACCATCGACCATATTCCGCGCCACCGAGCGGGTTTTATAAAATCGCGCGGCCCATAACCATTTATCGAGACGCACTGCTTCAGATGGGGAACTCATGCTGGCAAATTACCTCTAAATTCATTATTTTGCTGCGTTAATGCGGTTTACAATGGAGTCTGAGTCACAGTTTTTCAAGGTTGCGGACAATTTTAATCTAACTGAAAAGAAGTGTTCCTCGGTTGTGATATATTGCTATATTTTATTTAAAGCCCTGAAATACAAGGCTCCGACTAATAAAAAACATGACGTTAGCGTTTAAAACGGAACCAAAGGACACCGAAGTGGAGCGTATCAGTTTTCAACCGCTGGCATCCGTCAACTGGATGCAGCGCCTTTCCGGCTGGCAAAAGCCGCTGAGTGTTTGGCTGGCAGTGCTGTTTATTGCGCTTTCCGCCTGGATTGTCGGCAAGATGGTGTGGATGTTTCACGGCGAGCAAACCGCCGTGTCAGCCTGGGCACCCTCTGTGACTTCGCGCCAGACCAATCAAACCAATTTTGACCTCACGAACCTGCAACAAGGTGCTATTTTTGGCCGCTACAGCGAAAAAGTGGCGCCGGTAGCCACTCCGGTCAAAGTCGACGCGCCGAAAACCCGTCTTAACCTTGTGCTGGTGGGTGTAGTGGCCAGTTCTGAACCAACCCAGAGTCTCGCGGTCATAGCTAACCGTGGCCAGCAGTCGACCTACGGCTTGAACGAAGTGATTGAAGGCACACGGGTCAAACTGAAAGCTGTTTTGCCGGATCGTGTCATTATTGATAATTCTGGTCGTAACGAGACCCTGATGTTGGAAGGGTTGGACTATTCTAAATTGAATACGGCCCAGCCAGAGCGACGTGCGCGTAACAGTGCTGAGACAGGCGCCAATGATCAGGAAGACAAACTGGCAGCCATTCGCGCTGCAGTGGCGAACAATCCCAGTGAGATCTTCCAGTATGTGACGATGTCGCAGGTTAAGCAGGATGATCAAATCTTGGGCTATCGTGTCAGCCCGGGTAAAGATCGGGCACTGTTTGAAGCCGTCGGGCTGCAAAACGGCGACATTGCCACCCAAATTAATGGTCTGGATCTGACCGATCCGGATGTGATGAGCAAAATTTTTGAGTCCGTGTCTGATTTGACCGAGCTTAACCTGACCGTAGAACGAGATGGACAGCAACATGACATCTATATTCAGTTTTAATTTTCACCTTTGTTTAAAGGTTGAGGGAGTCTCCCGTGAAGCATTGGCTTAACAAAAGTGCGTGGCTGCTCGCCATGAGTCTGGCGGCATCGCCAATGGCACTGGCAAATGAATTCAGTGCCAGTTTTAAGGGCACTGATATTCAGGAATTCATCAACATCGTCGGTCGCAATCTCGAAAAAACCATTATTGTTGACCCTTCTGTTCGCGGCAAAGTCGATGTACGCAGTTATGACACCCTGAATGAAGAGCAGTACTACAGCTTTTTCCTCAATGTGCTGGAAGTGTACGGGTTTGCCGTGGTTGAGATGGACAACGGTGTGCTGAAAGTGGTCAAGTCGAAAGACGCCAAAACCTCTGCCATTCCGGTGCTGGGTGACAGTGACCGTATGGATGGCGACAGCGTTATCACTCAGGTCGTGGCGGTAAAGAATGTCTCGGTGCGCGAGTTGTCACCGCTGCTGCGTCAGCTGATTGATAACGCGGGTGCCGGTAACGTGGTGCATTATGACCCGGCCAACATCATTCTGATCACCGGCCGCGCGGCAGTGGTCAATCGTCTGGCTGACATCATTCGCCGGGTCGATCAGGCTGGCGACAAAGATATTGAAGTGGTGGAGCTGAAAAATGCGTCCGCCGCTGAAATGGTGCGTATTGTCGAGGCGCTGAATAAAGCCAATGACACGAAAAACACCCCTGAATTCCTGCAGCCGAAGTTTGTGGCGGACGAGCGCACCAACTCAATCCTTATTTCCGGCGACCCGAAAGTACGCCAGCGCCTCAAACGTTTGATCAATAAGCTCGACGTCGAAATGGCAACCAAGGGCAACAACCGGGTGGTGTACCTCAAGTACGCCAAAGCCGAAGATATGGTTGATGTACTAAAAGGGGTATCAGAAAACTTGGTGGCGGAGAAAAAAAGTGGCCAGCCGGGTTCTTCGGCCAAGCGAGATGATGTGATGATTGCCGCGCACGCCGACACCAATGCGATCGTGTTGACCGCACCACAGGATATTATGAGTGAATTGCTGGATGTGATTTCCCAGCTTGATATTCGTCGAGCCCAGGTGCTGATTGAAGCGCTGATTGTGGAAATGTCGGAAGCCGATGGGATGAGTCTGGGCGTTCAGTGGGGCTCGCTGGAGAGCGGCTCTGCGATTCAGTTCAGCAACAGTGGTGCCTCAATCGGTAATGTGATGGTAGGTCTGGAAGAGGCTAAGGATCAAACAACAACGGAATACTACTACGATGGCAACGGTAACCGTGTGCCTTACTCGGTTACGGAATCCGGCGACTATTCAACTTTGGCATCGGCTTTATCCGGCGTGAATGGTGCAGCAGTGAGTGTGCTGATGGGTGACTGGACCGCGCTGATCAATGCGGTGTCGAGTAACTCCACCACCAATATTCTGTCTTCACCAAGCATTACCGTGATGGATAACGGTGAAGCGTCATTTATCGTTGGTGAAGAAGTGCCGGTCATCACCGGTTCTACTGCCGGCTCGAATAATGATAACCCGTTCCAAACCGTGGACCGCAAAGAAGTTGGTATCAAGCTTAAAGTGGTGCCGCAAATCAACGAAGGCGACTCGGTGCAGCTGTCGATTGAGCAGGAAGTCTCCAACGTGCTGGGGGCTAACGGCGCGGTCGATGTGCGTTTCGCCAAACGTCAGCTCAATACCTCAGTGATGGTGCAGGATGGCCAGATGCTGGTGCTGGGTGGTCTGATTGATGAGCGGACCGCAGAAAGTGAATCGAAAGTACCGCTGCTGGGCGATATCCCGATTCTGGGCCAGCTGTTTACCTCCACCAGTACTCAGGTTGAAAAACGTAACCTGATGGTGTTCATCAAGCCGACCATCATCCGTACCGGTATGACGGCTGACGGCGTGACCCAGCGTAAATATAACTACATTCGCGCTGAGCAGTTATTTAAAGCCGATAAAGGGCTGAAACTGATGGATGACAACAATATTCCGGTGTTGCCGAAATATGGTCAGGATCGTATGCATCCGCCGGAAATTCAGGCCTTTTTAGAACAGATGGAAGAGTAATCATGACGGACGTTGTGGTAGCGCAAGCGGCGCGTAATCTGGTGCGTCGCTTACCGTTCAGTTTCTCTAACCGCTTCAAACTGGTGCTGGAATGGCATGACAGCCAGGACACTCCCACTGTGTATTACGTTGCGCCGCTGGCAATGAATTCGCTGGCGGAAGTGCGCCGGGTGATTAAAGGTCGTCTCAACCTGATTGAACTGCAGCCGAATGAGTTTGAAAGCAAACTGACTCAGGTCTATCAGCGTGATTCTTCCGAGGCTCGGCAGCTGATGGAAGATATCGGTGCGGACAGCGATGACTTTTTCTCGATTGCCGAGGAGTTACCGCAGAACGAAGACCTGCTGGAATCTGAAGATGATGCGCCAATCATCAAGCTGATCAATGCCATGCTCGGCGAAGCCATCAAAGAGGGCGCGTCGGATATTCATATCGAGACCTTTGAGAAAGAGTTGTCGATTCGTTTCCGGGTTGATGGTGTGCTGCGTGAGGTGTTGTCACCGAGCCGTAAACTGGCGCCGCTGCTGGTGTCACGGGTGAAGGTGATGGCCAAACTGGACATCGCCGAAAAGCGTGTGCCGCAGGACGGGCGGATTTCGCTGCGTATCGGTGGCCGTTCGGTGGATGTGCGCGTGTCGACCATGCCGTCTTCGCACGGCGAACGGGTGGTGATGCGTCTGCTGGATAAAAATGCGACCCGGCTTGATCTGCATAGTCTGGGGATGACCGAATGTAACCATGACCATTTCCGTCATCTGATTCAGCGCCCGCACGGCATCTTGCTGGTGACCGGACCGACCGGTTCAGGTAAATCCACCACCTTGTATGCCGGTTTGCAGGAGCTCAACAGCAATGAGCGCAACATCCTGACGGTAGAAGACCCGATTGAATTCGATATTGAAGGTATCGGTCAGACTCAGGTCAACCCGAAAGTGGACATGACCTTCGCCCGCGGCCTGCGCGCAATTTTGCGTCAGGATCCGGATGTGGTGATGGTGGGCGAGATCCGTGATCTGGAAACGGCCCAGATCGCCGTGCAGGCTTCCTTAACCGGCCACCTGGTGATGTCGACCCTGCACACCAATACTGCAATTGGCGCCGTGACCCGTCTGCGTGATATGGGGATTGAACCTTTCCTGATCTCCTCTTCACTGCTCGGTGTACTGGCGCAGCGTCTGGTGCGCACCTTGTGTCCGGAGTGTAAAGAAGCGTATCAACCGAACAAAGAGCAGCGTAAGCTGTTCGAACTGGACGACGCTGAACCGCTGACACTGTATAAAGCGCATGGCTGTGACAAGTGTAACTTCAAGGGTTACCGTGGCCGGACCGGGATTCACGAGCTGGTGTTGATTGATGATGATCTGCAGGCGCTGATTCATGCCGAAGCCGGTGAGCAGGAAATCGAAAAACGGGTCCGTAGCACGACGCCGAGTATTCGTCAGGATGGTCTGGATAAAGTCCGGCGCGGGATTACCTCGCTGGAAGAAGTGATGCGAGTCACCAAGGAGTCCTGATGGCGGCGTTTGAATATAAAGCGCTGGATGAGCGTGGCCGGCACAAAAAAGGTGTCCTGGAAGGCGATAATGCCCGCCAGGTGCGTCAGCGCCTCAAAGAGCAGGGGCTGGTGCCGGTGGAAGTGGTGGAAACCCGCGCCAAGGCCGCGAAATCTCACAGTAGCGGGCTGGGATTCTCCCCGCGTGGCATCAGCACGCCCGATCTGGCGCTATTGACCCGTCAGTTATCGACTCTGGTGCAATCCGGTATGCCGCTCGAAGAGTGTCTGCGCGCGGTATCTGAGCAGTCGGAAAAGCCGCGCATTCGTAATATGCTCGCCGCGGTGCGCTCTAAAGTAACCGAAGGTTACACTCTGGCAGACAGTATGGCCGATTACCCGCATATTTTTGACGATCTGTTCCGCTCTATGGTCGCCGCCGGAGAAAAGTCCGGCCACCTGGATGCGGTGCTGGAACGTCTGGCCGATTATGCGGAAAATCGCCAGAAAATGCGCTCTAAACTACTGCAGGCGATGCTGTATCCGATTGTGCTGGTGGTGTTTGCGGTTGGCATTGTGGCCTTCCTGCTTGCCGCTGTGGTACCGAAAATTGTCGGTCAGTTTGTCCAGATGGGGCAGGAGCTGCCCAAATCGACCCAGTTTCTGCTCTCGTCCAGTGACTTTATTCAGCACTGGGGGCTACAGCTTCTGGTGCTGATCGTGTTGCTGATCTACCTGGTGCGCTGGTTGCTGAGTAAACCGGATCTGCGCCTGCGCTGGGATCGGCGGGTGATACATATGCCGCTGGTGGGTAAAATCTCCCGTGGCCTTAATACTTCGCGTTTTGCCCGCACTTTGTCTATCTGTACCTCGAGCGCAATTCCGATTCTGGACGGAATGCGGGTCGCGGTCGACGTTATGTCCAATCAATACGTCAAGCAACAGGTGCGCCTGGCCGCAGAAAATGTGCGCGAAGGTGCCAGCCTGCGCAAAGCTCTTGATCAAACCAAACTCTTCCCGCCGATGATGCTGCATATGATCGCCAGTGGTGAACAGAGCGGCGAAACTGGAAAGTATGCTGACCCGCGCCGCAGATAACCAGGACAACAGTTTTGAAGCGACGGTCAATATTGCGCTGGGCATTTTTACGCCGGCGCTGATTGCGTTGATGGCGGGTCTGGTGCTGTTTATCGTAATGGCCACCCTGATGCCTATCCTGGAAATGAATAACTTAATGAGCCGCTGATTTGGCTCACTTCGTCTTGAGTAACATGGAGTCTCTATGAACAAAAAAGTAAACAAACAGTCCGGTTTTACCCTGCTGGAAGTGATGGTTGTGGTCGTCATTCTGGGTATTCTGGCCAGCTTTGTGGTGCCTAACCTGCTCGGTAACAAAGAAAAAGCCGACCAGCAGAAAGCGATCACAGATATTGTCGCGCTGGAAAATGCCCTCGATATGTACAAGCTGGATAACAATGTGTATCCGACCACAGACCAGGGTCTGGATGCGCTGGTGACTATGCCAGGCAGCCCTGAGCCACGTAATTACCGCGCCGGCGGTTACATCAAGCGTCTGCCAAAAGACCCTTGGGGTAACGATTACCAATACCTTAGCCCGGGTGATAAAGGCACGATTGATGTGTTTACCTTAGGTGCAGATGGTCAGGAAGGCGGTGAAGGTACGGCCGTCGATATCGGTAACTGGAATCTGCAGGATTTTCAGTAACAGGTTAACGGTGGCGCTTGGCGCCACCTTTTATTGAATTCAGGTCTGGCTGTTGTGATGAAGCGCAAACATGGTTTTACTCTGCTGGAAATAATGCTGGTGTTAGTGCTGCTTTCCGTCAGCGCGGTGGCGGTGATCGCCACTCTGCCGGTCAGACACGATGATGACATTAAAGAAGTGGCGCAGAGTATTTTTCAGCGTCTGCAACTGCTCAATGAGGAAGCCATCCTCAGCGGCCGTGATTACGGTCTGCGCATTGATGAGCAGGCACGCACACTGCGTTTTTTAAGCCTGGATCAGACAGGCTGGCAAAAATTGGATAAAAACGGTATCGCTGCGGATCTGCAGCTACAGGATGGACTGGCGCTGCAGTATCAAGCCGGTGGCGATGTCTGGCAGGATGAAGACCGCTTGTTTAAGCCGGGCTCTCTGTTTGATGAAGAGATGTTCCGTGAGCAGGATGGCGAGCAGAAGCAGCGTCCGCCACAGGTCTTTATCTTATCCAGCGGCGAACTGACCCCGTTTACGCTGGATATTTATGTTCAGAATGAAAGTGTTGAGAGTGGATGGCAGGTGCAGGTACAAGATAATGGTCAGATCACTCTGCTGGCACTGGGAGAACATGATGAGACGCGCTGAGCGGGGCTTTACGCTGCTGGAAGTGCTGGTTGCTCTGGCCATCTTTGCCACCGCTGCATTGAGTGTGATGCGCGCCGTGACTCAGCACATCAATACCATCAGTTATCTGGAAGAGAAAACGTTCGCCGCTATGGTGGTGGATAACCAGACCGCCAAGGTGTTTTTGAGTGAACAGGCACCTCGGGCGCAAAACGGCAGCGAAGAGCTGGCCGGGCGGACCTGGTACTGGAAAGTTGCGCCGGTGAAAACGGCTAATGATGTCCTGGCGGCATTTGATGTCAGTGCGGCGACCGAGAAGAACGGCGCGCCGGTGGTGACGGTAAGAAGTTATGTTGCAAAGTAAATATGGTTCATTGAGACGAGTCGCACGCCGCAGCGGTTTTACCCTGATTGAAGTGCTGGTCGCCATGGCGATTTTTGCCAGTCTCAGTCTGGCGGCTTATCAGGTGCTCAATCAGGTGCAACGCAGCAATACCCTGTCCGCGGAACGAGAAGCGCGTCTGAGCGAAGTGCAGCGTGCAATAGTCATGATGGATGCGGATTTTCGTCAGATGGCGCTGCGTCATTTCCGTCATAACGGGGAAGCGCCCGGTGATCGAATGTTGCTCTGGAGCGATTACCTGAATGACTCTGACACTAAGGGTGTGATGTTTATCCGCCTTGGCTGGCATAACCCGGAGCAGCAATTCCCGCGTGGAGAAGTGGCCAAGGTAGGCTATCGTTTAAAAGAAGGCGTGTTGGAACGTCTTTATTGGCGCTATCCGGATACCGCGGTCTCTGAGCCTGCGGTGGTGATGCCTTTACTGACCCAGGTGGAATCCTGGTCGATGCGTTTTTACGCCGAAGGCGGCTGGCGTGATGCCTGGGAGTCGGATCAGGCGTTGCCGAAAGCAGTGGAAGTGACCCTGAAATTGCAGGATTACGGTCAGATTCAGAGAATTTATCTTACCACCGGCGCATCACTGGGAGAGGGCGATAATGGCTAAATCTCGACAGCGCGGTGTGGCTTTGATCATTGTTTTGCTGCTGCTGGCGATCATGGTGTCGATTGCCGCCACCATGGCGCAGCGGATGTTTACCCAGTTTCAGCGTGCCAGTCATCAGCTCAATTACCAACAGGCTTACTGGTACAGCATCGGGGTTGAAGGGCTGGCCAAAGCGGCCATCGAACAGAGTTATAAAGACAGTGATGTGGTCAGTCTCAATCAGCCCTGGTCACAGCGCGATCGCAGTTATCCGCTTGACTACGGTCAGGTGACCGGCAGTATCGTCGACAAGCAGGCCTGCTTTAACGTCAATGCGTTTGCCGGTCTGGCGCCGGTCGGCGCGCAGACCTCGACACCGTATGTGTATCGGGTGTGGCGCGCCCTGCTGGATGAGCTCGATATTGACAGCTATCAGGCAGAAAACATTGCCGATGGTACCTGGGATTTTCTGGATGCCAATGATTCGGTCAACACCGCGAGCGGGGTGGAAGACAGTTATTATGAATCGGTGTCGCCGGCCTATATGGCCCCCAATGGGATGCTGGCCGACGTCAGCGAATTACGTGCGGTGCACGAAGTCAGTGGCGAAGTGATGCAGAGTCTGCAGCCCTACGTCTGTGCGTTACCAGAGCGGGACTGGCGTTTGAATATTAATACGCTGCAACCGGAGCAGGCGAAACTGCTGGCCGCCATGTTCAGCCCGAACCTGAGTGAGTCCAATGCGCGTACTGTGCTCGAAGGACGGCCCTATGACGGCTGGAGCAGTATCGAAGATTTTATGGCTGAGGCGCCTATCGCCGCGGTTGATGAGAGTGTGCGAGAGCAGGCACGCGGCTACCTGAGTATCGACAGCCACTATTTTGAGCTGGATGCGAACATTCAGGTTGAACAATCCCGGGTGCGTATCCGCAGTCTGTTTTTTAGTAGTAATTTAGAAACTGCAACGGTAATTCGCCGTCGCTTTGGAGGAATCAGTGAGCGAGTTTCTGACCGTTCGGCTGAGTAGTCAAAAAGAAGCCACCATTCCCTGGCTGGTATGGTCAACTGACCAGCAGGCCGTGATTGCCAGTGGTGAAATTGCTGGTCTGGATCAGCTCGAAGAGCTGGCGCCTTATGCGGCGCAGCGTCCGACCCTGTTACTGCTGTCGGCCAGTGATGTGGTGCTGACTCAGGTTGCCATTCCGTCGGGTGCCAGTCGTCAGCTTGAGTCGATGCTGCCTTATCTGGTGGAAGAGGAAATTGCCCAGGATGTGGATGAAATGCATTTCACCATTCTGGCCAAAAGTGGCGGCGTGGCTCAGGTGGCCGGTGTTGATCGCCAGTGGTTGCGTTCGTGTCTCGATTCGCTGCGCGCACTGCAGTTTGATGTGCGACGGGTTGTGCCGGACGTGCTGGCCATTCCTCACTCTGAAGGGCTGAGCGCGCTGCAAATCGGTGACGAGTGGCTGGTACGTAAAAGTGAGTTTTCCGGCCTGAGTATCGATGTGCAGTGGCTGCCTCTGTTCAGTCAGTCGCAGTGGGTACGTGACGGCGAAAACTGGTTAGCTCTGAACGCTTACACACCGTTGCCGGAGATGCAGCTGGCTGAGGGGCAGGAGTGGCATAACCAGCCGGCGGCGTTGGTGATGCAGTTGCTGACCGAACAGACACTCAGCCACAAAATCAACCTGCTCAGTGGTGAATTTAAAACCAAGTCATCCTGGAACAAGTACTGGCAAGTGTGGCGTAAAGCCGCGATTTCGGCCGGTTTGCTGGTGGTGGTCAGCACCGCTTATCAGTTGGTGCAGGCCTATCAGTATGAAAGTACCGCTCAAAGTTATCGCGCTGAAAGTGAACGCATTTTTCGCTCCATTTTTCCTGACAAGCAGCGCATACCGACCGTGAGTTATCTCAAGCGCCAGATGAGCGATGAAGTGGCACTGCTGTCGGGTGGCGGTGGCGGCGAGCATGTGTTGTCCTGGCTGGATAAACTGCCGGAAACGCTGCGCAATGTCAGCGCCATGCAGGTACAGAGCCTGCGCTTTGACGGCAATCGCGGCGAAGTGCGCCTGGAGGCGGTCAGCAAGGATTTTCAGACCTTCGAACAGGCAAGGGTACAGCTCGAAGAGCACTTCTCAGTTGAGCAGGGCCAGCTGAGCCGCAACGGCGAACAGGTGGTGGGTTCGTATGTACTCACACGCAAATAGGGACAGAGCATGAAGAATTTACTCAACCCGGCGCAGGCATGGTGGAGCACGATCAGCCAGCGCGAGCAGCGTCTGGTGCTGGTGTGTGGCGGACTGCTGTTGCTTGGCCTGCTGTATTGGGGCGTGGTGCAGCCACTGCAGCAGCGCAGTGAACACGCCCGGACCCGCATTCAGTCGGAGCAGCAGTTGCTGCAGTGGGTCAAATCGACCGCCGATGACATTATCACTCTGCGCCGCCAGGGCGGAGTGGTGCGTACCAATCAGCCGTTCAACCAGGTGATTGCCAGTTCGACCCGGGATTTCAATATTGAGCTGATCCGGGTGCAGCCGCGCGGAGAGATGATGCAGGTCTGGGTTCAGCCGTTGCCATTTTCTCAGCTGGTGGCCTGGATAAACTTCCTGCGTGAGAAACAGGGTATTGATGTCGAATTTATGGACCTGGATCGCGGCGCAGCGCCGGGTCTGGTTGAAGTCAAACGCTTGCAGTTAAAACGAGGCGGATAATGAAACGTGTGATTGGATACGTCAGCGTATTTGTGGTGGTGGTGCTGATTAGTGCGGTTGTCCATATCCCGGCCTCGTTGGTGGTCAAATACGCGCCGCTGCCACGCGCTTTGCAATTGCAGGGTGTCAGCGGCACTTTGTGGCAGGGCAGTGCGGAGCAGGTCAGCTGGCAGCGCAATAAACTGGGCGCTGTGCAGTGGGACTGGCAATGGTCGGCTTTGCTGGGGGCGAAAGCTCAGGCCGCGGTGCGTTTTGGCCGTGGCAGTGATCTGGAGATGCGTGGTAAAGGCGTGTTCGGCTATGGTCTGAGTGGCGCGTTTGCTCGTGATGTCGTGGTATCTATGCCCGCTCAGCAGGTGGTGAAAACACTGCAGTTGCCTGTGCCTGTCACGGCGGAAGGCCATGTCGAAACTGACGGTCCGCGATTACCAGTACGGGCTGCCGTGGTGCAGTGCCGCCACGGGTAATCTGGCCTGGACACCGAGTCAGATAGGTTCACCGTTAGGCGAACTGCAACTGGACCGTATCATGGCTGAAGTACAGTGTCAGGACAACGTCGTGACCGTCAATGGCAGCCAGAATAGTGCCCAGGTCAGTGCGGAATTTTCCGCAGAGCTTAACGCGGCACGTCGTTATCAGGCCAAGGGCTGGTTTAAGCCCGGGGCGGAATTTCCGCCTCGTCTGAGCGAGCAGCTTAATCTGCTGCCACGTCCCGATGGTCAGGGCCGTTATCAGTTTACCCGCCAGGGACGGCTGTAATCCGGCGCCTGATATATCGTTGGCGATGATGAAGGATACGGGATCACAAAGGGCGAGTTCAGACTCGCCCTTTTTTGTTTTGCTTGCCCCGTCCGGGAATCGGTTGATTGCTGGCGGTGGTCTGATGGCCGATGCTCAGGCGAAAGTCTGGTTTAATCTTTGACTTGCAGAATCTGATCCCACGGCAGGTCGGCGTCGCCGAGCACGATAAAGTTAGGATTTTCCAGTGTATCACGCTCGTTGTAGGACAACGGCTCAAGCTGAGTGCTGAGAATACGTCCGCCGGCTTCTTCGACAATGCACTGAGTGGCTGCAGTATCCCATTCCCCGGTCGGCCCCAGGCGCAGATAACAGTCTACGGCACCCTCGGCGACCAGACAGGCTTTCAGTGCGGCCGAGCCGAGAGGGACCAGTTCATAGTTCCACTGGCTGCTCAGGCGTTTGGTGATGCGGTTGATGTCCTGGCGGCGGCTGATGGCCATCGCGATCGGTTGCCCCGGCAGTTCATGTTTGTGTGAGCGGATACGCAGGCTGTCGGACATGTCCGGGATCTTCCATGCTCCTTTGCCTGCATAAGCGTAGTAAATCACGCCGGACACCGGGCCGTACACTACGCCCATCACCGGACGATTGTGCTCGACCAGAGCGATAATTGTGGCAAAGTCACCGCTGCGGGCTATGAATTCCTGGGTGCCGTCAAGCGGATCAACCAGCCAGTAGCGTTGCCAGGTTTCACGGGTGGTCAGGCTGATGTTAGCCGCTTCTTCCGACAAAACCGGGATGTCCGGGGTTAGTTCAGACAAACGTTCAGTGATCAGCTTATGCGCGGCTAAGTCGGCGCTGGTGACCGGGGTCTCGTCACTTTTAGTGAAAGCTTCGTACGATTTGTTTTCGTAGATGTCGAGGATCAGTTGCCCGGCTGAGCGTGCAATACTGATCACGTCGGGCAGCAGATGGGAGAGATCTTTCGCAGTTGGCATACGCTTTCCTATAACTCTGCGGGTCAGGATTTCAGATGACGCAGTGCCAGCAGCAGGGCGGTAATGCTGCGGGCTTCGCTGAAATCTAAGTGGGTCAGTAACTCTTCGGCCTGCTCAAGCGGCCAGCGCACCAGTTCCAGCGGTTCCGGTTTCGTCGCCATCCAACTGTTCTGAGTATAGATCCTGCGCAATGAAGAGTGTCATGCGGCTGGAAAAATAAGAGGGAGCCAGGATAACCTCTTTGAGCGGAATTAACTCGCGGGCACCAAAACCGATCTCTTCCTTCAGCTCTCGTACCGCCGCCTGTTGCGGGGTTTCACCCGGATCGATCAGGCCTTTAGGAAAACCGAGTTCATAGTTCTCGGTACCGGCGGCGTATTCCCGGATTAACAGCAGGTCACCTTGCTCGGTGACCGGCACCATCATCACGGCGTTGCGACCGCTCGGTTTCATCCGTTCATAAGTGCGTTGCTCACCATTAGAAAAACGGAGATCCAGGGCTTCAATCGAAAACAGCTTTGACCTGGCCACGGTACTCTTGGCCAGAATCTCCGGTAATAATTTGGATGGCATACGCTAACTCCTTCGCTTTCAAACGTTTCTTACTATATGAGAAAATTCTGCAGCTGAAAATGTTCTGTTTTAACAGGCGGCCAAATTGGTGTGAATAAAAAGAAAAAAAGCTGATGCACGGCATCAGCTTTCGATAATTTGTTGCTTAGTAGTAAGAGTGCTCACCACGGTCATGCTCAGTCTGGTCACGCACCGCAGTCAGTTCACCTTCGAACTGAGCCAGCAGTTCTTTTTCAATGCCTTCTTTTAGCGTTACATCCACCATAGAGCAGCCGTTACAACCGCCGCCGAACTGCACCAGTGCAACGCCGTCGTCAGAGATTTCGATCAAACGCACGTGACCGCCGTGACCGGCAAGTTGTGGGTTAACCTGGGTTTGAATCGCGTATTCAACACGTTCCATCAGCGATGCGTCATCAGACACTTTACGCATTTTGGCGTTAGGTGCTTTCAGGGTCAGCTGTGAACCCATTTTATCGGTGACGAAATCGATCTCTGCCTCATCCAGGAACGGCAGGCTCAACTCATCGATGTACGCGGAAAAGCCGCTGTATTTGATCTCTGTATCAGTGGCTTCTACTGCCTCTGGTGGACAGTAAGATACGCCACACTCTGCATTCTGCGTTCCCGGGTTTACCACGAAGACGCGGATGTTGGTGCCTTCTGGCTGCTGAGCCAGTAGCTTGGCAAAGTGGGACTGGGCGGTTTCTGTAATAGTAATAGTATTTGACACGACGAATACCTGAGTAAATTTGTAGGCTATTTAGTCACCATTCTACTCCTGTCGAGCCGAGGATCCAGCCCTTTTTGCTGACGCTTTGGGCATCAGATTCAGCTTCCCGGCTCAGGAGTACGGCATATACAGTAAATATCAAGCCTTTTGACCCCCACTTCAAGCAGTAAATTGCATAATTGCCGCATGGTACTGCCTGTGGTGACCACATCGTCGACGATAGCAATATGGGGACTGGCTGGAGATTCATTGAGGCTAAATGCCTGAGTTAGGTTACGGGTGCGTTGGCGTTTATTTAGCCCCTGCTGCATGGCGGTGGCGCGTACCCGCCGCAACAGCTGCGGCTGGTAATCACACTGCAGCGCCTGACTGAGCGCTCGCGCCAGCAGATCACTCTGATTAAATCCGCGCAGCCAGTAACGGCGCCAGTGCAAGGGGACAGAGGTGAGCAGCGGCGCCGGATCCGCGATGCGTGTTGCCAGTAAACCGGCCAGCGGCGGTGCCTGCCAGAACTGACGCTGATACTTGAGTTTATGAACCGCGTGACTGAGCGGAAAACGGTAATCCCCGAGGCAAACCAGACGTTGCCAGGGCGGTGGTGAGCGCAGGCATTCACCGCATTGGGTAACCGCTATCGGGCTTGGCAGTCCGCAGCGCTCGCAACGCGGTTGCGGTGCATACCACTCGAGGCAGGCGGCGCACAAGCCATACGTATCCTGCTCTGCCAGCGGCAGACGGCACAGCGGGCAGGCCGGAGCCAGCCAGGAAAGCATGGTTTTTTGGAGCTGATTCGCTAACATAGGGTCTTCTTAAATGGCAGCCATGCGGTTGATTGTGACCGGTTGGTCTGCCTGGTGAGCATGGAATGAGTAGGAGAAAGTGTGACTATGGCGGCAGACTTGTATTGGCAGGTAAGTGGTAGCGGCCCGGATCTGGTGTTGGTGCATGGCTGGGGTATGAACGGGGCCGTGTGGCAACAGACCGAGCAGCGTCTGGCGCAGCACTTCACTGTCCATGTGGTGGATCTACCCGGCTACGGTCACAGTGCGCATCTGCATGCTGACAGCCTGGAAGCGATTGCCCGGCAGTTGATTCTTAAGGCGCCCAGACAGGCGATTTGGGTTGGCTGGTCGCTGGGCGGGTTGGTGGCAACTCATATGGCACTGCATCACAGCGATTACGTGGCGAAACTGGTCACCGTCGCATCGTCACCTAAGTTTGCGGCAGAGCGGCCATGGCGCGGTATTCAGCCTCAGGTACTGAGTGCGTTTACCGATCAGCTGGTGGAAGACTTCCATGCCACCATTGAGCGTTTTATGGCGTTGCAGGCCATGGGCAGTCCTTCCGCGCGGCAGGATGTCAAAACTCTCAAGCAGGCGGTGCTGTCGCGTCCGACTCCGAATCCGGATTCTCTGCTGGCTGGTTTGCAGATGCTGGCGGATGTCGATTTGCGTGCCCAAATGGCGCACATTTCCGTGCCTTTACTGCGTCTGTATGGTCGCCTCGATGGTCTGGTGCCGGTCAAAGTAGCTCACGATCTAGAGCAGGTGGTGCCACACAGTGAGCAATATATCTTCACGGAGTCCTCCCATGCGCCGTTTATGACCGAATTTGATACTTTTTGTCAGCAATTGGTGGCGTTTGGCGGACAAAAGTAAGCTATCCGGCTGATTTTAGTGTTGTCTGATAAATAAGACTAAATTTTGTGCTGATCTGGCCGATATAAAATCAGACCCGGATAGCAGCTCGCTGCAACGGGCCGGGCGATACTGAGGAGGTTTCGGCTATGATAGTGTCACCGACCAATGTCGGCGTGCCACTCATCGCCCCATCAGTGAACGTTTCCGACAGAGCAGGTCGCACGCGACAACCGCGCCCGTGAACCTGTGACGCCGACCGTAGAGCTGACCAGAACCCACGCTGAACGCAAGATTAAAGCAGATGATAAGCGACGCAGAGATGCATCCTGGGACCCGGCCGAACATCCGGGTTATGAACTGGATGCGGATGATGACGTCGGCTTGGAGCACGATGATCAGCCGTCCAGTGAATTGGATCGCTTGTTCGGATTACTGGCGCTAGCCAGTTACAGTGAAGAGCAGGGCAAGGGTTATGCGATGCGGTTTCGCCTGCCGAAACGCGTCATTGATGAAGCGATAACTGAGGGCAAAATGGCGCAGCGGCGCACCGTGATTAAATACCATTACGGTCAGGCCGTGGCACCCAATACACCATCAGAAGTGATTGCTGTGCTGTAGTTATCGCGTCAGTGATGAGACTGAAATAAAAATCCCCGCCCGGTGACCCGGACGGGGATTTTTCTGCGCTATTGCCCGCTTATTTCTTTGCTTTGGCAAAGGCGGCAGCAAATGCACCGCTCATTGCGCCGCCGGACTGAGTCTCCTCACGACGGCGCGGTTTACGTTCCGCTGCGGGTGCGCTGCTGCGCGCGCCACGGCTCTCCTGACCCGGTTCATCGTTAAGCCGCATAGACAGGGCGATTCGCTTACGCTGCACATCCACTTCCATTACTTTGACTTTGACGATATCGCCGGCTTTGACCACTTCGCGCGGGTCAGAGACAAAGCGGTCTGTCAGAGCGGAAATGTGTACCAGACCGTCCTGATGGACACCGATATCCACAAAAGCGCCGAAGTTGGCGACGTTAGAGACCACACCTTCCAGTACCATGCCGACTTCAAGATCGGACACCTGATTGACACCGTCGGCGAATGTGGCGGTTTTAAATTCCGGGCGCGGGTCACGGCCGGGTTTATCCAGCTCTTTGATAATGTCGGTCACGGTCGGGACACCGAAATGCTCGTCGGTGTAATCGACCGCACGCAGACCGCGCAGAAACTCACTGTTGCCGATCAGCGCCTGAATCTGCTGCTGGTTTTTCTCGGCAATCGCTTTGACGACCGGATAGGCCTCCGGGTGCACTGCAGATCCATCGAGCGGGTTTTTACCGTGCATGATACGCAGGAAACCAGCACACTGTTCAAACGCTTTTGGCCCCAGACGGGCGACTTTTTTCAGTGCGCTGCGCGACTCAAAGCGGCCGTTTTCATCGCGATAATCGACGATGTTCTGCGCCAGAGTATACTCGACAGGCCCGCCACGCGAGTCAGCAGAGCCGGTGAGGCGGTATTCACATCGACCCCGACGGCGTTTACACAGTCTTCCACCACCGCATCCAGGCGTTTGGCGAGCAGAGTTTGGCTGACATCGTGCTGGTACTGGCCAACCCCGATCGATTTCGGGTCAATCTTAACCAGCTCGGCGAGCGGATCCTGCAGGCGACGTGCGATAGACACGGCGCCGCGCAGCGAGACATCCAGATTCGGAAACTCTTTCGCGGCCAGTTCAGACGCCGAGTAAACCGACGCACCGGCTTCGCTGACCATGATCTTCTGCACTTTGAGGTTGCCACGTTTAATCAGGTCAGCGGCGAAGGCATCGGTTTCGCGTGAAGCGGTGCCGTTACCAATCGCAATCAGATCGACATTGTGCTGTTTGATCAGCGCGGCCACGCTCGCCATGGCTCGATCGTACTGGTTTTGCGGCTGGTGCGGA
Source organism: Vibrio sp. CDRSL-10 TSBA (assembly GCA_039696685.1). Taxonomy (NCBI): domain Bacteria; kingdom Pseudomonadati; phylum Pseudomonadota; class Gammaproteobacteria; order Vibrionales; family Vibrionaceae; genus Vibrio; species Vibrio sp. CDRSL-10 TSBA. The sequence continues at coordinate 3,200,799 of CP155566.1, read as the reverse complement.
TAGATAGTATCCGTTGCCAGCACTTTACCGGTTGCATCAACCACGGCCACTTTACAGCCAGTACGCAGACCCGGATCCAGACCCAGAGTCGCTCGCGGGCCGGCGGGAGCCGCCATCAGCAGATCTTTGAGGTTGGTGGCGAACACTTCAATCGCTTCGATTTCGGCACGCTCTTTCATCGCACTCATCAGCTCGGTTTCCATGTGCATCGATACTTTGATGCGCCATGACCAGCTGATAACCTGTTTACGCCATGCATCCGCAGCCGCCTGGCTGAGATGAATCCCGTAATGCTCAGCGATCAGGGTTTCGCAGTACGACTGGCGTATGCCCTCTTCCTGCTCCGGATCCGCATTGAGGGTCAGGGTCAGAAAGCCTTCGTTGCGGCCACGCAGCATCGCCAGAGCGCGATGGGAAGGCGCCTTACTGATCGGCTCCTGATGGGCAAAGTAGTCTTTAAACTTTTCGCCGTCGCGCTCTTTCCCTTCAACCACGCGCGTTACGATATGAGCATTGCGATTAAGGTGCTGACGAATTTTTTCCAGCAAATCTGCATCTTCGGCGATGCGTTCCATAATGATGGCACGTGCACCATCCAGAGCTGCTTTACTGTCTTCGATACCGTGTTGCGCAGCAAGGTATTTGCCCGCTTCCAGTTCCGGATCGGTGTGCGGATGATGCCACAAGGTATCCGCCAGAGGCTCCAGACCGGCTTCAATGGCGATCTGGCCTTTGGTACGGCGCTTCGGTTTGTACGGCAGATACAAGTCTTCGAGACGGGTTTTGCTGTCGGCATCAATAATCGCCTGTTCCAGTTCCGCAGTGAGTTTACCCTGGTCCTGAATCGATTTAAGGATGGTTTGACGGCGGTCGTCCATTTCACGCAGGTAGGACAAGCGACTGTCCAGCGTACGCAGTTGAGTGTCATCCAGTCCGCCGGTCACTTCTTTACGGTAACGGGCAATGAATGGCACTGTGTTGCCGTCGTCAATCAGTTTGACGGCGGCGATGACTTGCTCTGAGCGAACGTTCAGCTCTTGGGCAATCGAATGACAGATAGCTAAGCTCATGGTTGATATCACTTGTTACAACAGACTTCTTGATGTGGGGACAAGGTAGTCTATTTTAAACGTTTACCGGCGTTGTCAGAGCAGATTCAGCGACGGAAGTGCTACGTTGTGCACAAATACAGTGGCGATAAGCACCATAGGTCATCCAGGAGTAGCCCAGTAATTCCAGACCTTCTTGCAGGGCGCTTTTCAGCACGTAGTCATAGTCATCGCCCATAATGTGTTCCCACAGCAGGTGACCACTGCCAAATACGCGGCTGAACACCAGCAGCAGCAGAAACGCCACCGACCATAAAGACATATTCACGTGAACGGGTATAGGCTGCCATTGGTTCCAGTACGGAATCTTTATAGCGGGTCATTGCCATACCGATACAGGTCGCGGCGGTGATCGCGGCCGGGATCTGCCAGAAGCCGTGCCAGATGTAGTCAAGGAACTGATCGAGTTCGCGAATCAGAATGCAGGCAAAAAAGCCGCTGACCAGCAGGTAAAAACCGCGTGATGACGGAGTCGTTTTTGCAGCGCGGGCAAACATCAGCATGGAGAGCAAGACGAAGCCCTCTTGAGTCAGTTCGGTGAAAGAGATTTCGCCGACATCGTTTTTAAGCACAGCCAGATCGAGATAGAGTGCCAGAGGGGCGACAAGCAACAGAGCGATGATGGCGATAAACTCTTTGCCGGCGTTGAAAATTTGCTGTTTTGTATCAGGTGCGGACATAATGGTTTTGACTCCGAAAAGGTAACTCAGAATCGCGTAATGCTATTAAAACAGTGTTTTTTAATCTAATAAAACAACCTAAAATGTTCTGTTTTTATCTTTTTAGAAATTTGTAATATTTTGATTATTAATTAATTTGTGACTGAAATGAAAACGAAACTTATTACTCGCGAAGGGTTTAATAAACTCAAAAAAGAGCATGATTTTCTCTGGAATGAACGGCGTCCGGAGGTCACAAAAATTGTGACATGGGCCGCAAGCCTGGGTGATCGCTCTGAAAATGCTGATTACACTTTCAACAAACGACTGCTGCGCCAGATCGATCGCCGTGTGCGTTTCCTGCGTAAATTGCTGCCGGAACTGACTATAGTTGACTACTCACCGCAGCAGGATGGCAAGGTGTTTTTTGGCGCCTGGGTGGAGATTGAAAACGAAGCCGGAGAGATGAAAAAGTTTCGAATCGTCGGTCCGGAAGAAATTTATGGTGATGAGGTCAAAAATTACATATCAATTGACTCACCAATGGCGCGTGCGCTGCTTAAAAAAGAGGTGGATGATGAATTTGTCGTCACGACACCAAGTGGCGATAAAGTCTGGTTCATCAATAGCATTGAGTATGAAATCGATGCATAGAAACTAGTTTATTATCATTTTTGCTCTGTTTTGTGAAAAGCTGGCATAGTTTCAGTTATCCGTATGTTTTATGATAAAAGTCTGACGCGAGGTCAACCCGGGCGGAAACCTGTCGCCACTGATTAGGAAAAGTATGCAGCGAAAAACCAGACCCACCTTACAAGACATTGCTGACCAGGTGGGGATTACCAAGATGACGGTATCGCGTTATTTGCGCGATCCGGGCTCAGTTGCCCAGAAAACCCAGCAAAAAATCGCCGCCGTAATTGAAGAGCTGGGATATATCCAGAATCGGGTGCCGGCGATTTTGTCCAAGTCTTCCAGTCGTGCTATCGGTATTATTCTGCCTTCGTTGTCGAACCAGGTGTTTGCCCATTTAGTGCAGGGGATTGAGTCGGTGACCAAGCAGGCCGGCTACGACACCCTTATAGCCCATACCGGTTACAGTTCGAAAGAAGAAGAAGAAAAAATCGCGGCCTTGCTGTCGTATCGGGTTGATGGCTTGATCCTGACCGAAACCAACCATACGGAAACGCACCCTGCAGATGCTGAGATCAGCCGCGGTGCCTGTGGTGGAAACCATGGAGATTCCGGCCTGCCCGATTGATATGGCGGTAGGGCTGGATCATGAGCAGACATCGTATGAAGTAGTACAGGAGATGCTGGCACGCGGGCGGAAAAACATTGTCTATCTCGGCGCCCGGCTTGATACCCGGACCCGGTTACGGATGCAGGGCTATGAGCGCGCGATGCGTGATGCCGGTCTGGAGCCGCAACAGATTTCGACCGGTGAACACTCCAGTTTCACCATAGGCGGAGTCTTGCTGGAAAAAGCGCTGGCGCAATGTCCGCAGCTCGATGCCATTTTCTGTACCAATGATGACGTGGCGATTGGTGCCATGATGTACTGTGCCCACAAAGGCATTGAGGTACCGAAACAAATTGCTGTGGTCGGATACAATGCGCTGGATATCGGCCAGGCGATTATTCCTAAGCTGACCAGTGTGGAGACACCGCGTTTTGCGATTGGCAAGAAAAGTGCAGAATTACTCTTAGCGGCGCTGGCCGGAGAGGAAGCAGAGCAGAAAGTCTACGACCTTGGCTACCGCCTGACGATCGGAGACAGTCTGTAATATCACGGGCTGACCAGGTCAGCCCGTACATGCCTGGTTTAAGGCTGTTTACAGCGCTTGAAACAGATTTACAGCGCTTGAAAAAGAAAGGTGGCGCCCTGATCGGCGGCGGTGACCTGCTGGCGCGCCAGAGCAAACAGTTCGCGTCCCCAGTCGTGCTGATCCGCCTTACTGTCCGGCATTGTGGCGCTGCGCTGGCTGAGATCAGCCAGACAGGTCAGTTCGCCATTCTGGGCATCCAGACGCAAAATATCCCCGTCTTGTACCAGGCCAATCATGCCACCCCGCAGAGCCTCCGGCGACATATGAATCGCAGCCGGGATCTTACCTGAAGCACCTGACAAGCGGCCGTCGGTCACCAGGGCGACTTTGAAACCGGCTTTTTGCACGTTGCCGAGGATCGGCATCAGTTTGTGCAGCTCCGGCATCCCATTGGCCGCCGGGCCACTGTAGCGTACCACGACCACACAATCCTGATTTAGCTCACCGCGTTTATAGGCGGCTTCCACTGCATGCTGCGAGTTGAAGACTTTCGCTGGTGCTTCAATCAGATGATGTTCGGCTTTAACCGCAGAAATTTTAATCACACTCTGGCCCAGATTGCCTTTCAGCACCTTAATACCACCGCTGGTCTGATAGCAGGTCTGTTTGGCGGCAATGACGGCCGGATTGAGGCTGTCACCACAAGGTTGCCATACCAGTTCACCGTCAGCGAGCTGCGGGCGTTGGAGCTGCAGGGCAAAATCACCGATAGCCGGGGTCACACTGCGGTGCAGCAGAGCGCGTTCATCCAGACGGGACAGCAACATAGGGACGCCGCCGGCCGCTTCGAATTCATTGATATCGGCCGTGCCGTTCGGATAAACGTTGGTCAGCAGAGGCACCACCTCAGACAGGTCACTGATATCCTGCCAGGTCAGGATCAGACCGGCAGCTCGTGCCAGCGCGACCAGGTGAATGGTGTGGTTACTGCTGCCACCGGAGGCGAGCAGGGCAACCAGGCCATTGACCAGGCTTTCTGCCGTGACCACTTCGCTCAGCGGCCGGTAGGCCGGAGTACCCGGCGCCATAGCGGCGATGGCCTTGGCCGCATACTCGGTCAGCGCATCGCGCAGCGGGCTGTCCGGATGCACAAAAGCAGAGCCCGGCAGCATCAGTCCCATCGCCTCAAACACCAGTTGGTTGGTGTTGGCGGTACCGTAGAAGGTGCAGGTGCCCGGTGAGTGGTAGGAATTACACTCCATTTGCAGCAGCGCATCGCGACCGACTTCACCGGCGGCGTATTTCTGGCGCACATCGACTTTTTCTTCGTTGCTGATCCCGGTCGCCATTGGCCCGGCCGGGATAAATGCGGTCGGCAGATGGGCATAAGCCAGCGCGCCCATCAGCTGGCCCGGGGCGATCTTGTCACAGATACCGAGCAGCAGGGTGCCGTCAAACATGTTATGGCTGAGCGACATCGCGGTCGCCTGGGCGATCAGGTCACGGGAAAACAGTGACATGTCCATACCCGGTTGCCCCTGAGTCACGCCGTCGCACATCGCAGGGACACCACCGGCAATCTGGGCAGTATGGCCAACCGGGGCCAGGGCTGCTTTGATTTGATCCGGATAATGTTTGTAAACCTGATGTGCACTGAGCATGTCATTGTAGGCGGTGATGATGGCCAGGTTGGCACGGGTCAGATCGAGAATGTTTGATTTCTCACTCTGACAGGAAGCCGCAATCGCATGGGCCAGGTTGCCACATGACAGGCTGGCTTTACCTTTGCCACTGGCGTGTTGCTGGGCAGTTTTGGCCACAAAGCGTGCACGCAGCTCGGCACTGCGTGTGCGAATGTTGTCGGTAACCTGCTGAATATGCGGGTGGGTCATGCCGTCGCCTCCTGCTGGTACAGAGCATGCACTGCGTGCTCAACCACGACATCGATATCGTCAGCAATCGAGATGTTCAGTACGTCGGTTTCGCTGGTATCCGGGCGCTGTAGCGCCGCAAACTGGCTGTCAATCATATGAGTTTTCATAAAGTGACCTTTACGAGCCTGCATACGCTTGATGATCAGAGATTTATCACCATCAAGAAAAACAAACGTGACGCTTTGGTTGCCGTCACGAATCTGATCACGGTAACTTTTTTTCAGCGCTGAGCAGACGATGACACCGCGTTCGCTCTTGTTTTCCAGACTGAATGCTGCATCGCGGATACGCTCAAGCCAAGGCGCGCGATCGTTATCATCCAGTGGTTCACCGCGGCGCATCTTTTCAATGTTGGCGCGGGGATGAAGGTCATCGCCATCGATGAATTTGGCGTTGAGACGCTGGGCAATCTTGGCGCCTATGGTGCTTTTGCCGCAACCACTCACGCCCATAACGATAATACTGCTACCCGTCATACTGACTCCTTAATCGCGAGATCTGAGCGAGATCTCAATTTTAAAATCTGCCGTAAGAATTGACTTTATCTTAGTGGTGTTATCGGTAACATGTTACCCGTAACTTTTGAAATTGTGAACTAATACACAAACATCCAATCCTTGATAAAGGTGAACAAAATGGAACAATTAGCACATAGCCCAGACCCTACCCAGCTGTTGCTTATCGCTGCCGCCGCTATTGCTGCACTGCTGGTTTTGATCATGAAATTGAAGGTGCACGCCTTTGCCTCGCTGACTTTGGTCAGTTTTGGTACTGCGCTGGCAACGGGTATGCCGAGCGATAAAGTCGTGCCGACTATGCTGTCCGGACTGGGCGGTACATTAGCCTCAGTGGCCCTGTTAGTTGGCCTGGGTGCCATGATAGGTAAAATTCTTGAGGTGACCGGTGGCGCGAAAGTGCTGGCGGACACCCTGATTAGCCGCTTCGGCGAGCATCGTGCGCCAATGGCGCTTGGTGTGGCATCGCTGATGTTTGGTTTTCCAATCTTTTTCGATGCCGGTCTTATCGTGATGATGCCGATCCTGTTCAGCGTGGCTAAGCGTCTGGGCGGTTCGCCGATCAAATACGCGTTCCCGGTCGCGGGTGCGTTCGCTGTAATGCATGCGTTTGTACCGCCGCATCCGGGCCCGGTGGCTGCTTCCGATCTGCTGGGTGCAGATTTAGGCCTGCTGCTGCTGGTCGGCCTGCTGATTGCGATTCCGACCTGGTATTTTGGTGCTTACCTGTTCAGTATCTATGCTGGTAACAAGTATGTGATTTCACTGCCTAAAGCGTTTATGAACACTGAAGTGATGTTCAAAGACAAGCAGGATCTGCCGAAGTTTTCTACCGTGCTGCTGATTCTGCTGCTGCCAGTGATTCTGATTTTCCTTGATACTGGTCTCAATACTCTTTCTGTTGCCGGTGTGGTCGATGGTCAGCAGCCAGTGGTGGAATTTCTGCGTATGCTGGGTAAAACCCCGATTGCACTGCTGATCACTCTGCTGGTGTGTCTGGCGGTATTTACCGGTAAGTACGGTAAGCATAAACTGGAAAAACTGTGTACTGATTCTCTGGCGCCGATCTGTGCGGTGATCCTGGTAACGGGTGCGGGCGGTATGTTTGGTGGCGTACTGCGCTCAAGCGGTATCGGCCAGGCGCTGGCGGATGTGCTGGCTCATACAGGTATGCCGGTGATTGTGGCCGCGTTTGTTATCTCGACCTGTTTGCGCGTGGCGCAAGGTTTCTGCAACCGTCGCACTGACGACTACCGCAGCACTGATGGCACCGATTGTCGCCCAGACCACCGGACTGACTGCCCTGGATCACTGTTTTATCGTGATTGCGATTGCCGGTGGTGCCACGGTACTGTCTCACTTTAATGACTCCGGTTTCTGGCTGGTTTCTCGTCTGCTTGAGATGGATGAGAAAACGACCCTGAAAACCTGGACTGTAATGGAAACGCTGCTGGGGACGATCGCTTTTGTTATCGCCGCTGGTCTGAGCGTAATTTTATAAGGCTGACTGATAATGACTCTTGAACAACAACTGCAACAAATCAAAATTGTTCCGGTAATTGCGATTAACCACGCCGACCAGGCTGTGCCGCTGGCTAAAGTGCTGGTTGAAAATGGCCTGCCGTGTGCTGAAGTCACGTTCCGTACTGAAGCGGCACAGGAATCGATTCGTCTGATGCGTGAAGCTTATCCTGATCTGCTGATCGGTGCCGGTACTGTGCTGACGACTGAGCAGGTTGATCAGGCCATTGCAGCGGGCGCAGACTTTATTGTCAGCCCGGGCCTCAACCCGACGACAGTCAAATACTGTCAGCAACGCGGCATTGCTATTGTTCCTGGCGTGAATAACCCGAGTCTGGTTGAGCAGGCGATGGAACTGGGCCTGAAAACCGTTAAGTTCTTCCCGGCTGAACCGTCAGGCGGCACAGCGATGCTAAAAGCACTGAGCGCTGTGTATCCGGTGCAATTTATGCCAACCGGCGGCGTCAATCCTGGTAATGTGCAGGAATACCTGGCGATTAAAGCGGTGGTCGCGTGTGGCGGCACCTGGATGGTACCGAGCGATCTGATGGATAAGGGAGACTGGGACGCGATTGCCAAACTGGTGCGCGAACTGTAAGCCCCGAGCCTGTCGCTGTGAACAGCTGAGAGCAAGAGTAAGCCAACCCTGCGGTTGGCTTTTTTTGTCTCTGCGTCAGGTCGCAGCTTAGAGATGAGGAGTGGTCTATGATAAAGGCAACATCACACACCGCGCTGCCCGGTTGGTAGGATGACTCAGCCACCTTGGCCGACAGGGCTTACGTTAGTAATAAACGTTAACAATTCTTTAAGCCCTATCATGCGCAACAGTGTTACATTTTACTCGCTTCTTTCGCTTTAAGAAGCAGATACTTATTCGTGGGACAGGACAGATGCAAGAAAATCATAAAATATTAGTCGTGGATGATGATGCCCGCTTGAGAGCCCTGCTTGAACGCTACCTCTCGGAGCAAGGATTCCAGGTGCGCAGCGTGGCCAATAGTGAACAGATGGATCGCCTGCTGACCCGTGAAACCTTCCATTTAATGGTACTGGATCTGATGTTACCGGGCGAAGATGGTTTGTCGATTTGCCGCCGTCTGCGCAATGCCAACAACATGATTCCTATCCTGATGCTGACCGCCAAAGGTGACGAGATCGACCGAATCGTGGGTCTGGAAGTCGGGGCCGATGATTATCTGCCTAAACCGTTTAATCCGCGTGAGCTGCTGGCCCGCATCAAAGCGGTGCTGCGTCGCCAGGTGACCGAAGCGCCCGGAGCGCCGAGTGCCGATGACAAGATCGTCGAGTTCGGTGAGTTTCGCCTCAACCTCGGCACGCGTGAAATGTTCCGCGGTGAGGAAGCGATGCCGCTGACCTCAGGTGAATTTGCTGTGCTGAAAGCGCTGGTGACCAATGCCCGTGAGCCGCTGTCGCGCGACAAACTGATGAATATGGCCCGCGGTCGCGAGTATTCGGCCATGGAACGCTCAATCGACGTGCAGATTTCCCGTCTGCGCCGTATGCTGGAAGTCGATCCGAGCAAACCGCGTTACATTCAGACCGTATGGGGTCTGGGTTATGTGTTTGTGCCGGACGGTAAGGAAGCCAGTTAATCCGATCTCCGTTTCAGTGCCAGCCTGTCTGGCACTGATTGTCCTGCATTTAAAGGTATCCCATGCGCATTCGCAGTTCATTTACCCAGACCATTGTGCTGTTTTTCACCCTGCTGGTCGCAAGCCAGGTCTATTCCTATTACGCCCTGTTTAACTATGCGCTGATGCCCAGTCTGCAGCAGTTCAACAAAATCCTCAGTCATGAAATCAGTCTGATGCTCGATGATTCGATGCACATGGACGAAAACGGCCTAGTGATGGATGCACCGCTGCGCCGCCGTGTGCTGGAACAGCTCGGGGTCAGTATCTACGCCGAAAACAGTCCACAGGCTGAGCCGTATCACCATTCAGTCTCGATTGATTTGATGAGCGAAGAGATGAGTGAGCAGCTCGGTTCTCCGACCGAAGTGCGTATGGGCGCGGGGGAAGACAGTTATGTGCTGTGGATGAAGATCGATATGCTGCCTGGTCAGGTGCTGCGGATCCCGCTCTCAGAACTGCAGGAAGAAGATTTTGCACCGCTGTTTCGTAACAGCATCATTATGGCAGTACTGATTGTGCTGGGTGGCTGGCTGTTTATCCGTTTGCAGAACCGACCGCTGATTGCACTCGAAAAAGCGGCCAAGTCGGTCGGGCGTGGGGCGATTCCGCCGCCGCTGCTGGAAAAAGGGGCCAGTGAAATTCGTTCGGTAACCCGGGCCTTTAATCAGATGTCGAAAGGCATTCAGGCATTGGAAGAGGACCGGGCACTGCTGATGGCCGGTATCAGTCATGACCTGCGCACACCGCTGACCCGGATTCGTCTGGCCACCGAAATGATGTCGCCGGAAGAGAGTTACTTGGCCGAAAGCATTATCAGTGACACCGAAGAGTGTAACGAGATCATCAGTCAGTTTATGGATTACCTGAAACCGGTGAATCGCGACAGCTTTGAAGCGGTCGATCTCAATGCGATTGCCAATGATGTCGCGACCTCGGAAGGGGGGTATGAGGTGCAGATTGAAACTGACCTGCACCAGAGCATGGAAGATGCGGTCGGTAATCCGATTGCGATCAAGCGTGCGGTGAGTAATTTGGTGGTGAATGCGCTGCGTTACGGTAATGGCTGGGTTAAGGTCAGTACCGGTCTGACGGCCGACAAGAAAATGGCCTGGGTGTGTGTTGAGGACAATGGCCCGGGCATCGATTCATCCCAGGTGAATAAGTTATTTGAACCCTTTACCCGCGGCGACACGGCACGTGGCAGCGAAGGTACCGGCCTGGGGCTGGCTATCGTGAAACGGATTGTCAGCCAGCACGCCGGATCTGTGGCGGTCAATAACCGCAGCGAGGGTGGCCTCAAGGCCCAGATTAGTTTCCCGACGCACTGAGCGCCCGCTTAATCGCATAACAAAGAGGCTCGCCATATGGCGAGCCTCATTTATGGGTAACCCGCTACCGCGAGCGCGGTGAAGCGTGTTCGCCAGATTTTGCTGGCAGACTGGCGCAGATCAGTCGATAACCTGTTGTGCGCTTTGTTCCGCTTGCTTATGGTCTGGCAGCAACAGGTTGAGCACAATGGCCGTGATCCCGCCGGCGGCAACGCCTGATGAGAAAATGCTCTTAATGAATTCCGGCATAAACTGCAGGATCTCCGGCTTTTGCGCGATGCCAAGGCCCATCGAAAAAGAGAGTGCCATGATCAGAATGGCGCGGCGGTCGAGATCAACGCGTGAAATGATGCGCACGCCTGCCGCGGCAATGGTACCGAACATCACTATGGTCGCACCGCCCAACACCGGCTCAGGGATCAACTGGACAAAACTGGCCACACCCGGGAACAGGCCAAGCAGCACCAGCATAGCGGAAATAAAGTAACCCACGTAGCGGCTGGCCACGCCAGTCAGCATGATGACGCCGTTGTTTCTGGCTGAAGGTAGAGTTCGGGAAGCTGTTGAAGACTGCCGCCAGCGCTGAGTTGATACCATCTGCCAGCACGCCGCCTTTGATCCGTTTCATGTAAACCGGACCTTTGACCGGTTCACCGGACACTTCCGAGGTGGCGGTAATATCACCAATGGCTTCCAGCGCAGTGATGAGGAAAATCAGTACCAGCGGGATAAACAGGGACCAGTCAAAGCTCAGGCCGTACTGCATCGGGACTGGCAGGGCAATCAACTGGGTATCGCTCAGTTTGCTGGTATCCACCATGCCCATCAGGTAAGCCATGATGTAGCCGACCAACATAGCAATCACGATCGATGCCACGCGCACATACGGGTTACGAGCGCGGTTGAGCAGGACGATAATCGCCAGTACCGTGCCCGCCAGAGCGAGTTTGTCAAGGCTGCCGAAGGTGCCGTCACCCAGTGCTGCGTAGCCGCCACCCATCGAAACCAGGCCAACCTGAACCAGGGTCAGGCCAATCAGCGTTACTACAATGCCGGATACCAGCGGAGTAATAATACGCTGCGCGTAATCCAGTACCCGCGACAGCAGAATTTCAGCAAACGATGCCAGTAAGATGGTGCCGAAAATCGCCGCCATCATGGTCGGTACATCAGCACCGCCGGCTTTAAGTGCCAGTCCGGCACCGATAATCGGACCTAAAAAGTTAAAACTGGTGCCCTGAATAGACAGCAGGCCGGAACCAATCGGACCAAACGTACGAATTTGGATAAAAGAGGATAAGCCGGACGCGAACAGCGACATGCTGATGATGGTGTTGGTCTGATCGGCAGGCACGCCGAGAGACTGGCAGATGATCAGTGATGGGGTGATCACGGCAACGAACATGGCCAGCAGGTGTTGCAGGGCAGCAAAAATCGTATGCGGCAAAGGTGGGCGATCATTGAGCTGATAAACCAGCTCGGATTGACGCGCAGCGTGTTGGGTTGTCATGGCAGTTTCCTAAATTGTAATGCACTTTGTGTATGCGCTGAATGGGCATGTAAAGCGGAACACGGAACATCTCTGTGATTGCTGTTAATCAGGTCCGGTTCTGGAGTTCTACCCGCTACGCGAACAGCGGCTGAGCCGCTTGGCGCACCGGGTATAAAGGTAAACGTTTGCGTTTACTCGTTATGGGCGGCGATTATAGAACGTTTAACCATGAAAGCAAACGATTGCCGGAAGGAGAGGAGGGCCTGTTGATCACGCTCAAACGACGCCTGTTCGGCGCCGTTTATGCCTTGGCGTAGACGTCCCGTTCGCCGAGCCAGCGTTCGATGATGGCGCTGGCGTGATCGGGGTATTGGTCGTGAATGTGGCGCGCAATGCGCTGAACTTCGGGAATAAGGCGTTGATCGCGGACCAGATCGGCAATTTTGAAATCAGCCATGCCGGTCTGCTTGGTACCGAGCAGTTCACCCGGACCACGAATTTCTAGATCGCGCTGGGCAATCACAAAGCCGTCATTACTTTCGCGCAGTACGCCAAGGCGCTTTTGTGCGGTCTTGGAGAGCGGAGCGTGATAGAGCAGGACACAGTGACTGGCGACAGAGCCGCGCCCGACCCGGCCGCGTAACTGGTGCAGTTGTGCCAGGCCAAGCCGCTCCGGGTTTTCGATGATCATCAGGCTGGAGTTAGGCACATCCACCCCGACTTCAATCACTGTGGTCGCAACCAGCAGATGCAGCTGGTTATCTTTAAATGCCTGCATGACTGCCTGCTTCTCAGCCGGTTTCATCCGCCCGTGCACCAGGCCGATTTTGACGTCCGGCAGCTTGCGCTGCAGATCTTCGGCGGTATCCGCTGCAGCCTGGGCTTCCAGCACTTCCGACTCGTCAATCAGGGTACATACCCAGTAGGCCTGCTTGCCTTCGGTCAGGCAGGCATGGCGCACCCGTTCGATGATGTCATCACGCTTGGTATCGGGAATGGCGACGGTCTGAATCGGCGTGCGACCCGGCGGCAGTTCATCGATAACCGAGGTTTCCAGATCGGCGTAGGCGGTCATGGCCAGGGTGCGTGGGATCGGGGTCGCAGTCATGATCAGCTGATGCGGATAGCTGCCCTGACGGGCGCCTTTTTCCCGCAGCTCGAGGCGCTGGTGGACCCCGAAACGGTGCTGCTCATCGATGATCACCAGAGCCAGGTTATCGAACACCACATGTTCCTGAAACAGAGCGTGAGTACCCACTACCATTTTGACTTCACCGCTGGCAATGCGCTCCAGTTCGGCCTGTTTGGCTTTACCTTTCAGTTTGCCCGCCAGCCAGCCGACCTTGATGCCCATGCTTTCAAACCAGCTAGCAAAGTTGAGCGCGTGCTGCTCGGCCAGCAGCTCGGTCGGGGCCATCAGGGCGACCTGATAGCCGTGCTCAATCGCCCGCACCGCAGCCAGAGCCGCAACCAGGGTTTTGCCTGAGCCGACATCGCCCTGTACCAGGCGCATCATCGGGTGGGGTTTGGCCAGATCGGCTTCGATTTCGCCCACCACCCGGGCCTGGGCGTTGGTCGGGGAGAAGGGTAACTGGGCGAGCAGTTGCTGTTTGAGTGTATCAGCGGCTGGCAGCGGCAGAGCGATATCCTGCTGGCCTTTACTGCGCACCGCCAGCATCGACAGGTTCTGTGCCAGCAGCTCTTCCATCACCAGGCGGATCTGAGCCGGATGGCGGCCTTCATCAAACAGGCTGAGATCAATATCGGCCGGCGGACGGTGAATGGTATGCAGCGCTTCGGCTAATGTGGTTTGATGGTCATACAGTCCGGCAGGCAGTAATTCCTGTACGGCGGCTTTGTCGAGCAGGGCCAGAGCCTGGTCGGTCAGATTACGTAACGTAAGCTGGCGCAGGCCGTCTGTCGCCGGGTAAACCGGGGTCAGATTGGGCTCGCTGTCGGGGCTTTGTGCCGGGGCAAAGAATTTGTAATCGGGGTGGATAATTTCCAATCCGCCATTGCCACGTTTAATTTCCCCGTAAGCATGCACTAACTTACCTTCGGCGAAATTGTTTTTCATCCCGGCAGTGAAGTTGAAAAAACGCAGCGTCAGTGAGCCGTTGCCGTCGCTGATTTTGACCGTCAGCATTTTACGCCGTCCGAACAGCGTATCGACCGCCATCACTTTACCCTGCACCGCAGCCCACAAGCCGGGGTGCAGTTTGACGATCGGATAGACTCGGGTGCGGTCTTCATAGCGCAGCGGCAGATGGAACAGCAGATCCTGCACACTGCTCAGCCCGATTTTTTCCAGTTTTTCGGCCACTTTGGCGCCCACTCCGGAGAGCGAGTTTAACGGAATTGCGGAAAGAAGCTGCGACATAAATTCAACCAGATACCCATTGACGAGTTAACTATTCAACCATCGGACTGTCTATTTGTACAGGGGCAATTGGTGAACAGCGCGCAATTACGCACTCTGCATCGCCTTCCACCAGTCTTGGTCTGCAACGATTTGCCCCTCATCATCCAGTTGCGGGTAGGCCAGACCTTTACGTTTGGCAACTTTAGCCAGCACCGGATGACCACGTTCGAACAGGATGCGCTGAATCGTCTCATCCGGCAGCGGGCTTTCATCGCGCTGATACATGCCGGCGTCCTGACGCTGGCGCTGTGCCTCATACAGGATCAGGGCTCCGGCCACTGAGACATTGAGTGACTGCACCATGCCGACCATAGGGATGACGATATCCTGATCCGCTAACGCCAGGGCCTGTTTGGAAATACCGACTTTTTCACTGCCCAGGATGATAGCGGTCGGCTTGGTGTAATCGATAGTGCGAAAATCGACCGCGTCATCCGACAGATTGGTAACCAGCACCTGCATACCTTGTGCTTTAAGATGTTGAATCGCTTCCAGGGTGGTGTCGTGGGGTTCCACTTCGACCCAGTTGCGTGCACCTGCCGAGGTGTGGCCGAGGGTGCGCATCTGCTCATTGGGCCACACCGCATGAATTTTATGCAGGCCGACCGCGTCTGCGGTGCGGATCACGGCGGAGACATTGTTCGGTTTGTGGACTTCTTCCAGGCAGACCGTCAAATCGGTCTGGCGTGCTTTCAGCACTTGCTGAATGCGGGAGTAACGCTCTGAGTTCATGTTCGGATTCTTAAGTTAATAGTATGGCCGTTTCCTCCGGGCGGGCCATATGAATAAAAATGCCCCTGATAGGTTGGCCTATCAAGGGCATGATTTCCCTTGCTGCAAGCTCCGCAAGCAGATGCGCGGGCATTGTCAATCAGCGGGATCTAGTGTTTTCTGCGGCGCACCTTGAGGGTGTACGGCATAGTGCGGATCTTACGCATGATGCCGGCCAGATGAACACGGTCTTTGGTGGTCAGCAACACAGTCACTGTGTAGAGACGGCCATCGCGTTCTTCGGTCGACAGACCATGAATGTTTGAGCCGGTCTTCGAGATCACATTGGTCAGTTCGGCCAGAGCGCCCTGACGGTTCTGCATGTCGACTTTCAGTTCGGCAATGAACTCCTGATCGTAGTCACGGGTCCATTCCACCGCCATGTACTTGTCCGGCTCACGTTGGTAACCACGTACGTTCGGACAGGTTTCACGGTGTACAACCAGACCACGCCCCGGTGACACATGGGCAATGATTGAATCATCCGGGATCGGATGACAACAGTTGGCAAAGGTCAGCAGAATGCCTTCCGCACCGCGGATTGGCAGTTTCTTCTTCGGCTTACCGTCATTGCTGCTGGTCGCGGTCAGAGCTTCTGCATCGCCCAGCAGACGACGCGCGATGACGATGCTCATCAGCTCACCCAGACCAATCGCTGCCAGCAGATCGTTCTCACTGGCGATCTTGAGATCGCTCAGGACCTGATTGAGGCTTTCCTGGCCGATGTCGCTCAGTGACGGGCCACCCAGCGCATGGTTGAGCAGACGACGACCGAGTGAAATCGATTCTTCACGGCGCATGGTTTTCAGTACCTGACGAATCTTGGTACGTGCGCGTGAGGTGACGACATAGTTGAGCCAGGCTGCATTCGGGCGCGCGCCCGGCGCACTGATGATCTCTACCGTCTGGCCGTTTCTTGAGTGGTTTACTCAGCGGGTAAGGCGTGCGATCAACACGGGCACCGACACAGGTGTTACCCACATCGGTATGCACTGCGTAGGCAAAATCGACTGCGGTCGCGCCGACCGGCAGTTCGACAATCCGGCCTTTTGGTGTGAAGACGTAAATCTCGTCCGGGAACAGATCCGATTTAACGTTTTCAATGAATTCAAAGGAGTTGCCGGCACTTTGCTGCAGCTCAAGCAGGCTTTGCATCCAGCGCTGCGCTTTAATTTGTGCCGTGGTCCCGCCACGTTCGCCATTGGCTTTGTAAGACCAGTGGGCCGCAACACCTTTATCCGCCATCTGGTCCATGTCTTCAGTACGGATCTGTACCTCGACCGGCACGCCGTGCGGGCCGACCATGGACGTGTGGATAGACTGATAGCCGTTGGCTTTGGGGACTGCGATGTAATCTTTCATTCGCCCCGGACGTGGCTTGTACAGGCCGTGTACCTGACCGAGGACGCGATAACAGGTATCGGCGGTATCGACAATCACGCGGAAGGCGTAAATATCCATGATGGTGTGAAAACGCTGTTCTTTGGTTTTCATCTTGTTGTAGATGGAGAACAGGTTTTTCTCGCGCCCGAGCACGCGTGCCGGCAGACCGACTTCCTGCAGACGATCTTCGATTTCGTTGTGGATGCGCTGAATCATCTCTTTACGGTTACCGCGCGCCGCTTTAACCACCTCTTTTAACACGCGATAGCGGTTAGGATATAAGGCTTCAAAGCCGAGCTCTTCAAGCTCACTCTTGATGTTGTGGATACCAAGACGGTGGGCGAGCGGGGCGTAAATTTCCAGCGTTTCGCGCGCGATACGGCGTTTCTTATCCGGACGCAGGGCACCTAAGGTGCGCATGTTGTGGGTGCGGTCAGAAAGCTTGATCAGAATAACGCGGATGTCCTGCACCATGGCGAGAACCATTTTGCGGAAGTTTTCGGCCTGGGCCTCTTTGCGATCGCGGAATTTGAGTTTATCCAGTTTGGATACGCCATCGACCAGTTCTGCGACTGCCTGACCAAACTGCTGTTCCAAATCTTCTTTGGTGACATCACAGTCTTCGATTACATCATGCAGGAGAGCGGCTTGCAGGGTTTCCAGATCCAGGCGCATTTCGGCCAGGATGCGGGCAACGGCAACGGGGTGGATAATGTAAGGTTCACCGCTGGAGCGGGTTTGCCCTTCATGGGCATCTCTTGCCACCACATAAGATTGGCGCAGAGCCTCAATTTGAGGCTCTGTGAGATATTCCTGGGCAACATCTTTGAGGCTATCGAATAGATACAAATTTCAGGCCCGAGTGTTGATTAATTCCTGAGGCAGAATTAACGGTTGTGCACGATGCTGCTTACCGCTGCCAATTCTGCCGCTTCTTGCTCTTGCTGCTCTTGGCGTTCACGCGCGTCTAGCACATCTTTAGTGATAAGACCTTCTTCGATTTCGCGCAGAGCGATAACCGTTGGCTTATCGTTCTCTTCCGGCACCAGAGAGTCTTTACCGCCAGTTTGCATTTGACGAGCGCGGCGAGCCGCAATCAGAACCAAGTCGAAACGGTTACCAACTTTTTCAACAGCGTCTTGAACAGTTACGCGTGCCATGAGAACTCCAAATAGTTAACTAAAATGTTGAATGACGAGAAAGTATACAGCCTAACGCGGTGAGATACTAGCGACAGGCTGGCAAATTCATTAATCCTTATCTGCGGTGCAACCACCGCAGAGTAAGGCGGGGCGGGCTTACTCCGCCAGAAGCTCAGACAGCATAGTGCTATATTTAGCAGCTTGCTTATCCTGCTTCAATCTTTCTGCACGGATGATGGCTTTAAAGTCGATCAGCGCGACGTCGAAATCATCGTTGATGATCACGTAGTCGTACTCGCCGTAGTGGGAGATTTCCGACTGTGCTTCGCTCATGCGCTTGGCAATCACCGCTTCGCTGTCCTGGCCACGAGCGTTGAGACGACGCTCCAGCTCTTCTTTGGACGGCGGCAGAATAAAGATACTTTTGCTGTGGGGCATCTGGGTACGGATCTGACGAGCACCCTGCCAGTCGATGTCAAGGAACACATCGATGCCTTTATTCAGGGTTTCTTCAATCCATACCCGTGAGGTACCGTAATAGTTACCGAATACTTCGGCGTACTCAAGAAATTCGCCTTTGCCGATCAGCTCTTCAAAGTGTTCTTTCTGGACGAAATGGTAATGGACGCCATCTTGTTCACCCGGGCGCATGCCACGCGTGGTGTGCGAGACCGAGACTTTCATCGCATAGGTCGGGTTACGTTCCAACAATGCTGAGATCAAGCTCGATTTTCCTGCGCCGCTCGGTGCAGAGACAATATATAGAGTACCTTTGCCCATTAGTTCGGTTCCACTTTGGTTGGGATCGTGTGCTCAACCTGGCGGTTGGGCAGCCTGAAAGCAGTTCTGACCGTGTTCGCCTGATTCAGAGAGGGCATTTAGGTCAGAAAAATGGAGGCGAAGATTAGCACGATCTTCAGGATCTTCTCAAGCAAAAGGTCATCCGCCTTGATCCAAACTGCGCCGATCGCCGGAGTACAGATCGTTCCCCCGGTCAGGTATCTTTATCACCAGCCAGCCGCTTGCAGGTCAAACGGATTATTACAGGACAAACGGGTTGTTGCAGGCTAAATAGATTGCGGTATAATCGCCGCCCCGTCGCGATTGGCTGAATTTTCGCCGTGCGACCGAATAATTTGCCGGGAAACTGCGGTTTCCATTTGGGTTCCCTCGCCCCCAAACCAAACCAAAAAGGTACAATATGAGTCCGTTTTCGTCTGCGCAACAGCGCAAAGCCCTGACCGTTTCTGGTCCTGTTCCATTTAATCATCATTGCGTCCAGTAATTATCTGGTCCAGATCCCGTTCACCCTGTTTGGTTTTCATACCACCTGGGGCGCGTTCACGTTTCCGTTTATTTTTCTCGCTACCGACCTGACCGTGCGGATTTATGGTCCGGCGCTGGCAAGGCGTATCATCTTTCTGGTCATGGTGCCGTCGCTGGTGGTTTCCTACCTGTTGTCGGTGATTTTTTATCAGGGTCAGTTTCAGGGCCTGGCGCCGCTGGGCGAATTTAACCTGTTTGTGGCCCGGATTGCGATTGCCAGCTTTATGGCCTACCTGCTCGGCCAGATGCTGGATGTGCAGGTGTTTAACCGCCTGCGTCAGATGAAGCAGTGGTGGGTCGCGCCGACGGCCTCTACCTTGTTTGGTAACGCGCTGGATACGCTGGCGTTTTTCGCGATTGCGTTTTATCACAGTCCGGATCCGTTTATGGCTGAACACTGGAGTGAAATTGCCCTGGTTGATTACAGCTTTAAGCTCATCATCAGCCTGGGCCTGTTTGTGCCGATGTACGGTGTACTGCTCAACTACCTGGTCGCGAAGCTGACCACGTTGCAGCAGCCGCAAACCTCGGCTCTGCAGCAGTGCCCGTAATCGAAGCGGTTGCCAGACAAACTGGTAGCAAATAAAGCGGCGCGTCAATAAAACGAGTCAAATGAAAAAGCCCGGGTCAGTTCAGACCCGGGCTTTTTGTTTACAGCAATTATTTGGCTTTGCTGAGCCCAGCTTAGTGCGAGTGTGCCTCGCCAGCACCTTTAGGGAAGCGGATAGATTCCACCATGTCCTGTACTTCGGTCGGTACTTCAGCGGTGAATTTATTCACTACAATAGAGACCACAAAGTTCAGACACATACCCAGAGTACCGATACCTTCAGGGCTGATACCGAAGAACCAGTTGTCCGGAGTGCTGGCTGCCGGGTTGATGAACTTGAAGTAGATGATGTACGCCGCGGTAAAGGCAATACCCGCTACCATGCCCGCAATTGCCCCCTCTTTGTTCATCCGCTTGTAGAAGATGCCGAGGATAATGGCCGGGAAGAAGGAAGCCGCTGCCAGACCGAAGGCGAAGGCCACCACCTGAGCCACGAAGCCCGGAGGGTTGATACCGAGATAACCGGCGGCAACAATCGCCACGACCGCCGCGCCACGCGCTGCCAGCAGTTCCTGCTTGTCGGTCATATTCGGTTTAAAGCCTTTTTTCAGCAAGTCATGCGAAATGGAGGTTGAGATCACCAGCAGCAGGCCCGCTGCGGTTGATAGTGCTGCTGCCAGGCCGCCGGCGGCCAGCAGACCCACAACCCAGTTTGGCAGTTTAGCCAGCTCAGGTGAGGCCAGTACGATGATGTCGCGGTTGATGTTCATCTCGTTGCGTTCATCGCCAGAGTAGAACATTTTGCCATCGCCGTTCTTATCTTCCCAGCTGACCAGGCCAGTGCTTTCCCAGTTCTTATACCAGCTTGGAGCTTGCGCCGCAGGGACACCCTGCATATCCGGACCGTTAATGGTGTCGATCATGTTGACGCGGGCAAACGCAGCGACCGCAGGTGCTGTGGTGTACAGCAGTGAGATAAACAGCAGTGCCCAACCGGCAGAGATACGTGCGTCACGTACTTTTGGTACGGTAAAGAAGCGGATGATAACGTGTGGCAGACCCGCAGTACCGACCATCAGTGCAGCACAGATAAAGAACACGTCGACCATGCTCTTATTGCCTTCGGTATACGCGGTAAAGCCGAGTTCCTGCGTCAGACCGTCCAGTTTATCAAGCAGATAAACGTCAGAGCCGACGGAGGTTGAACCCATACCGATTTGTGGCAGCGGGTTACCTGTCATCATGATAGAGGTAAAGATAGCCGGAACCAGGAAGGCGAAAATGAGTACACAGAACTGTGCCACCTGGGTGTAAGTGATGCCTTTCATGCCGCCAAGTACAGCGTAAAAGAACACGATGGCCATACCAATCACGATACCGATGTTGATGTCGACTTCCAAAAAGCGCGAGAACACTACGCCTACACCACGCATCTGACCCGCCACGTAAGTGAATGAGACGAAGATGGCACAGAACACCGCAACCATACGCGCTGTTTTGGAGTAGTAACGTTCGCCGATGAAATCCGGAACCGTGAACTGACCGAATTTACGCAGGTAAGGTGCCAGACATAGTGCCAGCAGCACGTAACCACCGGTCCAGCCCATCAGATAAACGGCACCATCGTAACCAATGAAAGAGATGATACCCGCCATAGAAATAAACGATGCTGCCGACATCCAGTCCGCCGCGGTCGCCATGCCGTTCGCTACCGGGTGGACACCGCCGCCCGCCACATAAAACTCACTGGTTGATCCGGCACGGGCCCAAATCGCGATACCGATATACAGGGCGAATGACAGGCCAACCAATAAAAACGTCCAAGTTTGAATATCCATGTGCGAAACCTCTTAGTCTTCCTGTACGTTATACTTCTTGTCTAACGCGTTCATGCGTGCGACATAGATGAAAATCAGTGCGACAAAGGTGTAGATCGAACCTTGTTGAGCAAACCAGAATCCCAGTTTGAAGCCGCCAAGATGGATTGTGTTGAGTGCATCGACGAATAAAACGCCGGCACCGTAAGAAACAATGAACCAGATCGCCAGCAGCGATCCCATTATTCTCAAGTTTTCCTTCCAGTAGGCTTGAGCGTGTTTCTGTGGACTCGAACGACATAGCCTTCTCCTTCCGTAGCTGTCTGAGTAGATGTAGTGTTAACGTAATGTTACTCTTTGTAATGTAGCAGCGAAAAGGCAAGGGATCTGTGCAACTTTAGTCGTGACTAAAAGCAGAGCTTGTGGTGTTAAATGAGTGGTTTAGCTCAGTAGCACTGGGATGGTGCATTGTTAACGTTGTGTTAAATTAGCCAAAGGTCTAACCCGGCAGAGAATACGGTTTGTGGTTAGACCAGTCTGTTTAAAATGCCGGGTGTCGCATCTTGCTCGCAGCCGATATGGCCGCGAGGTATTTGTTTACACAAACTTTTCGTCACAAGCGGCGGTTTTCGTGCACAATAGATAAGCCGTGACCGCGGTGCGTTGTTATGTTTCAGTAAGCAGAAGGAGTGAGAGTGGACGCAATTACCATCAACAGTTTTTTTTTGGTCGGTGCACTGCTGATCGCTCTTAGTGTGCTGCTGAGTCCGGTTTCATCCAAACTGGGCATTCCCATTCTGCTGGTGTTTCTCGCCGTGGGCATGCTGGCCGGTGAAGACGGTGTCGGTGGTATTCTGTTTGATAATTATCCGATCGCGTATCTGGTCAGTAACCTGGCCCTGGCGGTGATCCTGCTCGATGGCGGGATGCGCACCCGGGTGGCCAGTTTCCGGGTCGCTTTCTGGCCGTCGGTCTCCCTGGCGACCATCGGGGTGGCTATTACGACCGCACTGACCGGGCTGATGGCGACCTGGTTGTTTGACCTTGATTTACTGCAGGGCATTCTGGTCGGCGCGATTGTTGGTTCGACTGATGCGGCGGCGGTATTTTCTCTGCTCAAAGGGCGCAGCCTCAATGAACGGGTCGGCTCGACACTGGAAATTGAGTCCGGTACCAACGACCCGATGGCGGTTTTTCTGACCGTCACCATGATTGCGGTGCTGTCCAGCAGCGGCAGTGAGCTCAGTATCGGTTTCCTCGCGCTGAGCTTTATTCAGCAATTTGGTATCGGTGCGGCGCTGGGGTTGATTGGCGGCTGGTTACTGTGGAAGCTGATTAACCGTAATCAACTGCCGGAAGGCCTGTACTCGATTTTAACCGTCAGCGGCGGTCTGATCATTTTTGCGTTGTCCAATGCGCTCGGCGGCAGCGGTATTTTGTCGATTTATCTGGTCGGCCTGCTGATCGGTAACCGTCCGACCCGCAGTCGTCATTCGATTCTTAACGTGCTCGACGGCATGACCTGGCTGGCGCAAATCGGTATGTTTCCTGGTCCTTGGCCTGCTGGTCACGCCATCCAATCTGGTCACGATTGCCTTGCCGGGTCTGGCACTGGCGTTTGGCATGATTCTGTTTGCGCGGCCGATTTCGGTCTGGATTGGTTTACTGCCGTTTCGCAGTTTTACTGCCCGGGAAAAATGGTTTATCTCCTGGGTCGGCCTGCGTGGCGCGGTGCCTATCATTCTGGCGGTCTTCCCTATGATGGCGGGCCTGCCCGGAGCCCAGCTCTATTTTAATCTGGCATTCTTCGTGGTGATGGTCTCGCTGATAGTGCAGGGCGGCACGCTGACCAAAGCGATGGCACTGGCCAAAGTGGAGCTGCCACCCAAACCTGAGCCGATTTCACGTACCGGAGTTGAGGTGTTTCCGACCAGCGAATGGGAGCTGCTGGTTTATACCCTGAAAGAGGACAAATGGTGTATCGGCGAACCGCTGCGTAATTTGTTTATGCCGGAAGGGACGCGGATTGCCGCTGTATTTCGCGATAAACAGCTGTTCCACCCGTCCGGGAGTACCAAGCTGCAGGAAGGTGACACCTTGTGTGTTCTGGCGCAGGATAAAGATCTGGAAGCGCTCAGCCGTCTGTTCAGTGAAGCGCCGCACAAAGAATCTCTGGCGCGTTTCTTCGGTGATTTCTTCCTCGACATCGAGGCAAGACTGTCGGATGTCGCCATGCTGTACGGTCTGGATCTGGGTGAGGGGATTGAAGGCAAAACACTACGCGATCTGGTTGGTGAGCACCTTGGTGCCACCCCGGTACTTGGTGACCATTTTGAATGGCAGGGGTTGTACTGGGTCGTGGCCGATGTGGTGGACTGGAAAGTGACCAAAGTCGGCTTACGTCTGCCGCCGGATGATGAGCAAACTGAGCCGGGTGAGTAAGATTACTCGTTCAATTCGTTGAGCAAAATCACCGCCTGAGTGCGGTTTTTCACCCCGAGTTTACGGAAGATGGCCGTCATATGCGCTTTGATGGTCGCTTCCGAGACATTGAGTTCATAGGCGATCTGCTTATTGAGCAGGCCATCGGACAGCATGCCCAGTACCTTGTACTGCTGCGGTGTCAGAGTGGCAATCTTTTCTGCTAAATCATTGTAGCTGCTGCCGTCGGTCACCAGACCTTCCGGAAAATAGGGTTCACCGCCCAGTACCTGGTTAATGGCACTGATCAGCGTGCGCATATCACTCGATTTAGGAATAAAACCAAACGCACCGTGTGATTTAGCCTGCGAAACCACAGATGCGTCTTCACTGGCGGACACCACGACAATCGGCAGCTCCGGGTATTCCGCACGCAGATGGATAAGGCCGGACATACCATTGGCTCCGGGCATTTTCAGATCCAGCAGCAGCAAATCCGGTTCCGGCTCTTTTTCCAGCAGCGTCAGCAGCGCATCATGAGAATCCGCTTCCAGCAGGTTGGCCCCGCTGACCGCCATATGAACCGACTGGAACAGGGCATTACGAAATAACGGATGATCATCGGCGATGATGATGGTGTAGGTTGAGTCCATGAGTGTGCGCACTTTTAACAAACAAGTTGAATAAATTATTGTCTGCTTTGAAAATATGGACAATCTTCACACACTAAAAGTCTGAACTATATCCCTATTTTGGGTCAGACGAATGCAACAAAAAAGCGCCGGACGTCGAGTATTACGTCCGGCGCTGATTTACGCTAGTCCGTCAGATACCATCAGTTGCTGAGCGGCGCTTCAAAAACCGCGACTGACCAGGCCGGTACTGACAACTTGCCTGCGTTGATGCTGGCGCCAAAACCCAGCGAGGCGCTGCCCGCTTGTTGCTGGATACTGTGCAGCTGGTAGCCACTGGCCTCCACGCCGGCAAAATCAGTCACTGCATCCGGCGACGCATTCAGTACGACGATCAGGCCCTGACGTCCGGCATCGATATTGGCATCGTACAGCGAGGCACTGTTATCGATCTTCATCACGATAAGGCCGGGGATCTGTGTACTGCCGGTATTATGGAATGTCACCCGGCGCAGGATTTCACTGCCTTTACCCAGCGTCAGTAATCCCGAAGAAGCGCGTAATTGCGCCAGCTCGGTGAAGTACTGGTTCATGGTACTGATTTGTGCGTTGCCCGGTTTGGCCGCTGCTCCGGCACCGTTGATCACTTGCTGGATGACAGTCCAGTTGTCACCGTCTTTATCGGCGCGCGGCAGACCGACATCCCAGTTATTGTCTTGCATACTGAAATCAACCCGGTTGAACCAGTCACCGGAATCGTACGAGTCGCGTTGCATCGACTTGGAACGCAGCAGCTCACTGCCCATGTGGATAAACGGTACTCCCTGGCCAAGCATGGCTGAAGAGAGGCTGACAGCCTGCATTCTTACCCGGATGTCAGCAGACGCGGCATAGTCGATTTTGTATTGGTTGTTATCCCATAAGGTCTGGTTGTCGTGTTTGGAGACATAGTTCTGAATCTCCCATGCATCTTCGGCATAACCGGCGGCCTGACCGTTATAGTCCAGCTCGGCACCCGTGATCGTGTGATCCTGGCTGTCGGTAAAGGTGAATGCTTTCAGGTTACCTGCCATGCCAAGCCGGACCAAATCGGCAAGATGTAAGGCGGTGGCTAAATTATCGCTCGCGGCCAGTTCATTTGGCTGTACGTAGATACCGTTACCAAAGCCCTGATTGGCGCGCAGCGCTTGCTGGCTGTCGAACGGACCACCACCACGCACGGCGTCACGCAGGCGATCCGAAAATGAGCCGATACCTGTGCCGCCCAGATGAGCCTGACTGGCCTGGACAAACATGCGGTCATCGGCCACTTCACCAAAGTTCCAGCCTTCACCATAGAAGTAGACATCCGGATTAATCGTCTGGGCGGCTTGCAGCGTATGCTGGATTTGCGCCAGAGGATGGTGGCCCATCAAATCCCAGCGGAAAGCGTCAATTTTGTAGTCGCGCACCCAGGTACTGATCGAGTCATCAATCAGTTTGGCAAACATGCGGTTTTCCGGCGCGGTGTTGGAGCAGCAGGTCGAGTTTTCCACCTGGCCTGAGAACTCATTCAGACGCTGATAATACCAGGGTACGATCCGGTCGAGCACCGATTTGGAGGACACGCCCGCTTCATTGGTATGGTTATAAACCACATCCATCACCACATTCAGGCCGATGTCCTGTTTGATCGCCATGATCATCGAGCGGAATTCGCGGATGCGGGTCAGTCCGTCAGGATCGCTGGAATATGAGCCTTCCGGTACGGTGTAGTGGTATGGGTCGTAGCCCCAGTTAAAACTGTCAACATCACGCACCAGGGCATTCAGGCGCTGCACGGCCTGAGTCTGTTGATCATCGCTTTGCAAAGCGCTGAACACCTCGGCCAGAGTGTCATTCCCGGCGCAGTAAGCGCCAAACTCGCTGTCGGCGCTGACACTTGACTGCAGTTGGCACAGCTTACTGAATGGCTGGTCGATATCGGCCACTTGATCCGGGTTTTCATTGATGGTCGCAATATCAAAGACCGGCAGCAGATGCAGATGGGTGACGCCTGAGTCCGCCAGTGCTTTTAGGTGGCTCACGGATGCAGAATCACTCTGACTGAACGCGCTGAACTTGCCGCGATATTGGGCGGGCATGCTGGTATCTGAAGCGGAAAAGTCACGTACGTGCGCTTCATACAACACAAATTGGGCCGGATTACTTTGTGCGTGAGGTGCAGTGAGCGTTGTCCAGCCGCTGGGAGTGACATCGGCACTGTCTAAGTTAACCACCTGGCTGTATTGCGAGTTGAGCGCCAGGCTGTGTGAGTACGGATCGGTCACCTCGTACTCTTCGACTTGATCGGTCACCGGATGGTAGACCTTGACCCGGTACCGATAGAAATCACCATGGCTCAGACTGGTATCGTTAATAAACCAGCTGCCTGAGCCCTGATCCCAGTTCATCGCCAGCGTCGCCTGCAGCTGTTTATCGTCATCATAGGCCATCAGCTCTACCGATTGGGCGGTTGGGGCCCAGAGGCGGAAGCTGGTGGTATTGCCGTTGACGACAGCACCGTACTCAAGCTGACTGGCTGCATCGGCATAGAGTGCATCCAGGGCACTGGCCGGCTGCACTTCGGTTGCGGCTATCACACCGCTGCTGTCGCTGGCCACCAGCCATAGCTGCCCCTTAAGCAGGGTTTTCAGATCGAGCGAGGCATCAGCAAAGTCAAAGCGAAAGGCGTGAAACTCTCCGGCCAGGTGGGGTTTGCGGCTCTGCCAGCCGTCACTGGCTGCCTGAGCAGAGCTGACCACGGCATCAAAACCACTCACCGTTTTACTGTTGCCGTCAAAGCTCATACTGGCGTCTGCTGAGTAATACAAGGCCACAGAGGTTGCCTCAGCTGACGCTATCAGCAAGGTATTTGCGTCGGCAAAAATGGCACTGGCGCCGCTTAATTCGACCTGGGTCTGCGGTAACCGGGCGAGAGGCTGATAATAAACTTTGTCGGTGCCCTTAAACACAAATCCGATCGGACCTATCGCACCCTGCTGAGCGAAATCGAAACTCAGGTTGGCCGTCTGGTAATCGCCGTTGCTATGACTGTTGGGGATGATATTGATGCAGTTGTTGTCGCTGTTAGTCGGCAAATCCCAATAGGCTCCATAGGTCGGGCTGAAGCCGGTGGGGGTTAAACCCGGCCAGGTCGTATTACTGTCAGCATAGCTGGTACATTCGCCTTCATTCCAGACATGCAGGGTAAAGTTGGAGCTGTCGCCGTCTTCACTGTGCAGATAAATGCGGGTGGTATCGGCGGGCAGGTCAGCCAGCGGGATTAACTCCGGATAGACAGCTGCGACACCTTGCTGGGTATAAACCTGGTTGTCTGCGCCGAGTTGGGTCAGATCGATTTTGGCATCATATTCGCCAAGGACTTTATTGCCGTCCACGCGAGGAATGAAGTTGACACACTGGGTTGCATCCTGATTGACAGTGAGCTGCCAGTACGCACCGAATTCACCGTCGATACCATCAGGGGCTAAACCCTGATTCCAGTCAGATGCGCTGCTGGTATCGCCGGCAAAGGCATTACAGTTGTCATCGTTCCAGACATACAGACTGGCGTTCTGGTAGGCATTGCTGTCAGAGCTGAAAGTCGTCACTGCATCGCTGGCTTTGTAATACACGGTGACCGTTTGGGGACTGCTCTCCGCTTGTGGGTCAGATGAAGAATTACAGCCGGCCAGAACCCCGGCGGCGATAACCGGCAGCATCGCCTGCCAGATTAACGAATGAGGCAGAGTAGGTTTGTTCACGTGGTTGACTCCTGATTATTATGATTTATCCGGTGCATCCCGGGATTTATTCAGTCGTCATGCTAGAAGCTGTCGGGGTCTACAAAGTGTGAGTCAGTTTGGCAAAGATAATTTGGTGCCAGAAAAAATCTTAACCTGGAGCAAAAATCACGAAGTGTGGGATGAGTTGTAGTGAGTTCTGGCACATATTGAAGGTTGAGAGGCAGGGATGAGTACCGGAGAGTGAGCTATCCAGCGCACACTATGCGCGGGTTGAGTATCGTAAGAGCGGGCAGTCTGGTGGTATTAGCGGCGCAAGCGGCAACGGACACCAGATATTTCAGCCGCTTAGTTTGCCGGCTAAAATATCTGGTTGCAGAGACGACAGCTTAGATCTTGGTTACAGCTTATGCTGCTGCAGATGGGTGAGGAACTCGTCTGCGGGCAGGAAGCCGGTGATACGCGCCGAGTCCAGTGCCTGCCCCTGCGTATCCCAGAAACGCGATGGTTGGCAGGCCGAGTACCTGCAACTGACGCAGCAGTTCGATATCCTGTGGCTGGTTGCGGGTCACATCCGCTTGCAGTAGCACGAAGCTACTCAACTTGTGCTCGACATCTGGCTGGTGGAAGGTGTACTTCTCGAACTCTTTACACGCCACACACCAGTCGGCGTAGAAGTCGAGCATCACCGCTTTACCTTCCGTGCGTGCTTTAGCCAGTTGCTGATTAAGTTCGGCAACATCGGCTATGCGGGTGAACTCAATCTGTGGCGCGTTTTGCACCTGGGCGCTGCCGGGCATAAACCAGTGGTTCAGGGCTGGCTGCGCTGAGGCCAGTAAGCCAAGAATGGCAATGATGCCGAGCAGGCTCTGTTTCCAGCCAGCAAACGGCAGGCTGTTTTTGACATGGTACAGCCAGCCGAAAGCGGCCAGGCCCAGTGCTGACCATAAAACGGTGGACCAGCTCTCCGGCAGCAGGCGCTCCAGCAGGAAAACCGGCGCGGCGAGCAGGATGAAACCAAACAGGGTTTTGACCCGGTCCATCCAGGCGCCGCCTCTTGGCAGCAGACGGTTACCGAACATCGCGACCAGAATCAGCGGAATGCCCATGCCCAGCGCCAGCGCGTACAGCGCAATCCCGCCAGTCAGTAAATCACCGCTTTGGGCCACGTACAATAAGGCTCCGGACAGAGGCGCCGTGGTGCAGGGCGAGCAGACCAGACCGGATATCGCACCCATGGCAAGCACGCCAGCCAGGCTGCCGCCTTGTTGCTGATTACTCAGGTTAGTCAGCCAGGTCTGAACTTTGCCGGGCAACTGGATGGTGTAGAGTCCGAACATCGACAGTGCCAGCACGACAAATAACAGACTCAGGCCGATTAATATATACGGATGCTGCAGCGCGGCCTGAAACTGTAAACCAGCCTGGGCGACGACCAAACCGAGCAGGGTATAAGTCAGTGCCATACCTTGCACATAGACCAGGCTGAGCAACAGGGTGCGGCGTTGTGAAAGCGGGTTTCCGCCCAGCACGATACTGGTCAGGATCGGATACATCGGCAGCACACACGGGGTAAACGCGAGGCCGATGCCGAGCAGTAAAAACAGCAGCGGTGTCCACCATGCAGCGGCCAGTTGTGAGGCCAGTGAGTCCTGAGGCGAGCTCGGCAGCGATGTTGGCGGCGTCAGCGCTGCCGCTTTTACCACTGGGGTCTTCGCCGGTGGTGGCGTGCTGCTGTCAGTAAAATGATTCACCTCGATCACCCGGGTCTCCGGCGGGTAACAGAAGCCAGCCTTGGCGCAGCCCTGATACTGTATGGTCAGCTGCGCTCCGGCCTGATACTGGCTGAGCGGGACATTGACCGACAGCGGGGTGGTGTAGATAGTCACGTCACCGAAAAATTCATCATGATAAGGCTCACCCGGCGGTAATGCGAGCTGACCGGTCTGCACATCTTTACCCTGCAGCGTGATGCGATCCTGATACAGGTAATAGCCCGGTTTGACCTGCCAATCGAGGTAGATTTGATTGCCTTGCTGGAAGTAACTGAAGGCAAACGCTTCATCCACCGTAACAAAACGGCTGTTGCTGTTGCCCAGTGTTAATGGGTTACTGTTACCAAATGCGGCAAAAGCGGGTGAATTGAGTGCGCCGCACAGCAGTAGAATTAGGGAAAAAATTAGTCGCATCATTAGGATATTCTGAATAAGTGAACGCCCATACTATACCTGAACTATCGTTGAGTTCGGCGCATTGTGTCAAATTTCATCAAGCCGTTGGCATATTGCTATCTCTGCGGGCCTTTGCAGTTGGCCTTGTCTGTTAACTACCCTCGTCTGTTAAGAACCCTCGTCTGTGAACAACAAGGCGGCGGACCGGGCAGAGCCGACCCGGATTTAATCCGCTTAATCAATCAGACCGGTCTACCACCGGTTTGGTTTCCTCGGCGAGCGAATTTATCGCCACCGGGCGGTGTGAACGGATAACGGGGCGCGGTCACTGAGCAATGCTCACGCAGGGCCGGGAGGGATAAAAAAATCAGGCCCCGAGGGGCCTGATGGGGCAAACAGCTTATTCGTAGCGTTTGGCTTTGTACTGCGGGTGCATCAGGTTTCTGGACCGAGAAAATATCATCCAGTTCTTCTTCGGTCAGCAAACCACGCTCCAGGACCACTTCACGTACACTCTTACCGGTCTCTGCACAGATCTTACCGACAATGTCACCTTCATGGTGGCCAATGTAAGGGTTCAGATAGGTAACGATACCGATAGAGTTAAACACGTAGCCTTCACAGATCTCTTTGTTCACTGTGATGCCATCGATACATTTGTCACGCAGGTTCACACAAGCGTTAGACAGCAGTGAAATCGACTCAAACATCGCCTGAGCAATGACAGGTTCCATCACGTTGAGCTGCAGTTGGCCGCCTTCTGCTGCGAACGAGACGGTATTGTCGTTACCCAGTACTTTAAAACAAACCTGGTTCACCACTTCCGGTACCACAGGGTTTACCTTGGCAGGCATGATGGATGAACCCGCTTGCAGTTCAGGCAGGTTAAGTTCGTTCAGGCCGGCGCGCGGACCTGAAGACAGTAAACGCAGGTCGTTACAGATTTTCGACAGTTTCACCGCCAGACGTTTGAGGGCGCCGTGGGTCATTACATAAGCGCCACAGTCTGAGGTTGCTTCAATCAGGTCTTCTGCCGGAACCACTTCCAGGCCAGTTACTTGTGCCAGGTGTTTCACCGCCGCCGCCTGGTAACCCGGTGCGGTATTAAGACCAGTACCGATGGCGGTCGCACCCAGGTTGACTTCGAGCAGCAGTTTTGAAGTGTACTGCAGGGCACGAATTTCTTCGTTCAGCGTCACAGCCCAGGCATGGAATTCCTGGCCTACAGTCATAGGCACAGCGTCCTGCAACTGGGTACGGCCCATCTTGAGGATGGTTTTGAATTCCTGGCTCTTAAGCTCGAATGCGCCTTTAAGGTATTCAATCGCATCAATTAACTTCAGCACGCTGTTGTAAACCGCGATGCGGAAACCGGTCGGATAAGCACAGTTGGTCGACTGGCTCTTATTGACGTGATCGTTCGGGTTGATGAACTGGTACTGGCCTTTCTCTTTACCCATAAGTTCCAGAGCGACGTTGGCGATCACTTCGTTGGTGTTCATGTTGACCGAAGTGCCGGCACCACCCTGGAATACGTCTGACGGGAAACTGGTCCATACACTTACCGGTCTCAAGAATCAGATCACAAGCCTGGATAATGTAATTGGCGACATCTTTTGGTACGACGCTCAGTTCTTTGTTGGCCAGAGCCGCCGCTTTTTTGGTCATCACCATGCCACGTACAAACTCAGGCACATCAGAAATGGTCACATTTGAGATGTTAAAGTTTTCGATCGCACGCAGGGTGTGGATGCCATAATAAGCGTCTGCGGGAACGTGACGCTGGCCGAGTAAATCTTCTTCAATTCGTGTGGCTGGGGAAGGGGAAGATGTCATTTGGGCTTCAGTGATTTGAGCCATAACAGGATCCTTAAGATAATTATTCTGATTAGATTGCAACTAGTTAGCCACTTCTGCCTTAAGAATCCGTTCATCAGAGTTTTTGGCTGCAAAATCGATCCTGACTTTAGTCGCACATCATACTCAAGTCATCAAGAAAAAACAGGAAGTTGATCACTTTTTGTTGCGTTAAAGATCACGATTGTTGAGGTTCGACCACCGTCAGATTTTCAAAGCCATGCAACGAGACACAGTTTTTGCCTTTGCGTTTGGAGCGGTACATGGCTTTGTCGGCATTGGTTGCGGTCTGAATGGCATCGTTGGTGACTTCCGCCACTCCGACACTGATGGTGACCTTGTATTGCGGCCAGTTGGCGATAGCACTGCACACGCGTTGCATCAGTTTGTCGGCCTGATGGATATCGGTGTGCTGAATAATGACTGCGAACTCATCACCGCCGATGCGGGCGATAAAATCGGTATCACGCAGCAGAGTCTGTAACTGCTGGGCGACATGCAAGATAACCACATCGCCGACCGCATGGCCGAGCGTATCATTGATGTCTTTGAACGAGTCGATGTCTATCACGGCCAGGCAGGCTGGCGGCTCGTCCGGATAACGCTGATGCAGGCGGGTGTGGTAGTTGAGCATATTTTCGAACTTTTTCTTGTTCCACAACGCGGTGGCCGGATCGCGTTTCGCTGCGCTCTTTCAGCTCGATGATTGCATTATGATGCTCTGAGATATCGGTAAATGAATAGACATAATACTGCACTTTTTTCAGCTTGCTGCTCAGGGCACTTACTTCGGTTTTACACACCACTTCATCACCATATGGGTTTTGCAGGGTATATTGTCCTTCCCAGTTGCCCTGTTTGATCAGATCAGCCTGCATCTCGCGCTGTTTGAGGCGTGAAGGTAAAAAGTTAAGCACACTGCGCCCTTGCAATGCGAACGGCTCCATTCCTACCATGTCACAAAAGCGCTTGTTGACGCGTAAAATGCGGTGCTCACGATTGGTGAACACAATGGCCACGCCGTTTTCAATTACAAACTGGGCATAGGTTTTATCCATTTTAATGCTTTTGTGCGCAATCCAGAACATGGCCAGAATCACCGACGCAATACCCAGCAGCAGCCAGATGACGATGGCATCGTTGAGTATCTCGGCGTCGCGTGGGGCGAACATCGCACTCAACATATCAGGTGTGTAATGAGTGAGCAGCATTAGTCCGCCCACCGAAGAAAACAGCTGATTATCAAAGCGCTGATAGATAAACAGCCCCTGTTTAGTGATAATGCTGCCCTTGGCGTTATTACTGGCTTGCATCGCCTGCCACACCTCAGGGTGCTCGTTGGGCAGGTTATGCGCTGCCCGGCTTTGGATTAAGTCACCAAACAGCTTGTCTTCATCGCTGCTGACGATGAAATAACCCTGGCGGTCGACAAAGTCGACACTGAGGTTCTGGTTATTGGACGTAATTTGTTTGATGACCGCCATTACATCGAGGTTAGCGATAAAATAGCCAAGGCGCTGCTGCTCTGTGTCAAGCGGATACAGAATACGAAAGCCCGGCTTGTAGGGGATGAGGGGCAGGCCGTGTTCATACTCGAGATCGATACCAAAGTAGCCCTGCTCTCCGACGGCCAGCTGGCGGGCGTAAATAAAATAATCACGATGACCTTTATCCTGCAGTTGTTCTTGTGGTACCACAAAAGGCTGGGTCATTTGCGGGGTGTAATCGACGCGGATGACTTCTTTACCGGCAAGGTCAAGAAAACGCAGCTGATAAAACAGGCCGGAATTAAACGAGGTTAACGACCACTGGCTTTCGAGATAACGGCGGAACTGAGGATCGCGATGACTGGCGTAGTCGACCAGCAGTGGTGAATGACTGAGTTGGTAGAAGCTTTTCTGAATTTGAGCATGAGTGCGGCTGGCCTTCGCATCAACAAACGAAAGAAATTGTAAGCCCTGCACTTCAAGCTGGTTGAGCAGGAACTGATGCGCTTTATTGGATAAATGGTAATAAAAGCCGAGTGGAATCAGCGTTAAACCCAGCCACAGAATTACCGTTTTTTTTAGTGTATTGGTAACTCGTCTCATTATGCCACTTGTTGAGTTAGATCTGTGTATTTAAGGTAGTCGACTTGCGGATGAATTTCCAACCACAATTTCAGTTACAGCAATAACTTACGTCTATCTCATTGAATTAATTGCAATAGATTTTTTCCTCATGGGCAATAATTTTTTATATTATGGCTGTGAGCTGATTGCTTGAACAAGATTGCCCTTGACGCTAATGTTGAAGCCAACAAAGGAGGGACAGTGTTTCCGATATTATTGATGATGTTTATTGCGGTGCCGGTGATCGAAATCGGCCTGTTTATTCAGGTGGGCGGTATGCTGGGCTTATGGCCGACTTTGGCTCTGGTGTTGATCACCGCATTTGTTGGTGCTTCACTGGTGCGCAGCCAGGGTCTGGCGACTCTGCTGTCGGTGCAGCAGCGTATGCAGCGCGGCGAAATACCGGCTCAGCAGATCGTTGAGGGGGTTATGTTGGCGGTGGCTGGCGTG
This sequence comes from Vibrio sp. CDRSL-10 TSBA, assembly GCA_039696685.1. Taxonomy (NCBI): domain Bacteria; kingdom Pseudomonadati; phylum Pseudomonadota; class Gammaproteobacteria; order Vibrionales; family Vibrionaceae; genus Vibrio; species Vibrio sp. CDRSL-10 TSBA. Next base: position 3,166,000 of record CP155566.1, on the reverse strand, counting down.
CTGTTGCTGACGCCTGGTTTTATGACCGATACCATGGGAATGCTGATATTGCTGCCACGCCCGCGGGCGATGCTGGCTAAGTATTTGATGACCAAAGTGGTGGTGACCAATATGTCGGCCGGGGGATTTCAGTCCGGCCCGCATGAGCGCGGCCCGGATCAACATGGCCGGGGCGGACAGACCTTTGATGGCGAATATGAGCGTAAAGACGACTCAGATCACGACAAGCTGGATCGCCATTAGGGCTTTCGGCCTGCCATAACCCCAAAGCTAAAAAAGCTCTCGTCTGCGAGAGCTTTTGCTTTTTCCGGACCGGGCGTTTTTCCCATCGCTCTCCCAGATTTTGGCTGCTTAACTCTGAGAGTATGGTTACTCACCTGAGAGCTTAATTACTTAAACCTGAAGGCGGTTTATTTAAACTTCAAAGCTTTGGTACTTAAACCGCGCCGGCAAAGTCCATCTGGCGCCAGGCTTCGAATGCGATGATGGCCACAGCATTGGACAAATTGAGGCTGCGCGCCTCTGGCATCATGGGAATGCGGATTCGCTGCTCAGGGGGCAGAGCCGCAATCAGATCGGCCGGCAGTCCGCGGGTTTCCGGTCCGAACAGCAGCACATCACCATCCTGGTAGCGGGCATCGACGTGATGACCGGTCGTTTTAGTGGTGCAGGCAAAAATGCGGTATTCACCACGTTCAGCCAGGTAATCGAGAAAGGCCTGATAATCTTTGTGGCGGGTGACCCGTGCCAAATCATGGTAATCCAGTCCGGCTCGGCGAACCTTCTTCTCCTCCAGATCGAAGCCCAGAGGTTCAATCAGATGCAGGTTGGCACCGCAGTTGGCACACAGTCGAATAATGTTACCCGTGTTGGGCGCAATTTCAGGTTCATACAGGGCGATGTCTAACATGGCTTTTGCGTTCCTTGGTGATTGAACGCCGCAGTATATACCCAGACAAGCCGATATACCCAGATAAGTGCCGATTTGGATAACGAAAAACGGCAGCAGCTGGGGAGGGGCTGCCACCGGGCGGATTATCAGGCGGCGAGCGCTTTGGCAACCGCGTAGTTTTCTGCGACGGCCTGCCAGTTCACTACATTCCACCAGGCGGTGATGTAGTCAGGTCGACGGTTCTGATAGCTGATGTAGTACGCGTGTTCCCATACATCCAGAGCCAGAATCGGTTCTCCGCGTACATTGGCAATGTCCATCAGCGGATTGTCCTGATTGCTGGTTGAGCTGATCACCAGTTCACCATCACGTACCACCAGCCAGACAAAACCAGAGCCGAAGGTGTTGACGGCTGCGTCGGAAAACTGTTGCTGGAACTGGCTGAAACTGCCGAACGTGCGCTCGATGGCATCGGCCAGTTCGCCTTCAGGCTGGCCGCCGCCTTCCGGAGCCATGCAGTTCCAGTACAGGATGTGATTGTAGTAGCCACCGCCGTTGTTACGAATCGCTGCAGGCAGGGTAGAAATACGCGCAAACAACTCATCGAGCGGGGTTTGCTCGTACTCGGTACCTTTAATCGCGGTCATAAATTTATCGTAGTAAGTGCGGTGGTGCTTGCTGTAGTGCACTTGCATGGTTTGCGCATCGATGTAAGGTTCCAGGGCATCGTAGGCGTAAGGCAGTTCAGGGAATGTATGCGACATAGTTGATCCTCCGTTCAATCAATATAGATAATATTGATAACCATTCTCATTATCAACTATGTCTTTTGTGTGGTTTTTGTTCAGCCGGAAGAGCGGGCGCTCTCCCGGCCGGGTCAGTCCTGTAACGGCAGGGTGAAGGTGACTTTCAAACCGCCCAGCTCGCTGCGGCTGGCGGCAATCTTACCACTGTGCTGGCGAATGGCGCTTTCAGTGATGGCCAGCCCCAGCCCGGTCCCACCACTGTGGCGATCCCGCGCGGTAGAAACACGGTAAAACGGACGGAAGATCTCCTCCAGCTCGCTGTCCGGTACACCTTCGCCGTTATCTTCGACGCTGACCGTCACCTGCTGGGCTGAAGCCGAGAAGTGGACCGCGATTTTGTCGTGGCCATAGTGAATCGCGTTACGCACTATGTTCTCGAGCGCGCTCATCAGCAGTGGCGGATTGCCTGAGATATGGCGGTTCGGAATGTCTTCCATGGTCAGAGTCTTGTTCATCTGCTCTGCTTCAAACTGGGCATCGCTGAGCAGTTCTTCCCACAGGCTGCTCAATGGCTGTACTTCGCGACTCATCTGACTGTTGGTCTGCATGCGCGACAATTCCAGCAGTTCACCAATCATCTGCTCCAAACGCTGAGCTTCGGTATCGATGCGCTCCAGTTCCGGGCTGGAACCCTGCTTACGGGTGGCCAGTGCATTGGCCATTCTCAGTCTGGTCAGCGGAGAGCGCAGCTCGTGCGAGATGTCGGACAGCAAACGCTGCTGACCGGAAATCATCTGATTGACCGCTTCTACCATCTGGTTGAAGCTGCGTCCGGCCTGGCGAAACTCAGTGGTGCCTTTTTCCAGACTGGCATCTACCTCAAATTCACCACGCGCGACACGTTGTGCGGCCTGAGCCAGGCGTTGTGCCGGCTGGCTCAGTGCCCAGGCCAGCCACAGCAGCAGCGGTGTGCTGACCAGCATCACGGCCAGTAACAGCTGCAGCGGGCGATCAAACAGGCGCAGCAGAAATGGTGGCGGCTGATCCCAGCGCAGGCCGACATACAGCAGTAAATCCTGTCCTGCCAGGCTGATCGGTGCTGGTCCGGCTATCATATAGCGGCCATATAGGCGTTGTTGCGGTTGTTCCACCGATTCGATACTGGTAGTAAAGTTACGTAGTGCTTTCAGTTTGAAATCAGGGTGTTTGCGTGTGGTGAGGATATTGCCTTCCTGATCGGTAACAAAAAAGCGCGGTCCTTTCTCATGCGGTTCGTCGGCGCGGCTCTCCAGTTTCCTTGATGATTCGGGCCAGGTTCTTATCGCCGCTAAAGCGATCTTCGAGCGCCTCTTTATGTTGCAGCATGCGCTGGTATGCCTCGGCCGGCATATCGCGTGATTTGCGCGGATCAAGATGGGGCAGCGACAACACAGCAATCACCACCAGCATCATGGTAAACCAGAAGATGGCAAAAATACGGCCGTACAGGTTGTTGAACTTGGGTAAGCGCATCAATCCTCCAGCACCATCAGATAGCCGCGTCCGCGCAGAGTTTTAATTCGCGGTTTGCCATCGCTGCGCTCGGGCAGCTTTTTGCGCAGGTTCGAGACATGCATGTCGATGGCGCGGTCAAACGCGGCCAGATGTTTGCCGAGCACGTCCAGGCTGAGCGACTCTTTCGTCAGGGTTTCGCCCGGATTCTGGACGAAATGGGCCAGCAGGGCAAATTCAGTGCTGGTCAGATCGAGCAGCTCACCCTGACAATAGGCTTCTTGCTTTCCGGGATAAAGCTGCAGATCCTGACACTCGATTACATCAGACGTTTTGGCCGGCTGATGCGGATTGGTGCGGCGCAAAATAGCGCGGATGCGTGCCAGCAGTTCACGGTCACTGAATGGTTTGGGCAGGTAGTCGTCTGCGCCGAGCTCAAGGCCTATCACGCGGTCAATTTCTTCACCCTTGGCGGTCAGCATCAGGACCGGCGTTTGCCAGTTTTCGCGCAGCTTTTTCAGGGTTTCCATACCGTTCATTTTCGGCATCATGACATCGAGCAGGATCAGATCGGTCTGTTCACCTACCGCCTGTAATCCCGCCTCGCCATCGTTGGCCTCGGATACCTCAAACCCTTCATAGCTCAGGACCTCTTTTAACAGGCTGGTGAGCTCGGTGTCGTCATCAATAAGAAGAATGTGCGCCATAACTGCCTCGTAAAACCGCGTTGATGAATGTAGTTTACTGCGAAATAGTGCGCTGAATCAGCGCCGATTGCACTCTTTACGTAGATTTACGCACTCTAAACGTCACTTTACCTGGCAGTTTGTATTCTAACCTCAAGCGTTGCGAAAGCAGCCTGTAAGTAAATGTGAAACCTGAGAGGATACGATGATGAAAAACGTAAAAAAATGGATGCTTGCCGCACTGATTTTACCTGCCACACTTGGCGCCACCAGCGTATTGGCTGCGGGTGGAGATAAAGGACCGCACGACCGTGACTGTGGTCCCGGCGCTGAACGAGCTCTGTTTAAGCAACTGAACCTGAGCGATGCGCAACAAGAGCAGCTGCGCAACCTGCGCGAGCAAGGCCGTGCAGAGATGAAAAAGCAGCCGCGTGCAGGCATGAGAGAAGAGATGCAGGCGCTGCATCAGCAAGAGCGCGCATTAATGCTGGCGCCAAACTTTGATAAAGCCGCGGCGACTGCACTGGCCAAACAGATGGCGGAAAAACAAGTCGAGCACCGGGTGCGCATGATGGAGAAGCGTCATCAGATGCTCAATGTCCTGACTGCGGAACAGAAAAGCCAGTTTGAGTCACTGCAACAAGAGCGCATGACGCAGTGCTGGAAAGAAGGGCCGCGTGGCGGACACCCAGGCTCGAAAGGTGAGCATGGTTATCAAGGCGACAAAGGTCAGCAAGGCAAAAAGCCAGTACCAGCATCGGCGCAATAATCGCACTGAAATACACCACAGGCAGCTTCGGCTGCCTGTTTTCGTTGTGGCTTACCGCCTGTTGCTGCGGCCAGAGCGTGATGATCTTTTACTCACATTCAAGCACTATGTGGGTATAATTAAGGTTCATCGCGGCTTTCCGGGGAAAGCCGCTTTTATCTTTAAAAAAAAGTAATCGATATCTCGGTAGCCGTAGCCCATTCGTTTGATTAACTTTATCTTGTTGTTTATCCCTTCGAGCGTACAGGTATTGAGTGGGTAGCTTGCAGAAGCAACGATGCCATGAAGATACGGTTTGAGCTTTCTCGCGAAGTCCATAAGCGGCTTGATCCCGCTTTCTTGAACTTGCTCCCACCATACGTCCCATAAGTCTTCCGCTTCGCTTTCTGACTCGCACCTCCATAACTCTTTTAGCTGAGAGCCAAGTAAATACGTCACCATTAAGTCTTTGTTCATACTCAGTATCTCACTCAGATAGCTCTCCTGTTTACTGTCTAAATTACCTCTGTTTTTGAGGAGAAACCCAGCGTGAACGTTTCACCCATTGGCGCGCTTTCTTGTCCTGTTTGAGTTGATTAGCTTGGTCAACTCTGACTCTATCCATCACTTCCCGACCAAATTTTGCGACCACATGGAATAAATCGTACACAATGCGGGCGTTAGGACAATGTCGCTGCACTTCGAGGTCGAAAGCCGTATTCATATCCATTGCAACCGCTTCTATGTTCTGGCCATGCTCACCGAGTAATTCAAAGAAGGGACGGATATCTTTTCGGCTGCGTCCAACGCCTATCCAAAGCACTTGATGCGTCTTAGCATCCGCGATAACAGTGGCATAACGATGTCCCTTGAAGAGAGCAAACTCATCCATGACCAGCTGTCTCAGCTCTGCCCAGTTAACCTCTGGCACCGCATGTTGTAGCCGACGTTTATCTATCGCCTTAATCGTATGCCAATGAACCCCCGTCATCTGGGCGATATGTTTGATAGGAAGAAGAGGCAGCAACTGCTCAATGTAACGTCTTAAGCGGTTAGTCAGGCGAGCAAAAGGTTCAAGCCAAGAAATAGATTCGGTTTTGATACCGCAGTCAGGGCACTTTATACGCCTTGTTTGTAGGGATAGCTCGACGGGTACGCCGAGAATCGTCGCTTCCTTAATCGTGCGCCACTGATAATCATGTATGGCTTGAACATGTTGCCCACATGAACATCGAGCAGTCGTGCTGGGTTGGAGAGTAATCGTGATGAGAGAAGACGTTTGTACAGACTTTACGACATGAAAGCCTTCCCAGAACGAGGATAGGAAAGTATGATTCGGCATGAAAACGGTAGTTTGTGTAAGGTTGTGTTTGGCGATGTAACCTTATCACTTACTACCGTTTTTGTTTTAAGTTCCCGCCAATCCGCGATGAACCATAATTAAGCCATTGTTTTGATTTGGTAACGTGATATGAAACAGGAATACGCCCGACTTGTCACCACCGCGGCGTGGACGGCCACTGCGGTCGCGACACTGCTGCTGATTTGTAAAATTGCCGCCTGGTGGGTGACCGGTTTCGGTCAGCCTGCTGGCTTCTCTGATTGATTCGGTGCTCGACATTGCGGCGTCGGTGGTCAACCTGGTGGTGGTGCGCTATTCGCTGCAGCCCGCTGACCGGGAGCATACCTTCGGGCACGGTAAAGCCGAATCGCTGGCTGCGCTGGCTCAGGCTATGTTTATTTCCGGTTCTGCCTGCTTTCTGATTCTGAACGGGGTCGACCGCTTTTTCCGCCCGCATGAATTGCAGTCTCCGGAATACGGTATTTATGTCAGTGCGTTTGCCATGGTGGTCACGGCGGCTCTGGTGATGTTTCAACGGGCCGTGGTGGCCAAAACCGGCAGCCAGGCGATTGCGGCTGATTCACTGCATTATCAGTCCGATTTACTGATGAATGCGGCGATCATGGTTGCGCTGGGGCTGAGCTGGTTCGGTATCAAGCAGGCTGATGCGGTATTTGCGGTCGGTATTGGTATCTACATTTTATACAGCGCTTACCGGATGGCTTACCACGCGGTGCATACTCTGCTGGATCATAAACTGCCGGATGAAGAGCTGGTTCAGATCCGCACTATTTCATTATCTGTGGAAGGGGTGATGGGGGTGCATCAGCTGCGTACCCGTATGTCCGGGCCTGTAAGATTTATCCAGTTGCATCTGGAACTCGATGACAATATTCCCCTGATTGAAGCACACCGTATTTCCGATATTGTCGAAGCGAAGCTGCGCAAGGCATTTCCGGGCGCCGATGTGCTGATTCACCAGGACCCTTACTCCGTGGTATTCGGAGTGGAAAGGAAGCAAAAATTTCAGGGCTGGTAAGGCAAATATCAGTGATCTTGACTATCTTTTCTCAGTTCATGAAAGAAACCTGATCCTGATGTGAATCAACAACCGGAATGGCTAAAACTGTAATACTCTTACATAAGTAAAAAAGTTACAGAAAATCGTGCAATAACTGTAGTATTCCTATTTAGGAAATGTAACATAACGCACAGATAACAATGCTTTTGCCGCCTGAATGTCGTTAGCGGGCGGTGTAGAAAAATTATATTAAGTTCCCAAAAATCGAGGGTGAGCATGATTAAGAAGATCGGTATTTTGACAAGTGGCGGCGACGCCCCGGGCATGAATGCTGCAATTCGCGGCGTGGTTCGTACTGCCTTGGGCGCAGGTCTGGAAGTGTATGGTATCTACGACGGCTATCAGGGCCTGTACGAAGATCGCATCAAGCAGCTGGATCGCTCAAGCGTGTCTGATGTAATTAACCGCGGTGGTACCTTCCTGGGCTCGGCACGTTTCCCACAGTTCCGTGAAGTCGAAGTGCGTGAAAAAGCGATCGAAAACCTGAAAAAACACGGCATTGATGCACTGGTTGTGATCGGTGGTGACGGTTCGTACATGGGTGCGAAGAAACTGACTGAAATGGGTTACCCATGTATCGGTCTGCCAGGCACTATCGATAACGATATCGCGGGCACGGATTACACCATTGGTTACCTGACTGCACTCAACACAGTGATCGATTCGATTGACCGTCTGCGTGACACTTCATCGTCACACCAGCGTATCTCTATTGTTGAGATCATGGGACGTCACTGTGGTGACCTGACCCTGATGTCAGCAGTGGCGGGTGGTTGTGAGTACATCATCACACCGGAAACCGGCCTGGACATGGAGCAGTTGATCTCCAACATTCAGGATGGCATCAAGAAAGGCAAAAAACACGCGATTATCGCGCTGACTGAGCTGATGATGGACGCCAACCAACTGGCGAAAGAGATTGAGAAAGCGACTGGCCGCGAAACCCGCGCGACGATTCTTGGTCACATTCAGCGTGGCGGTAAACCAACTGCGTTTGACCGTGTGCTGGCATCGCGCATGGGTAACTACGCTGTGCACCTGCTGATGGAAGGCTACGGCGGCCGCTGTGTCGGTATCCAGAAAGAGCAGCTGGTTCACCACGACATCATCGACGCGATTGAAAACATGAAGCGCCCGGTGCGCAAAGATCTGTACAAAGTTGCGGAAGAGCTGTTCTAAGCCGGCTGCTGAGTATCAGATGTAAAAAAGACCGCTGCGGCGGTCTTTTTTGTTTGTGCGGCTATCGGTATCCGCGATAGCGGCCATTCACTGTGCGCTTACAGAATCGCTTCACGCACTTCCGGATCTTTACGCTCCAGATAGTGAATCGACTTGATGCGGCGAATGGTACGGCAGCGGCCACGAATCAGCAGCGTCTCGGTGGTGGCAATATTGCCCTGGCGGGTAATGCCTTCCAGCAGATCACCTTTAGTAATACCGGTAGCGGAGAAAATTACATTATCGCTGCGCGCCATATCTTCCAGCTTGAGGATCACTTCAGCTTCAACCCCCATCTCCTGACAGCGTTCCAGCTCTTTAGCACCCCAGATACGGTTGTCGTCACTGTCGCCTTTGACTTTATGGCGAGGCAGCAGACGGCCTTGCATATCACCGTCCAGCGCGCGGATCACCGCAGCCGACACCACGCCTTCCGGTGCGCCGCCGATGCAGTACATCACGTCTACTTCGCTGTCAGGCATACAGGTCAGAATTGAGGCCGCCACATCGCCGTCCGGCACCGCAAAAACGCGTACGCCGAGGTTTTGCATCTCAGCGATCACTTTATCGTGACGAGGTTTGGCCAGGGTGATGACCGTCAGGTTGCTGAGCGGTTTATGTAGCGCCGCGGCGACATTCTCCAGGTTTTCCTGCAATGGTTTGTCGAGGTCAATACAGCCTTTCGCGCCCGGACCCACCACCAGTTTCTCCATGTACATATCCGGCGCCTTGAGGAAGCTGCCACGTTCGCCGGCCGCCAGCACTGCCAGAGCATTGGACTGGCCCATCGCCGTCATACGGGTGCCTTCAATCGGGTCGACGGCGATATCGACTTCATCGCCGCCCAAACCGACTTGTTCACCAATGTACAGCATCGGCGCTTCATCAATTTCGCCTTCACCGATGACGATTTCACCACGGATGTCGGTTTTATTTAATAAGGTCCGCATTACTTCTACTGCGGCACCGTCAGCGGCGTTTTTATCGCCGCGACCAAGCCATTTGTAGCCTGCCAGGGCAGCGCCTTCCGTAACCCGTGAAAAAGCCATTGCTAAATCGCGTTTCATGCTCACTCCAAACCTGAAAAATCGTTAACCTCTCGCGTCCTGCGCTGCCATCATGCTGTGTTGAGCGCATGCTGCGCGTGTCGTATGTGGCGGCATGTCAGCCAGAGGGGGAAAGTTGCGCGAAGTTTAGCATATTCAGCGGGCAAGGTTCGGGTTTTGATTTGTGCACGGCTTAGCCTGGATCAAAATCGGCGCCAATAAGACAATTTTTGCGGCTGGATGTTTGTTAACCGCTGGTAAAGTTAACGCCAGGTCAATTTGCGCTGTTTTTTTAAGCGAATGGCGCAAAATATCGAATATAGTGAGTGTTTCTCTGCGCTTGGCTGAGTAGAATGGAAAGATAACTGAAGTGACCGTCACCTCGACCGAATCAAGAAAAGGTAAGTACCATGTCTTTTGAAGTGCTAGAACAATTAGAAGCGAAAATTCAAACTGCGGTTGATACAATCGCCCTGCTGCAAATGGAAGTTGAAGAACTGAAAGAAGAGAAACAGAAGCTGACTACTGAAGCTTCTGAGCTGAAAGCCGAGCGTGAAGCGCTGGAGCAGCGTGCGCAGCAAGTTCAACAAGAACACGCAGCATGGCAAGAGCGTATCCGCAGCCTGCTGGGTAAAATGGACGACGTTGAATAACGACGACCTGAAGAATCAAAAAACGCCGACCATCTGGTCGGCGTTTTTGCAGGTTGGTTATGCCTGCCGCCCGGCAGGCAAATAGCCGATTATTTTTGCTTGTTCGGACGTACGCCCAGGGTATGACACAGGGCGTAGGTCATCTCTGCGCGGTTCAGGGTGTAGAAGTGGAAATCTTTCACGCCTTCACGCGACAGGATACGAATCATGTCAATCGCCTGGCTGGCACCTACCAGCTGACGGGTGACCGGATCATCATCCAGACCTTCAAACTGTTTCGCCATCCAGCTCGGCACTTTGACGTTGTTCTGCGCAGCGAAGCGCTGTGCCTGGTTGAAGTTAGACACCGGCAGGATACCCGGAACGATTTCTACATCGATACCGGCCGATACGCAGCGGTCACGAAAACGCAGGTAGCTTTCAACATCAAAGAAGAAACTGGGTGATGGCACGGTTAGCACCGGCATCGACTTTGCGTTTCAGGTTCAGCAGGTCAGATTGCGCGCTCTTGGCTTCCGGGTGTACTTCCGGGAATGCGGCCACTGACAGGTCAAAGTCGTGGCGTGATTTCAGTAGCGCGACCAGATCAGACGCGTACATATCTGGTTTACCGCCGCCTTTAGGAATGTCACCACGCAGGGCAACGATACTTTGGATGCCGTTGTTCCAGTAATCGTCAGCAATTTGAATCAGCTCGTCACGTGATGCGTCAATACAGGTCAGGTGGGGAGCCGCGACCAAGCCGGTCTGGTCTTTGATCGCTTTAATGATTGAGTGGGTACGGTCACGCTCACCGGAGTTTGCCCCGTAAGTCACCGAAACAAATTTCGGTTGCAGGGTTTTCAGACGATGCACTGAATTCCACAGCGTCTCTTCCATTTGCGGTGTGCTCGGCGGGAAAAACTCAAATGAAACGTTGATGTCTGAAATATCAGCGATGTTCTGATTCAGAGCATCGATATGACTGGCGTGCGTGTATCCCATTTTCCTCTCCTTGTGGCATACGGCGGCCACAACGCGAACACTAAATTGAAATTGACGTTTAGACGTCTATATGGCCACAGAATGTCTTGAATACATTTTAATGTCAACATTGTAAATATGAATTTTTTTCATGTTGATCGTGAGCTTATTTCAACAATAATGTCAGCAATTACACGTCATTGACGTGTCTGAAGGTGATATTCGACGTTTATCCTGCTAACGTATGTTTCTACAGAATAATAGTAAAAAAGCTCGCCAAACAGGCGAGCTTTGTACGTTTTTTATCAGTAGCCGTTTTTAGCCGTGAGCAGAGTGGTGATTACAGCTGACCAGCCAGACGGTTGAGATCGGATTGGATCGCACCGGCGGTAACTTCGCGTCCGGCCCCCGGGCCACGAATCACCAGCGGATTATCGCGGTACCATTTACTCTCGATGGCGAAGATGTTGTCACACGGCAGCAGGTTGGCGAGCGGGTGCTCTTTATCCAGCGCTTCGACACCGACCGTAGCTTTACCGTCTTTTTCCAGACGCGCAACGTAACGCAGCACCTTGTCCTGCTTCTGGGCGCGGGCCAGACGCTCGGCCAGACGCTCGTTGAGCAGCTGGCTGCGATCCAGGAAATCATCCAGCGACAAATCCTGCAGTTTCGGCCGGTACCAGCGACTCGACTTTGACGCTGTCCGGTTCGATGTCCAGGCCGGATTCGCGCGCCAGAATCACCAGTTTGCGCATCACGTCTGAGCCGTCGAGGTCATTACGCGGGTCCGGTTCAGTCAGTCCTTGCTGCCAGGCCAGATCAACCAGTTCGCTGAACGGTACACTGCCGTCATATTGCTGGAACAACCAGGACAGAGTGCCGGAGAAAATGCCCGACAGGGCGGTGATGTCGTCGCCGCTCTCACGCAGATCACGGACCGTGTGGTTAATCGGCAGACCGGCACCTACGGTGGCGTTGTACAGCCAGTGACGGCTGATCTTGGCGAAGGCATCTTTAACCTGGTAGTAGTAATCCCCCGAAGCAGAACCTGCCACTTTGTTGGCAGAGATCAGGTGCATGCCCTGTTCGGCGATTTGCGGATACAGGCTGGCAATGTCGGCGCTGGCGGTAACATCGAGCACAATCACTTCATCATAGCCCCGGATGGCGCCCAGCTGTTTAAGCCAGGTATGACCGTCGTTCGGCTGCGCTTCATCGGCGTAGCTGTTGAGTACCGAGGCGGCATCAATACCCTGCGGTTTAAACAGATACGCCTGGCTGTCGATCACGGCCACCAGCTCGAAGTTCATGCCGTAGCGTTTTTCCAGGTCGTCTTTTTGTTCCGCGAACAGTTTCAGCCAGCTTGAGCCGATGTTGCCTTTGCCGCACAACGCCAGTCCGACCCGCTTCTGGGCCTGGAACAGCTGGGTATGCAGACCGGTCACCAGCGGGTTGACATCACACTGACGCAGCACCGCAACCAGGCTCAGCTCGGATTCGGCCTCGCTGATAAATTCGACCGGCGCATTTTTCAGTTGCTGGAAAAAGCCGTAGCTGTGCTGGGCATTTTTGGTGACACCCGCACCGACAGCGCCGACCAGAGCGAAGCCCTCTTTGAGGCGAATCTCGGCTTCAATCGCCACATCCTGCAGCAAGGAGAGCGCGCCGGAGGCGATCTCTGTGGTGTAAGCCAGACGCAGGCAGTGCTGATCGGCCTGCAGCTCGAAAGCCAGCGGTTCAAGCTGAGCACGTTTGAGTTTTTCCAGTACTTCAGCCTGAGCACGGGCAAAGTCGTGACCCTGGCCAAAGGCCAGTTCCAGCAGCAGGACTTCGTCCAGTGAAGTGATGATTTTGGCACCGCGGCCGGAGGCCAGCACACGCTCAATCCGGGTCGACCCCGACTCTGGCTGGTAGCTGCAACGCAGCTGCAGCTCCATCGCGCTTTGTGCGACGGGTTGTAAGGTACGGCTGTGCAGCACAGGAGCGGCCAGACGGGCCAGTTCGTTGGCTTCATCCAGGCGCAGTAATGGCAGCAGACAGGCATCCGACACCAGACGGGGGTCGGCGCTGTACACGCCGGCCACATCACTCCAGATGGTGACGCGTTCGGCATCGGCCAGAGCACCGATCACGGTTGCTGAGTAGTCAGAACCGTTGCGGCCGAGCAGTACGGTTTCGCCTTGCTCGTTGCGCGCCATAAAGCCGGTGATGATCACCCGGTGATGGGCATGCTGGGCCAGGACTTCTTTCAGTAACGGGTAAGAGCGGGCGCGATCGACTTCCGGCTGAGTGCCGGTTTCAGCGCGCAGAAACGCACGTGCGTCCTGAGCCACAGCCGGCAATTGCTGCTGGTTAAGCAGCGCCGCCAGCAGGCGGGCAGACCAGAGTTCGCCGTGACCGAGAAACCGCGGCTTGCTGCGCTTTGCTAAGCGGTGCAGTCAGCTCGCCCAGTGCGACGAACTCGCCGCTCAGCTCGGTCAGCAGGTGATCTGCTGCTTCGCCTTCCAGCAAACCTTCAATCAACTGGACCTGAAACTGGCGCAGGGCCTGCAGCGCTTCGTGCGCGGCGCGGCCGTCTTTGTTGAGCGCTTCAAGAAATTCAATCAGGCGGTTCGTAGTTTTACCGGCTGCAGAAACCACCACCAGATCGTCGGCCTGAGAATAGTCACGCAGAATGTGCGCGACTCGTTGATAACATTCCGGATCCGCAAGACTGCTACCACCAAATTTATGCAGCTGACGTGAAACCGACATTAAAAGGCCTCCTTGGCTTTGTTGAAGGCCTGGTCGAGATCGGCAATCAGATCGGTCGCATCTTCCAGACCCACCGACAGACGCAGCAACTGCTGAGAGACGCCGGCTTCGGCCAGCGCTTCTTCGCCCATCGCGCGGTGAGTCATGCTGGCCGGATGACACACCAGGCTTTCCACACCGCCCAGTGATTCGGCCAGTGAGAACAGCTGCAGTTCACCGACAAAGTATTTCAGCTGCTCGAATGAACCGCCGAATTCAAAGCTCAGCATTGAACCAAAGCCAAGCTGCTGTTTCTTGGCGATGTCATGGCCCGGATGATTTGGCAGGCTAGGGTGGTAAATCACTTTGACCAGCTCCTGGCCTTGCAGGTAATCGAGGATCTGCTGCGAGCTCTCTTCATGCACGCGCATACGTGCACCCAGGGTGCGCAGGCCACGCAGAGTCATGTAGCTGTCAAACGGCGTGCCGGTGGCGCCGATACAGTTACCCCACCATGCCAGCTCGGTGGCGTGTTCGGCGTCTTTACTGATGATCACACCGCCGATCACATCCGAGTGACCATTGAGGTATTTAGTGGTCGAGTGCACGACGAAGTCGGCACCAAGCAGCAGCGGCTTTTGGTACACAGGCGTCAAAAAGGTATTGTCGACCGCGACCAGAGCGCCGACTGCTTTCGCCTGCTGACAGATTTTCTCAATATCCACTACACGTACCAGCGGGTTAGACGGCGTTTCCAGCAGCACCAGTTTTGGCTTCTGGGCAAAAGCTGCGGCCATTGCCGCGTCGTCAGACTGGTCAACAAACAAAACTTTGAAATCGCCTTTCTTGGCGCGGGTATTGAACAGACGGTAAGTACCACCATAGCAGTCATGTGGTGCAATAATGATTTCGCCCGGCGACAGGAATGCCGAGACCCACAGGTTAAGTGCTGATGTGCCGCAGTTGGTGACTACCGCATCCGCGCCGGATTCCAGTTCAGACAGGGCTTGTTCCAGCAGGCCGCGGTTCGGGTTACCGGAGCGGGTGTAGTCGTATTTTGGCACTTCACCAAATGCAGGAAAGCCATAATTGGTTGAGAGATAAATGGGTGGAACAACGGCGTGGTACTGAGTGTCAGATTCAATACCGGTGCGAAACCGCGATGGTGGCTGGCTTGCGATTGGTCATGAGCGTTTCCTTTCCTGTCTGGTGTTTCCTGAATTGTTGAAAGCAGGTACCGAACATCAGTCTGCGACCGTTTTCGGTACGGGCCCGGCGCGTGGTTGCGCGGCCTGGGCGATAAGTGGATTTCAAACAATTCCGGGCGATGTGTAAATCCAATTCCGGGGTGAGCGATGAGGCAAATGTTCACACCGGTGAATAACATCACACTTTACTGGTCAAAAAAGAAGACGTCAACGCTTCTAGACGTCCATATGTCTTTGCTTATGGCAGTAAATCCCGCTAAAATTGGGGTCTTTGAAAAACTCAACTCGAATTCAAATTTACGAAGGTGCGCAATGGCAGACTGGAACGGCGAATATATTAGCCCGTACGCGGAACATGGGAAGAAGAACGAGCAGGTCAAAAAGATCACTGTCTCGATTCCGCTTAAGGTACTTAAAGTGCTGACGGATGAACGTACTCGTCGACAGATCAATAATTTACGTCATGCCACTAACAGTGAACTGCTGTGTGAAGCGTTTCTGCATGCCTACACCGGTCAGCCGCTGCCAACCGACGAAGACCTGCGTAAAGACCGTCCGGATGACATTCCGACCGAGGCCAAAGCGCTGATGACGGCGATGGGTATTGAGTTTGAGGCATATGACGACTAAGTCGCTGTGCACCGCATCAGCATAAAAAAACCCTGGTCAGTGACCAGGGTTTTTGCATTTTTAGCGCTCAGATCATTTTAAGCATCAGGGCATTTTTAACCCGCCAGGATTAACGATTCTGTCAGCGGATTGTTTGTCCGGCATATTGGGTTATTTACCTTCCATGCCGGGTGACTTATCTTGCTGCTTACTTATCCTGCATATAGTTAAGCGGCATCTCGATACGTGCGACACCAGAGTCAACCGCAGCTTGTGCGACCGCTTTGGCCACGCGAGGCAGCAGGCGCGGATCCATTGGTTTAGGAATAATGTACTGATGACCGTAGGTCAGGCTGTCACTGCCTGCGGCTTGCAGTACGGCTGCCGGCACTTCTTCTTTGGCCAGTTGTCGAATCGCTTCGACCGCCGCCAGTTTCATCTCATCATTGATTTCGCTGGCACGTACATCCAGCGCGCCACGGAAGATGAACGGGAAACACAGCACGTTGTTGACCTGGTTCGGGTAGTCACTGCGTCCGGTGCCCATGATCAGGTCATCACGCACGGCGTGAGCCAGCTCAGGTTTGATTTCCGGATCCGGGTTAGAGCAGGCGAACACCACAGGCTTGTCAGCCATCAGCTTCAGCGCGTCGGCAGACAGCAGGTTCGGGCCTGATACACCCAGGAAACAGATCCGCGCCGGCAATCACATCTTCCAGTGTGCGTTTGTCGGTGTTGTTGGCAAACAGCTGCTTGTACTGGTTCAGGTCGTCACGACGGGTGTGGATGACACCTTTGCGGTCGAGCATGTAGATCTTCTCACGCATCGCACCGCACTTAATCAGCAGCTCCATACACGCCACTGCTGCAGCGCCCGCACCCAGACAGACAATCACACACTCAGACAGCTCTTTGCCTTGCAGTTCAATCGCGTTCAGCATGCCTGCAGCGGTTACGATCGCCGTGCCGTGCTGGTCATCGTGAAACACTGGCACGTCACAACGTTCAATCAGGCGACGCTCGATCTCAAAACAGTCCGGCGCTTTGATGTCTTCCAGGTTGATGCCGCCGAAGGTGTCAGCGATGTTAGCGACGGTGTCGATAAACTCATCGATGGTGCGGTGTTTAACTTCAATATCAATGGAATCGAGGCCGGCAAAACGTTTGAACAGCAGCGCTTTACCTTCCATGACCGGTTTAGAGGCCATTGGTCCCAGGTTACCCAGGCCAAGGATCGCGGTGCCGTTTGAGATCACCGCCACTGTGTTGCCTTTGGCGGTGTATTTGTAAACGTTATCGACATTCTGAGCGATTTCACGTACTGGTTCTGCCACGCCCGGGCTGTAAGCCAGCGCCAGATCAGTGGCTGAGTCAGCCGGTTTGGTGATCGAGACCGCGATTTTACCCGGGGTCGGCTGCGCGTGGTAATCCAGAGCACGTTGACGGAATGCTTCTTCCGCGCTTAATTCTTGACGATTGTCGTCGGACATAGGGGAGGTTCTCTTATTATTTTTGGAAAAGGGGCGCACATTCTAGTTGATGCCTGAAATAGTGACTAGGCAGGGGTGCTGTATAATCGTACAAAATGCGTGAGTTTTTGGCTGATAAGACCAGCTGTTTTGTGATCAGGATAGACTTTAGTCATAGAACGGGGAGCGGGCAGATGGCAGGTATTAAAACGGCAGGCATGAAAAAAGGACGCCGTAGCGTCCTTTTTGAAATCTTCGCGTAAAGTAAAAATTACTTCTTGCTTGACAGTGCGCCGAAACGCTTGTTGAAGCGATCAACACGGCCGCCAGTGTCAACAACACGTTGCTTACCAGTGTAGAATGGGTGGCACTTGTCACATACGTCCAGGTGCATTTCTTCTTTACCTAGAGTAGATTTGAAAACGAAAGTGTTGCCGCAAGAGCAGCTTGCATTTACTTCTTTGTATTCTGGGTGGATACCAGCTTTCATGGGATAACCTCAAAAATTGGGCCGTGTCGCCATCCGAGTCTGAGCCGGACACCACACGTAACGTTAATAATACGATTGCCATGGTCACAGCGAACTGCTGAGGACCATTAAGGCGCGATATATTAATGAATCTGCCTGCCCGGATCAACCGATTTCGGCGTTATTTTAGCCAGCAACAGAAAACAGCCGCTCAGAGCATGGCTGGTTGGCTCCGCTGGCCGCCAGACCCGATACCCGAACTGCTGCCGGTGTGCGGCGTGCGGCCTTTTGCCCGCCATGTGCGGGTCGAATTTATGCCCGTCTTCCAGTAGACTGTGGCGTCCTTAACTGACTTTATTGCTGACGGATTGTTATGCGCCCAACTATTGCTCGCGTTGCCCTGCCGGTGCCGCTTGATAAGCAATTTGATTACCTGATTCCCGGCCACCTGTTTCCGATTATCGGCGGCCGCGTTTCTGTGCCGTTCGGGCGCCAGACTCTGGTCGGCATTGTGACTGCACTGGTGCAGGAGTCTGAGTTTCCGCGTGAGCAGCTTAAAGCGCTCAAGGCCGTGCTCGATACTCAGCCGGTGTGGCCGGATAAACTGTATCGCCTGCTGCAATGGTGCAGTCAGTTTTATCAGCATCCGCTGGGCGAGACCCTGGCCAATGCTCTGCCGGGGGCGCTGCGTAAAGGCAAAGCGGCTGATTTTGCCAGCAGCAAAGAGTGGCTCATTACTGCCGCCGGGCGCGATCAGCTGATGCAGGGCTTTGGGCGTGCGATTAAACAGGCCAAGGTGATGAATCTGGTCGCCTCAGGCCCGGTACCGCATCAGATCATGCAGGATGAGGAAGTGTCGAGTGCGACACTTAACACTCTGCAGGACAAAGGCTGGATTGAAGTCAGTGAAAAGCGTCCGCAGTTCCGGCCCTGGCCGGCAGAGCCGGAAGCCGCGGTCGATAAGCCCAAGCTTAACTCTGAGCAGGCGATTGCGATTGCGACGGTCAACCATCAGCCGGCATTCGGCTGTTATCTGCTGCAGGGCGTGACAGGCTCGGGTAAAACCGAAGTCTACCTTAATCTTATCAAGCCGGTGCTGGAGCAAGGCCGCCAGGCGCTGGTGCTGGTGCCGGAGATTGGCCTGACACCGCAAACCATTAACCGTTTTCGTAAGCGGTTCAATGTACCGGTTGAGGTGATTCACTCCGGTCTCAATGAAACCGAGCGTCTCAATGCCTGGCTGGCCGCGCGCGACAAAGTGGCCGGTATCGTGATTGGTACCCGTTTCCGCGCTGCTGACGCCGTTTGCCGATCTCGGCATTATCATTGTCGATGAAGAGCATGACTCTTCGTATAAACAGCAGGACAGCCTGCGCTATCACGCGCGCGATGTGGCTGTGATGCGCGCCAATCTGGAGCAGATCCCGATTGTGCTCGGCAGTGCCACTCCGGCGCTGGAAACGCTGCATAATGCCCTGAGCGGCAAATACCATCATCTGCATCTGACCCAGCGTGCCGGGACCGCGCGCCCGACCACCAACCGGGTGCTGGATGTCAAAGGCCTGTATCTGGAAAGCGGTTTATCCGCGCCGTTGATTGCGGAAATGCGGCGCCATTTATCGCAGGGCAATCAGGTGCTGCTGTTCCTCAACCGGCGTGGCTTTTCTCCGGCGCTGATGTGTCACGAATGTGGCTGGATAGCCGATTGCCAGCGTTGTGACGCTTACTATACCTACCATCAGTACAGTAACGAGATTCGCTGTCACCATTGCGGCTCGCAGCGTCCGGTGATCCACCAGTGTCAGGGCTGTGGCTCGACTCATCTGGTCACCGTCGGTGTCGGCACCGAGCAGTTGGAAGCGCAGCTGGGGGAACTGTTTCCGGACTACAAGGCGATTCGGATTGACCGTGACAGTACCCGGCGCAAGGGCAGCCTGGAATCGGCGCTGAAAGCGATTCGCAATAATGAATATCAGATTTTGATCGGCACTCAGATGCTGGCCAAAGGCCACCACTTTCCGGATGTGACCCTGGTGGCGCTGCTGGATGTGGATGGCTCGCTGTACAGCAGTGATTTTCGCGCCTCTGAACGTCTGGCTCAGCTGTTTATCCAGGTGGCGGGTCGGGCCGGACGGGCGAGCAAGCCGGGTGAAGTGGTGCTGCAGACTCACCATCCGGAGCACACCTTATTACAGGCGTTGCTCAACAAGGATTACACCCATTTCGCCGAAACCGCACTGGCTGAGCGTAAGCTGGCACAACTGCCGCCGTACACTTTTCTGACCCTGTTTCGCGCCGAAGGCAACCAAGCGCAGCAGGTGGAAGATTTTCTGCGTCAGGTACGCCACACGCTGGAAGCTCATCCGCTCAGTGAGCAGGGCTGTCTGGTACTGGGGCCGACGCCGGCACCGCTGGCCAAGCGGGCCGGAAAATTCCGCTGGCAGTTGCTGCTGCAGGCACCAAGCCGCTCGGTGATGCAGAAGCTGTTAGCCAGCGCGCGCCCGGCTATTCAGATGTTGCCGCTGGCGACGAAAGTGCGCTGGACGCTGGACATTGAACCGCAGGATTTGAGCTAAGCTGGCCCGTCCGGCTTGCTGGTAAAATTGTCAGAAAATGAAATCCTTCTTATCGTGATAAAAATCACACTTGTGATGCAAGAATTGTTAATCAGACCGTAACTTTCCCATCGGAAAGGAATACACTAAATGCCATAATCACGCAGTGAATCGTTTTCGCTGGCGTAAATGTGGCGAACCTTAAGCGAACGTGCAGCAGGTAAGCGTGAATCCAAGCAATGTTAGCAGCCAAACCGGATGCCCGGCGGCGCTCTATAACGATAATCAGTGTCTCAGACACGATGAATTTTTATTAAGAACCGAGAAAAGAGGACAGTACCCCCTATGGCGACAATGAAGGATGTTGCCCAGCTTGCAGGCGTATCAACGGCGACAGTGTCGCGTGCTCTGATGAATCCCGAGAAAGTCTCTTCCTCGACCCGTAAACGGGTTGAAGAGGCGGTGTTAGAAGCTGGTTATTCCCCTAACTCTCTCGCACGCAATCTGCGTCGCAATGAGTCCAAAACGATTGTGGCCATAGTGCCGGATATCTGTGACCCGTATTACACCGAGATCATCCGCGGCATTGAAGATGCGGCGATGGAGCACGGTTATCTGGTGTTGCTGGGTGACAGCGGTCAGCAGAAAAAACGTGAAAGCTCATTTGTGAATCTGGTGTTCACCAAGCAGGCGGACGGTATGCTGCTGCTCGGCACCGACCTGCCGTTTGATGTCAGTAAGCCGGAACAGAAAAACCTGCCGCCGATGGTAATGGCGTGTGAGTTTGCCCCGGAAACTGGAGTTGCCAACGGTACATATTGATAACCTGACCTCGGCGTTTGAAGCGGTTAACTATCTGACTCAGATGGGCCACAAGCGGGTTGCGCAAATTGCCGGCCCGGATACGGCCGTGCTGTGCCAGTTCCGCGAGCAGGGTTACCAGCAGGCACTGCGCCGCTCGGGGATTACCCGCAATCCGGACTACAGTGTGAGTGGTGATTTCTCATTTGAATCGGGTGCTCAGGCTGTGCGTCAGCTGCTGGCGCTGTCCGAGCCGCCGACGGCGATTTTCTGCCACAACGATACCATGGCGATTGGGGCAATTCAGGAAGCCAAACGTCTGGGTACACGAGTGCCGCAGGATCTGTCAGTGGTCGGTTTCGATGACATTCAGTTTGCCCAGTACTGCGATCCACCGCTGACCACCATTTCCCAGCCGCGTTATGAGATTGGCCGTCAGGCCATGTTGATGATGCTGGAATTACTGCGTGGCAATGATGTTCAGGCCGGTTCACGCTTACTGGAAACCCAATTGGTGGTGCGCGACAGCGCGGCTCCGCCACGTGCAATCTAGCGCTTTAAGCGCGAGTAATATCTCAGTGTGAGCGGCGTATTTTGACACGCCGCTTCCATTTCTGCTCTGTTATCCGGCAGGAAACTGCATTAACATGAAGACAAAATTGTCAACTTTCGAAATAGTTTGTGGCTAATAAAGATTATGTAAGACGCGGTCGTAGTCCGAAAAAGCCGACCCGGAAAACAACTCCCACTCCCCGACGCAGAAAACCCTGGCGCAGTGGTCTGCTGGCTCTCTTGCTGGCGGGCGGCTTTGGCTATGGTTTGTATCAGCTCAGTCAGGATCCCGAGCCACCCGCACCGCAAGTGGTGGAAACCAAGCCGCTGCCGGTCAGTAAACCGCAGCCGGCCAACAGCCTGCCGCCACCACCGACCGAACAGTGGGATTACGTGGAATCGCTGCCTAATCGCCAGATTGAGGTCAAAGCTAAAGAACTGCAGGTGTCGGACATTCCTTACATCATGCAGTGCGGGGCATACAAAACCATGCACCAGGCGGAAACCCGCAAGCTGGATATCGCTTTTCAGGGCCTGAGCAGTAAGATCCGCAATAAGGAAGGCAGCAGCTGGTTTCGGGTGGTACTCGGCCCGTACAAGTTCAAGCGCGATGCCGAGCGCGACAAGCATAAGCTGCAGCGTGCCAAGATTGAACCCTGCGCTATCTGGAAAGAGCAGCAGTAAACCTGATATCAGTAACGCCCGGAGTTTCTCCGGGCGTTTTGCGTTGGGGCGGCGATTCTTTCCCTTGAATTTTGATTTTCCAGCCTCATATAACCACTATCTTGATAGTGAAAACCACAAAGGGGTTCCTAGTGACTACCATCGTATCTGTACGTCGTAATAACAAAGTTGTCATCGCAGGTGACGGACAAGTCTCGCTTGGCAATACCGTGATGAAAGGCAACGCGCGCAAAGTTCGTCGTTTGTACAACAACAAAGTATTGGCCGGATTCGCGGGTGGTACGGCGGACGCATTCACGCTGTTTGAGCGTTTCGAAAGTAAATTGCAAATGCACCAGGGACACCTGACTAAAGCCGCGGTTGAACTGGCGAAAGACTGGCGCAGTGACCGTGCATTACGCCGCCTGGAAGCAATTCTGGCGGTGGCAGATGAAACCGCGTCGCTGATCATTACCGGTAATGGGGATGTGCTGCAGCCGGAGCATGACCTGATTGCGATTGGTTCCGGCGGTAACTACGCCCAGGCGGCGGCGATTGCCCTGCTGGAAAATACCGAGCTGGATGCGCGCGAGATTGCGGAAAAAGCCCTGAAGATTGCCGGTGACATCTGTGTGTTCACCAACCACCATCATACGATTGAAGAGCTGGAGATCCCTGAGGGAATGCTGCCAGCGACCAGCGATCAGTAAGCGCTGCCAGCCACCGAATTGAAGGAAAGCATTATGTCTGAAATGACTCCTCGTGAGATTGTCCATGAACTGAACCGTCACATCATCGGGCAGGATAAAGCGAAACGAGCGGTTGCGATTGCACTGCGTAACCGCTGGCGCCGTATGCAGCTCGAAGAGAGCCTGCGGGTCGAAGTGACGCCGAAAAATATTCTGATGATCGGTCCGACCGGTGTGGGTAAAACTGAAATCGCCCGCCGTCTGGCCAAACTGGCCAACGCGCCGTTCATCAAAGTCGAAGCCACCAAGTTCACCGAAGTGGGCTATGTGGGTAAAGAAGTCGAGACCATCATCCGCGATCTGACCGATGTGGCCGTGAAACTGACCCATCAGCAGGCGATGGAGAAGGTGAAATTCCGCGCCGAAGAGCTGGCGGAAGAGCGTATTCTGGATGCCTTGCTGCCACCGGCGCGCGATGCGTGGGGGCAGGCAGAGCACAACGATGAGTCTTCCAATACCCGCCAGATTTTCCGCAAGAAACTGCGTGAAAATAAACTGGATGATAAAGAGATTGAGATCGAAGTCGCTGCGCCGCAGATGGGCGTAGAGATTATGGCACCTCCGGGTATGGAAGAGATGACCAACCAACTGCAGGGTCTGTTCCAGAATCTGGGTGGCGACACCAAGAAAAAGCGTAAGCTGAAAATCAAAGAAGCGCTGAAAGCACTGACTGAAGAAGAAGCGGCTAAGCTGGTCAATCAGGAAGAGCTCAAAGAGCAGGCGATTTACAATGTTGAAAACAACGGCATCGTGTTTATCGACGAGATTGACAAAATCTGTAAACGCGGCGAAAGCTCAGGTCCGGATGTGTCCCGCGAAGGGGTGCAGCGTGATCTGCTGCCGTTGATTGAAGGCAGCACGGTATCGACCAAGCATGGCATGGTGCGTACCGACCATATCCTGTTTATTGCTTCGGGCGCGTTTCCAGGTCGCGAAGCCATCGGATCTGATCCCTGAGCTGCAGGGCCGTCTGCCGATTCGTGTTGAGCTGGAAGCGCTGTCGAGCAATGACTTTAAGCGCATCCTGACCGAACCAAAAGCCTCACTGACCGAACAGTACATTGCGCTGATGAAAACGGAAGATGTGAATGTCGACTTTACCGAAGACGGCATCAAGCAGATCGCAGAGGCTGCGTGGCAGGTCAACGAGACCACGGAGAACATCGGTGCCCGTCGTCTGCATACTGTGATGGAGCGTCTGATGGATGAAATCTCGTTTGACGCCACCGAAAAAGCCGGCGACAGCCTGACCATTGACGGTGCTTATGTCAGAGCTCGTCTGGGTGAGCTGGTGGAAGACGAAGACCTGAGCCGTTTCATCCTGTAATCGCCCCGGTTTTACTCTGACAGTATAAAATTGTGCATTTTTCTGAGCCCACCTTGATCTGGTGGGCTTTTTTGTGTTCTCAGATTGGGCGTATACTGAACGTATGTTGATCAATCTCTCATCACTATGAAGAATTCATTACGTATCTGGTTTGACGCCGCCCGCCCTAAAACGCTGCCGTTGGCACTGGTGTCGATTTTTACCGGCAGTGCTCTGGCTTTCTCATCCGGCCGTTTTGCTCCGGCCATTGCAGTGCTGGCGCTGTTAACCGCGACGCTGCTGCAGATCTTGTCTAATCTTGCTAATGACTACGGTGATGCCGTCAAAGGCACCGATAACGAAAAACGTCTCGGTCCGATGCGCGCCATCCAGTCTGGTGAGGTATCGCTGGCTGACATGAAGCAGGCGATCATCATTAATGTGGTGCTGACCATCATTGCCGGCCTGGGACTGGTGCTGTATGCCCTCGACAGTCTGCAGAGCATTCTGGCCTTTATTGGTCTTGGCGTACTGGCGATGGCGGCCGCGATTGCGTATACCGTCGGTAATAAGCCGTATGGCTATGTCGGCCTGGGTGATTTGTCGGTGTTTATCTTTTTTGGTCTGCTCGGCGTATCCGGCACTTACTTTCTGCACACCGGCTCGATTGACTGGAGCCTGTTTCTGCCCTCGTTAGGCTGCGGTCTGCTGGCGGTCGCGGTGCTCAATGTCAATAATATGCGTGACATCGAGAATGATGCCGAGTGCGGCAAGCGTACCGTGGCGGTGCGTCTGGGGCAGCAACGAGCCAAGCAGTATCACTTTCTGCTGCTGGCTGGCGCGCTGGTGGCGTTTGGCGGCTATCTGCTGATGCAGAGTAAACCAGTTTGGATCAGCCTGCCGTTTCTGCTCAGCCTGATTATTGTTACCCGCCACAGCCGTGCAGTGTGGGCGACGCAAAAGCCGGCCCAGATTGCCCCTATGCTACCGGCGATCGTCAAATGTTCGCTGGTGACTAACCTTTTGTTTGTTGGGGTAGTTATCGCGCAAACTCTGACGAGTTAATGTGCACAATGTCATTGCATTGACTCAACGACCCGATATACTCGTTTAAAGACTGTTCGCAAAGAGACTCAAGCTATGGAATATAACACCTCTGCGTTATGTGATATCTATCTCGACCAGGTGGATGTGGTAGAACCCATGTTTAGCAATTTTGGCGGCTGTGCTTCCTTCGCGGGGCAGGTCACGACCATTAAATGTTTTGAAGACAATGGTCTTATCCGCGAAACCCTCGAACAGGACGGCCTGGGCCGGGTATTGCTGATCGACGGTGGCGGCTCACTGCGCCGAGCGCTGATTGACGCTGAACTGGCGGCATTGGCAGAAGAGAACGAATGGGAAGGCATCGTGGTCTACGGCTGTGTACGTGAAGTGGACGAGCTGGAAGACATGAGTATCGGTATTCAGGCCATGGCCTCGATTCCGGTCGGTGCCACCGCGCAGGGGATTGGTGAAGTGGATGTACCGGTCAATTTCGGTGGTGTCACTTTCCTGCCGGAAGATTATCTCTATGCGGACAATACCGGCATCATCTTGTCACAAGAACCGCTTAACAGTGGTCTCGACAGTGAAGAAGATGAAGTGCTGGAAGAACTGGAAGAGATTCTGGATGATGACGACAGACTGCTCTGATCGTTGCTGAAATTAAGCCGGCCTGACTGCCGGCTTTTTTGTTGCCAGCAGACAGTGTTCTTGTTGCCAGCAGACGTGTTCTTGTTGCTGGCGGCAGATTATGGCTGGCAGACATAAAGCGATGCTGGTTAAGGACAGCCATACGACTGACGTGGCCGGTTTAGTGCGTCGCCGCGGAGCTGTCCGATTGGGTTTGCGCGGCGCTAAAACGGCGGCGCAGCAGCACGGCATACAGATAACCAAACAAGCCGCCCAGTACATTACCGCAGGCAATGCCGATAAATAACCCTTCAATATCGAACAGCCATGACCCGAGCCAGGCCGCGGGCAGGGTAAACACAAACAGGCGCATAAAACTCCACTGAAACGCCTTGAGCGGCAGATGCAGGGCATTCAGCGCTGATACCAGCATCATTACCACTCCCTGAAAGCCATAGCTGAACGGCACCACCAACAGGTAATGCCACAACAGGTCGCGTACCGCCTGCTCTTGGGAGAACAGCGCTGCGAGCGGAATACTCAGTGGCACCATCATGATAAAAATCATCAGTTGAAACAGCAGGGCAAAACGCAGGCTAAGGAACAGGCCGGCAAAACTGCGCTGCGGATTCCCCGCGCCCAGATTCTGCGCCATAAACGGCGTCAGCACCGAAGTCAGTGACATCAGCACCAGAATCAGAATGGATTCAATCCGCTGTGCCGCACCATAAGCCGCCACCGCTGCCGTACCGTGACCGGAGAGCAGCTTCATCAGCAGGGCTCCGCACAGCGGGTTCATGGCGGTGGAGAGTGCGGCCGGTGTGCCGATTTTCAGGATCTGGCGCCAGTCGTGCAGCAAATGACTGAGGCGCGGCACAGCCAGCAGGTGTTCGCGTTTGATCAGCACATAACCAGAGCCAAGCAGAGCCCCAAGCCAGGATACAGCGCTGGCAATCGCCGCGCCCTGCATACCCAGTTCGGGAAACGGACCGTAGCCAAAGATCAGCAGCGGATCGAGGCCGCCGTTAATCGCTCCGGCCAGCAGCATCATTTTAGCCGGTGTTTTGGTGTCACCGGTGGCGCGAATTGCGCTGTTGCCGGCCATCGGGATCACCAGCAGCGGAATCGTCAGGTACCACACCTGCATATACTGTTCGATCAGCGGCAGTAGCTCAGGTTTGGCTCCGAGTGCCAGAAACAGCGGCTCGATGGTAAAGAAGCCACTGAGTGAGGCGACTGTGACCAGACACACAGCCAGTATCAGACCATGAGTGGCAAAACGGGCCGCATCCGGGGCATCGCCCTGGCCGAGCAGACGGCCGATGCTGGTCGATAAGCCAACGCCGATGCCCATGGTGATACAGTTGACGGCAAACGTGACCGGAAAGGTATAACTGATCGCCGCCAGGGCATCAGTACCGAGCAGAGAGATGAAAAAGGTGTCGACCAGATTGAACATCAGAATCGCTATCATGCCGACGACCATAGGGATAGTCATCTGGCGCAATACCAGCGCAATCGGTGCCGAGAGCAGGCCGTGTTTATCGTTCATACTGTTTCTGCAAGCGGGTTGGTGGTGTGTGAAGCCGCCGGGAGACTCGCGCTTGTGGGCACTGGTGAAGACGGCTAGGCGAGTGTGGCAGCGCAATATGACAAGGATACCTGATATTGCCGGGAGGCACTAGCGCGCTGGCGGGAAGGCGCAGCAACGAAAAAAGGCCGGCAAGCCGACCTTTTTTACTGCTAAAAGCGATTAAGCTTTTGCTTTTGCTGCTGCTTTAGCAATCGCTGCAAAGCTTTTCGCATCCAGAGATGCGCCGCCAACCAGAGCACCATCGATGTCTGGTTGTGCGAAGTAAGCTTCTGCGTTTTCAGGTTTTACTGAACCGCCGTACTGGATGATCACTTGCTCAGCAACCGCTGCATCTTTTACTGCGATCAGGGCACGGATAGAAGCGTGGATGCGCTGTGCATCGTCTGCAGTCGCTGCTTTACCTGTACCGATTGCCCAGATTGGTTCGTAAGCGATGATTGCGCCGTTCAGAGCTTCTACGCCGTAAGCGTCGATCACTGCGTTGATTTGACGTGCGCATACTGCTTCAGTTTCGCCCGCTTCGTTTTGCGCTTCAGATTCACCGATACAGAAAACCGGAGTCAGGCCGTTTTCTTTCAGGAACGCAAATTTCTTCGCAACGAAACTCGTCTGATTCGTGGTGGTATTCACGACGCTCTGAGTGACCGATGATGATGTGAGAAGCACCGAAATCTTTCAGCATAGCCGGAGACATATCGCCAGTGAACGCACCGCTGTTGTTCAGGTCAGTGTTTTGTGCACCCAGGATCATCTTGTTGCCGCCTTCTGCGATCAGACGCTCAGCCAGATCCAGGTAAAGAGCTGGTGGCGCTACTGCCACGTCAACACCAGTTACACCTTCAAGTTCTGCATTCAGGCCAGCCAATAGTTCAGTTACCATTGCTTTGCTGCCATTTAGTTTCCAGTTCCCCATCACTACAGGACGACGCATAGGAATATCTCCAATTTCAATTAATAAAAAAAACCTGATTGCGACTGAATATAACAGATAAAACTGAGCAGATCATGACTCCGGTCATGACTTTCTGGGATCTTATCCAGTGCGGCACGCGTGCGGCAGTGATCTGCTATACAGAATAGAGGGGATATGCTCGGATTTTGTGCTGCGACTTGCTATTAGTGTCAGTTTACTATGATGAAATGACGTAACAGGGAAGTGAATATGCCTAATTTGGTGCTGGAGTACTCTAATTCGGTCGAGGAGCGCGTCAATGTGCAGGGGCTGCTGGAAGATCTCCATCAGGTGATGATTGAGTGCAGATTATTTGATGTGCTGACGGTGAAATCGCGCACCCTGCGCTGCCATCACTGGTTGATTGGTGATCAGGCGGACAGTGAAGACTTTATCTATATCAGTGTCGAAGTGATGTCCGGTTACAGCGCCGAGCAGAAGCAAACGTTATCGCAGCAGCTGATGCAAGTGCTCGACAGCCAGACCGGGCAGGTACGCAGCTTATCGGTCAGTATTCGTGAATTGGATCAGGCCTGTTTCCGCAGTGTGATGCATTGACATTCTGCCGGTCCGGGCCCAAAGGAGAGGTTATGTCGTTAAGAGTTATGTCTTTGGATTCACAATTTTTACAGCAGTTGCTGTTCTCTTTTCAGGGCCGGGTCGGACGGCGTACATTCTGGATCTGGAATCTGTGCTATTACCTGAGCATCGTGGTCTTTATTCAACTGTGTAACCGCCTGGTGCCCGGGCTGGCTCCGCTGCTGATCCCTTTGCTGCTGCTGGTATTGCTCATCCCCGATCTGGCCGTAACCGCCAAACGCTGGCACGATCGCAATAAAACCAGCTGGTGGCTGTTGCTTAATGTGCCTTTGGTGATCGGGCGTATGATGGTGCCGGGCGCTGAAGATGATATGGTCGCCACGCCAACCTTGCTGGATACCGGAGCGACTCTGCTGGCGCTGCTGTGTGGCAGCTGGATTTTAATTGAGTGTGGCTTGTTACCCGCCGTCGAAGACCACAACCGGTTCGGCCCGCCGGAGCAGCGCTGAAAGCGCTGATTTATCAACACTTGCTGATTTTACACTACGCTTTGCGGGCTAGTCGTGCTCTGCGGTATGAGCGTTAGCGCCAGGTGTCATTGCGCGGCCGGAATGGAATAACCTGCGCTTCACTCTGTTCATCCAGGTCGCCATCCAGCGCGTTGCGGAATTTTACCATCTGCATCGACAGTTTCGCGCATCAGGGTCACATTGGCGTGGTCGGGGTTTTTGCATTGACTGAGGATCAGGTCGATGTGGCTCTGCTGGGCCTGCAGTCTGGCTTGCATAGTATCTGAGGCCGACTGAATCATCTCCTGACACATGGTGTGCTTAAAGCGGCTAAATCCATCCGGATCGGTTTTGGCCATTTCGACCAGCTCATCAAACGGTGGCAGTGTCTGAAGGGCTTCATGGGAATGTGGGGGGGACATGGCTTGCTCCTGTGCCAGTGTGGCATTGATGAACTTATCAATACCTAAAGCATAAGAGACAAAACAGCATACTGCCCGGCGGCTATGGGGTCTTCTCAAAAATGAGACAGTGCTGACTGCTGTCGGTGTGACAGCCTGTCAGCACCTGATCAGAGCGGATAAATCTGGTAGGTACAGCGCCGCTCACCGGCAATGATATGTTCACTGCGCTCCACCCGGCATTCATCGCCGAGCAGGCGCTGAAACACGTTGAGCTCTGACTGACACAGATTCGGACAGCGTTTGGCGGCTTTACAGATAGGGCAGTGATTTTCCACCAGCAGGTAGCCCTGCTCGGTCTGTTCCAGTTCGGCCATGTAGCCTTCCTGCTCGCGCAGTTCGACCAGTCTTGCCAGCTTAGCGGCCAGATCAGGGCAGTGTTGCACCGCTTGCTGATACTGGGCCAGTGTCTGTGCTTCACGCTCGGCAGCGACTTTAGCCAGCCCCTCTTTACCGAAAATGTGTTCCACCGCTTCGATAACCTGAATGGTCAGCTCGCCGTGGCGGTCGGCAAACTGATCATGGCCCTGTTTGGTCAGGGACCAGTGGCGGGTCGGACGGCCGACTTTGACCTTCACATCATGGAAGGCCAGGACACCATCATCTTCTAATGCCTGCAGGTGCTGACGCGCCCCCATGGTCGTGATCCCTAAGTCTTCGGCAAGCTGTTTGGCGGTCACGGCACCTTCACGTTTGATGGTGTGCAAAATCCGGTCGATCGTCTTCATCATTTCCCTCTTATTCCTCTGATCTATTATGGATAATCAGGTTAATAAAGCAAATTATTTACTATACACAAGCAAGGAAAACGTGCCGCAGTGCAGTGGCTGGTGAATGACTGCGCAGATTCGTTAATTTCATCACATTTTTTTCACTTCACCCCCTTGGGTTATGCTGTTTTATCCCCCACATAACATTCACAAGCTGGTCACCCAGCGTTACATCAACCAAATGGAAATTTAATCAGGAGAGACGACCGATGAATATTCGTCCATTACATGACCGAGTTATCGTTGAACGCCAAGAAGTTGAATCTAAATCTGCTGGTGGAATTGTTCTCACTGGTTCTGCAGCTGAAAAGTCAACTCGCGGTAAAGTGCTTGCAGTAGGTAAAGGCCGCATTCTGGAAAACGGTACAGTTCTGCCTCTGGACGTGAAAGTTGGCGATGCAGTGATTTTTGCAGAAGGCTACGGCACCAAGTCAGAAAAAATCGATGGCAAAGAAGTACTGATTCTGTCTGAGAACGACATTCTGGCAATCGTTGAGTAATTGCTCCGAATCAAAACGATTAATTAAAACCGAATTCAAGAGAGGAAATACAAAATGGCTGCTAAAGACGTAAAATTTGGTAATGACGCTCGAGTAAAAATGCTGGAAGGTGTAAACGTTCTGGCTGATGCAGTAAAAGTAACCCTGGGCCCTAAAGGCCGTAACGTGGTACTGGACAAATCTTTTGGTTCACCAACTATTACTAAAGATGGTGTATCTGTTGCGCGTGAAATTGAACTGGAAGACAAATTCCAGAACATGGGCGCACAAATGGTTAAAGAAGTGGCGTCTCAGGCAAATGACGCAGCAGGCGACGGTACCACTACCGCGACTGTACTGGCACAGGCTATCGTGAATGAAGGTCTGAAAGCCGTGGCTGCGGGCATGAACCCGATGGATCTGAAGCGCGGTATCGACAAAGCGGTTATCGCGGCAGTTGAAGAGCTGAAAGCGCTATCTGTACCATGTGCAGACAACAACGCAATCGCGCAGGTAGGTACTATCTCTGCGAACTCTGATTCAAGCGTGGGTAACATCATTGCTCAGGCGATGGAAAAAGTCGGCCGTGATGGCGTAATTACTGTTGAAGAAGGTCAGGCTCTGCAAGATGAGCTGGATGTAGTAGAAGGTATGCAGTTTGACCGCGGTTACCTGTCTCCTTACTTCATCAACAACCAGGAAGCGGGCAGCGTTGATCTGGAAAACCCGTTCATCCTGCTGGTTGACAAGAAAGTATCTAACATCCGTGAACTGCTGCCAGTACTGGAAGGCGTAGCGAAAGCATCTCGTCCGCTGCTGATCATCGCAGAAGACGTAGAAGGCGAAGCGCTGGCAACACTGGTTGTTAACAACATGCGTGGTATCGTGAAAGTAGCCGCTGTGAAAGCACCTGGCTTTGGCGATCGTCGTAAAGCGATGCTGCAGGATATCGCAATCCTGACTGGCGGTACTGTTATCTCTGAAGAGATCGGTCTGGAACTGGAAAAAGCGGTTCTGGAAGACCTGGGTCAGGCGAAACGTGTCACCATCACCAAAGAAAACACCACAGTTATCGACGGTGCCGGTGATGAAGCAGCGATTCAGGGCCGTGTGGTTCAGATTCGTCAGCAAATCGAAGAAGCAACTTCTGACTACGACAAAGAGAAACTGCAAGAGCGCGTGGCTAAACTGGCTGGCGGTGTTGCGGTAATCAAAGTTGGCGCAGCAACTGAAGTTGAAATGAAAGAGAAGAAAGACCGCGTTGAAGATGCTCTGCACGCAACTCGTGCAGCAGTAGAAGAAGGCGTGGTTGCTGGTGGTGGTGTGGCTCTGATCCGTGCTGCATCTAAACTGACTGAGCTGACTGGCGACAACGAAGAGCAAAACGTTGGTATCCGCGTTGCTCTGCGTGCGATGGAAGCTCCAATCCGTCAAATCACTAAGAAACGCAGGCGATGAAGAGTCTGTGGTTGCCAACAACGTGAAAGCGGGTGAAGGTAACTACGGTTACAACGCAGCCACTGGTGAATACGGCGATATGATCGCAATGGGTATCTTGGATCCAACTAAAGTAACCCGTAGCGCACTGCAATTTGCAGCGTCTGTTGCTGGCCTGATGATCACCACAGAAGCTATGGTGACTGACCTGCCACAGAAAGACGGCCCAGCAATGCCTGATATGGGCGGCATGGGTGGCATGGGCGGCATGATGTAATCATCCCCCTGATGCATAAGAGAGCCGGAGTGAACACTCCGGCTTTTTTATGCCTGTTTGCCAGGATTGTAGTGAAGCTTTGTGCACGGTGAAATGACACAAGCACTGGTAATTCGGCGGCGCTTTTTGCACACTAATCGGCTCTTACCAAGGAAGGACGTTATGCAGATTCAACAGCTTAAACACCAGACCGAATCGGTCTCACTCACCATAGAACAGTGGCAGCTTACACCTGGCCAGCACTGGGGCATGTTCTCGACCCACAGTAACGCGGCGTCTTTGCTGGTGCGGGTTTTGAGTGGAGAACTCAGCCCGCAGCAGGGCACAGTGACCGGTTTGCCTGAGCGTATTGCCTGTGTTTCGCTGCATGAACAGCAGCGTCTGCTCGATCTGGAACTGGCTAACGATGACACCGATTTTATGGATCGCATTGACTACGGTTCGAGCGTGGAACAGCTGGTACTTGATACCGGCTGCAGTGCTGAGGAGCTGGAGCGTTTACTGCAACAGACGGACCTGCTGGCGTTGCGCCAGCGCGGCTTTCGTCAGCTCTCGACCGGCGAAACCCGCCGGGTGATGCTGGCCCGCGCTATGGCGCTTAAACCACAATTGCTGATCCTCGATGAACCTTATTCCGGGCTGGATATCGCCCACCGCGCTCATCTGTCTGAACTGCTTGAGCAACTCGCGCAGCAGATGCAACTGCTGATCGTGACTGCGCGCGAAGATGAGCTGCCACCGTTTATCACCGATGTGGCGCTGTTCGATGAGCAGAAACTGGTGCAGACCTTAAGCCGTGCTGACTGGCTTTCACACCCATTAATGGCGCAGATGAAAGCGCTGTCGGAGCAGAAAAGTGATGCCATGCTAGCGTTGATGCAGGCTCATCAAAGTCCACATGAGTATCCCGACCCGTTGGTCGAGATGAATAACGTCACCGTTGAGTACGTCGATGCGCCGATTTTCCACGGCGTGAACTGGCGGATTGAACGCGGTCAGCACTGGCAGGTACGCGGGCCGAAACGGCTGCGGAAAAAGTACTTTGCTGGGCTTGATTCTCGGTGATCACCCGCAGTGCTACAGCAATGACATCCGTGTGCTGGGAATGAAGCGCGGCAGCGGCGAGACCATCTGGGATGTCAAAAAGCACATTGGGGTGGTGTCGTCGGCACTGCACCTGCAGTACCGGGTCAACTGCAGCGCGCTGGAAGTATTGGTGTCGGGTTTTTATGACTCGATTGGTCTTTATCAGCAGCCGAGTAAAAAAGAGATCCTCCTGGCGCGTGAGTGGCTGGGGATGCTGGAGATGGCCGAGCTGGAAAAAGTCGGGTTCCGTTCACTCGGCTATGGTCAGCAGCGCCTGCTGCTGATTGGCCGTGCACTGATCAAACAGCCTGCGTTGCTGATTCTGGATGAGCCGTATCAGGGGCTGGACTTTCTCAATCGTAAACTGGTATTCCATGCTCTGAACCGGATTGCCTCAAGCCAGATCAGCCAGCTGCTGTATGTGACTCACCACGAGGAAGATGCGCTGGATGCGGTGCATCATTTTGTCGACTTTGTCGCTGAAAACGGGCAGGGCTACCGGGTGGACATCCACTCGCGCAGCGGGCAGTAAGGCACAAAAAAAGGTTCATCGCGGATTGGCGGGAACTTAAAACAAAAACGGTAGTAAGTGATAAGGTTACATCGCCAAACACAACCTTACACAAACTACCGTTTTCATGCCGAATCATACTTTCCTATCCTCGTTCTGGGAAGGCTTTCATGTCGTAAAGTCTGTACAAACGTCTTCTCTCATCACGATTACTCTCCAACCCAGCACGACTGCTCGATGTTCATGTGGGCAACATGTTCAAGCCATACATGATTATCAGTGGCGCACGATTAAGGAAGCGACGATTCTCGGCGTACCCGTCGAGCTATCCCTACAAACAAGGCGTATAAAGTGCCCTGACTGCGGTATCAAAACCGAATCTATTTCTTGGCTTGAACCTTTTGCTCGCCTGACTAACCGCTTAAGACGTTACATTGAGCAGTTGCTGCCTCTTCTTCCTATCAAACATATCGCCCAGATGACGGGGGTTCATTGGCATACGATTAAGGCGATAGATAAACGTCGGCTACAACATGCGGTGCCAGAGGTTAACTGGGCAGAGCTGAGACAGCTGGTCATGGATGAGTTTGCTCTCTTCAAGGGACATCGTTATGCCACTGTTATCGCGGATGCTAAGACGCATCAAGTGCTTTGGATAGGCGTTGGACGCAGCCGAAAAGATATCCGTCCCTTCTTTGAATTACTCGGTGAGCATGGCCAGAACATAGAAGCGGTTGCAATGGATATGAATACGGCTTTCGACCTCGAAGTGCAGCGACATTGTCCTAACGCCCGCATTGTGTACGATTTATTCCATGTGGTCGCAAAATTTGGTCGGGAAGTGATGGATAGAGTCAGAGTTGACCAAGCTAATCAACTCAAACAGGACAAGAAAGCGCGCCAATGGGTGAAACGTTCACGCTGGGTTTCTCCTCAAAAACAGAGGTAATTTAGACAGTAAACAGGAGAGCTATCTGAGTGAGATACTGAGTATGAACAAAGACTTAATGGTGACGTATTTACTTGGCTCTCAGCTAAAAGAGTTATGGAGGTGCGAGTCAGAAAGCGAAGCGGAAGACTTATGGGACGTATGGTGGGAGCAAGTTCAAGAAAGCGGGATCAAGCCGCTTATGGACTTCGCGAGAAAGCTCAAACCGTATCTTCATGGCATCGTTGCTTCTGCAAGCTACCCACTCAATACCTGTACGCTCGAAGGGATAAACAACAAGATAAAGTTAATCAAACGAATGGGCTACGGCTACCGAGATATCGATTACTTTTTTTTAAAGATAAAAGCGGCTTTCCCCGGAAAGCCGCGATGAACCCAAAAAAAGCGTTGCGATTGCAACGCTTTTTACCGGTCATTTTAACCGGCCATTGTTACAGATCACTTTTGCCGGTTAATGGCGACGACGCAGGCGCTGATGCACGCCGCGGCGCAGACTCTGGAAGGTATTCTCGACTTTGTCGACCCCGTACAGCACACTCAGCACCAGCACAGTGATCATCACTGACTGCGTCATATAGCCAAGACCAATCATCAGGCCGAGCGCCGCCAGTACCCAAATTACCGCGGCTGAAGTCACGCCATGAATCTTACCATCCTGGGCCATCATCACCCCGGCACCGAGAAAACCGACCCCGGTAATGATTTGACCCAGTACCCGCGCCTGATCAAGCGTATTGGGTGACAGCGAGACGGCCATGGCCATAAACAGGTAAGTGCCGGAGATAATCAGAATCGAGGTGCGAATACCGACTGGTTTACCGCGTGTCTGGCGTTCGACGCCAATCAGGAAACCGTTGATGGCACAACACATCAGCGCAGGCCAACTGAACGGCCCGAAATCAAACAAAAAATCCAGCGCAGACATGTCGCCCTCCACAGATGCTGGGAAAGGGCGAAGTATGCGTTTTATTGCGTTGGGATGCGAATAAAAGCTTTTAGTGGTGTGGATAAAAAACGCTTGTGAAGCCTGGTCTGGCGCGCTTATTCCAGATGGAGGTCGAGCGGAGTTTTGCTCTGGCGGCCGCCGATTTCACGGGTCAGTTTGGGCACCAGATAGCCGGATACCCGGGTCATGACTTCCGCCATAATCGCTTTCGCCTGCTGGTCGCTGATAAAGAAATGGGCGGCGCCCTGTACTTTATCCAGCACGTGCAGGTAATAGGGCAGAATGCCTGCATCAAACAGGGTTTCGCTCAGTTCTACCTGGGCGTCGGCATTGTCATTGACTCCTTTCAGCATCACCCCCTGGTTGAGCAGGGTCACATTGACCGCGCGCAGACGGGCCATCTGCTGTTTCAGTTCGAGGTTAATTTCGTTGCCATGATTGATATGGGTCACCATGATGACCTGCAAACGGGTATTGGCGAGCAGATCGACCAGTTGATCGGTAATGCGGGCCGGGATCACCACCGGCAGACGCGAATGAATGCGCAGCCGTTTGATGTGCGCAATGGCACCAATCGCATCAATCAGCCAGGCCAGTTCATGATCTTTGGCCATCAGCGGATCGCCGCCGGACAGGATTACTTCATTCAGCTCCGGATGCGCGGCGATATAGTCCAGGCTTTGTTGCCAAGTGGTTTTGTTGCCCTTGTTATCGGCATAAGGAAAATGGCGCCGGAAACAGTAGCGGCAGTTAATCGCACAGCCGCCTTTGACGATCAGCAGCGCGCGGTTACGGTACTTATGCAGCAGGCCGGGCGTGGTGTTGTTCTGCTCTTCGAGTGGATCGCTGGAGTAGCCGGCATGCACTTCAAACTCTTCACTGAGCGGCAAAACCTGGCGTAGCAGCGGGTCGTACGGATTGCCTTTTTGCATCCGATCGACAAAACTTTGCGGTACGCGCTGTGCGAACAACTGACGTGCTGCAAATCCGTTTTGCCAGGGCTTGGGATCGATCTCGAGCTGCTGGAGTAACTGCGCGGGATCGGAGATCCCATTCGCAAGCTGTTGGATCCAGTTTTGCTCAACAGATTCGACTTTTCGGGTTATGATGTGCGGCATTAAACTTTAACTCGAAGAATGTAAGAGGAAATAATGGCTACTGTTAGCACGAATGAATTTAAAGGCGGTCTTAAAATTATGCTTGATAATGAGCCTTGTGTCATTCTCGAAAACGAGTATGTAAAACCAGGCAAAGGTCAGGCGTTCAACCGCGTACGAATCCGTAAACTGCTTTCTGGTAAAGTTCTGGAAAAAACATTCAAGTCTGGTGACACTGTTGAAGTAGCCGACGTAATGGATATCGATCTGGACTACCTGTACAACGACGGTGAGTTCTACCACTTCATGAACGCTGAAACGTTCGAGCAGATCCCGGCGGATCTGAAAGCTGTTGGCGAAAACGCAAAATGGCTGGTAGAGAACAACACTTGTACTCTGACCCTGTGGAACGGTAACCCAATCACGGTAACTCCGCCAAACTTTGTTGAGCTGGAAGTGACTGAAACTGACCCGGGTCTGAAAGGTGATACTCAGGGCACCGGCGGTAAGCCAGCGACTCTGAACACCGGCGCAGTAGTACGCGTTTCCTCTGTTCATCCAAATCGGTGAAGTCATCAAAGTCGACACCCGCAGCGGTGAATACGTAAGCCGCGTGAAGTAAGCTTGGCTTAATGAAAAAACCAGCGCTCAGGCGCTGGTTTTTTGTTTTTAAAACTCAGTGTTGAGCACTGAACTAAATCATCAGGATAAACACTACCGCTAATACGCTGAACAGCGCGGCGATGCCGTAGCAGGCAATCTTACCGACCACGCCTGTGTGCAGTTTGAGATCATGCATGCCGTGATGAACGCGGTGCATGGCGTGCCACATCGGCAGCGCGATAGTGGCGATGACAAACAGGGCCCCGATAATGCTGGTGGCAAAGTCCGCGACGCGCTCATAGCTCAGGGCTGCGCTGTCAATCACGCCAAGTGGCACCAGAATACCGAGTACCAGAATGGTGATCGGAGTGACCATGGCAAACCAGGTGCCGCCGGCACCGAACAATCCCCACCATACCGGTTCGTCTGAACGTTTTGGATTGGTATTAATCACAGCAGGCTCCTTACACCAGAATGAGAACAATCAGTGAGATCACCGCCACCGCGGCCCACTGAGTGGCAACGATGACTCTCTTTTCTACCAGTTTGCCTTTGAGGCGAATCGGCATCACCTGCGGCACCATGGAGAAAAAGGTCTGTGCGTGCAGTAAACTGCCGGCCAAAGCCACGATGTTGATGGCTACGACAACCGGATGGGCCATAAAGGCCAGCCAGCTGTGCCAGGCATCAGCACCTTTGACCAGCGATGCAAGGCCAATCAGCATAAACAGCGTGAACAGAATCAGCGGCAGTACCGTCGCTTCGCGCAGCATGTAGAAGCGGTAAAACGGATGATTCTGCCACCAGGTGCGTTTTACTTCACGCACATAAGGTTTACGGTTCGTCATCATCAGGCCTCCTGTGTTTTCACTGAACCGTCCGGCTTCAGCATCGCGATAACAAAATCCATCGATGACTCGACTTTACCCTGGTTGACGGCGGCAGCCGGATCGACATGTTTCGGACACACTTCCGAGCAGTAGCCGACAAAGGTACAGCCCCAGGCACCATTTTCACCATTAATCAGCTTCATCCGTTCAGCTTTGCCGTGGTCACGGCTGTCAAGATTGTAACGATGAGCCAGAGTCAGCGCTGCCGGACCGATAAATTCCGGATTGAGGCCGAACTGAGGGCAGGCGGCGTAACAAAGGCCGCAGTTGATACAACCGGCGAACTGTTTGTACTTTTCCATCTGCTGCGGGGTTTGCAGGTTGGTGCCGTCTTCCGGTTTACGGTCGTTGCCGATGATGTATGGCTTGATGGCTTCGAGACGCTCGATAAACGGCGTCATGTCGACAATCAGGTCTTTTTCAATCGGGAAATTGGCCAGCGGCTCGATCTTGACCCCGTTCGGGTAGTCACGCAGGAAACTTTTACATGCCAGTTTCGGCACGCCGTTAACCATGATGCCGCACGAGCCGCAGATCGCCATCCGGCATGACCAGCGGTACGAGAGCTCTTTATCGAGATGGTCTTTGACGTAACCAATCGCATCGAGGACCGACATGGTCTCATCGAACGGCACTTCAAACGCCTGCAGATACGGCTCATTGTCACGCGCCGGGTCGTAACGCAGAATTTCGACTTTCTGAATTCGGTTCGCTGACATTAGTTCTGCTCCTCTGCAATCTGCGCGGCTTCTGCGGCGGCGGCTTTTTCGGCCGCTTCACCGTACAGGCGGGCTTTCGGTTGCGACTTGGTAATAGTGACCGGGCTGTAGTCGATCTTCGGTGCGGCGCCGTGCTGATAATAGGCCAGTGAGTGACGCAGGAAGTTGACGTCATCCCGTTCGGTACAGCCTTCATCCAGACGCTGGTGGGCACCGCGTGACTCTTTGCGCAGAATCGCGGAATGAACCATGGCTTCGGCCACTTCCAGGCCGTAACCGACCTCAATGGCGTACAGCAGGTCAGTGTTGAACACCTTACCCTGGTCTTTGATGCTGATATGCTGGTAGCGCTGTTTCAGTTCGGCCAGCTTGTCGATGGTTTGTTGCATCAGATCCTGCTCGCGGTAAATACCACAGCCGGCTTCCATCGCATGGCCCATTTCCGTGCGGATATCGGCCCAGTTTTCATCGCCCTGCTGATTGAGCAGAGCCTGGATACGCGCTTCCACGGCTTCGACCTGCTGCGCAATGGCACTGTCATTCCAGCCCTGGAACGAGGCGGCGCGCTGCACGGCGTGTTCACCGGCGACGCGGCCAAACACCACGAACTCAGCCAGTGAGTTGGAGCCGAGTCGGTTGGCGCCATGCAGGCCGACGGACGCACATTCCCCGACCGCAAACAGGCCGCGGATACGGGTTTCACACTGGCCGTTGGTTTCAATACCGCCCATGGTGTAGTGCACGGTTGGGCGAATCGGGATCGGCTCTTTGGCCGGGTCAACGTTGACGTATGCCTTGGCCAGTTCACAGATGAACGGCAGACGCTCCTGCAGATACTCTTCACCCAGATGACGCAGATCGAGATGGACCACATCGCCGAGCGGATGCTTAATGGTGTTGCCTTTTTGCTGCTCGTGCCAGAAGGCCTGTGACACTTTGTCACGCGGGCCAAGTTCCATGTATTTGTTTTTCGGCTGGCCGACCGGCGTTTCCGGCCCCATGCCGTAATCCTGCAGGTAGCGGTAGCCATTTTTGTTGACGATAATCCCGCCCTCACCACGACAGCCTTCAGTCATCAGGATACCGGTGCCCGGCAGGCCGGTCGGGTGGTACTGGACAAACTCCATGTCGCGCAGTGGTACGCCGTGGCGATAGGCCATCGCCATACCGTCACCGGTAACGATACCGCCGTTGGTATTACAGTGGTAAACCCGGCCGGCACCACCGGTGGCCAGGACGACGGATTTGGCTTTGATAGTAACCAGTTCACCTTCGGACATGTGAATTGCGATCAGGCCCTGGACTTCACCGTCCACCACCAGCAGATCAACCACAAAGTACTCATCAAAGCGTTTGATTTGCGGATATTTCATTGAGGTCTGAAACAGGGTGTGCAGCATATGGAAGCCGGTTTTATCGGCGGCAAACCAGGTGCGCTCGACTTTCATGCCCCCGAAACGGCGCACGTTGACTTCGCCGTTTTCTTTACGGCTCCACGGGCAGCCCCACTGTTCCATCTGGATCATTTCACGGGTCGAGTTGGCGACAAAGTATTCCACCACGTCCTGTTCGCACAGCCAGTCGCCGCCGCCGACCGTGTCGTTAAAGTGGTTGTCTAAGCTGTCTTCTTCTTTGACCACCGCTGCTGAGCCGCCTTCGGCTGCCACGGTATGGGAACGCATGGGATAGACTTTGGAAATCAGTGCGACTTCTAAATTCGGGTTCGCTTCGGCTGCGGCAATTGCCGTACGAAGACCAGCGCCGCCAGCGCCGATGACTGCGATATCTGTGGTGAGAGTTTGCACAGTTATCCTCCGGTGTATTGAGATTTGGGCGAGGCCGGACACGAGCCTCTTAATTATAATCAGCAGCGGGTTGGCTTCGGGAAAGAGACGGGAGCTGGCACTCGCTGCGCACCACCTGTACCTAAGTGGTAGAGCTAGTGTAGAAGAGGCCAGCGGGGCAAATATTGATTCGGTTGGACTTTTGTGGCGGTATTGCACATGCGAGCATATTTAATGCCGCAGGTGTGAGTTTGATCACGTCACTGTTTGGAATTTGTTCTCCAGCAGGTAGAATTGGCGGCTTGTGCGTTTGGAAGAAGAACGAAGATGAGCCAGCCAGAGTGGATGCCCACTGCATCAATCCAGCAACTTAAGCAGCGTGCCGCGCTGCTGAATACTATCCGGCAGTTTTTTGCTGCCCGTGATGTCCTTGAGGTCGATACGCCGGCCATGAGTCACGCTACGGTGACTGACGTCCACCTGCATACTTTTCAGACCGAGTTTGTCGGGCCAGGTTATGCCGATGGCGGGCAACTGCATCTGATGACCAGCCCGGAGTTCCACATGAAACGCCTGCTGGCCGCCGGCAGCGGTTCGATTTACCAGATAGGTAAAGCATTTCGCAATGAAGAGAAACGGCCGTTACCACAACCCGGAATTTACCATGCTGGAGTGGTACCGGGTCGGATTTGACCATCACATGCTGATGGATGAAATGGATGCGCTGCTGCAACTTGTGCTTGGCATCGGCGCCGCTGAGCGCATGACGTATCAGCAGGCGTTTATCACTGTCCTCGGCGTCTGTCCGCTGCAAGGCAGTATGGCGGAACTTAAACTGGCGGCGGC
This sequence comes from Vibrio sp. CDRSL-10 TSBA, assembly GCA_039696685.1. Taxonomy (NCBI): domain Bacteria; kingdom Pseudomonadati; phylum Pseudomonadota; class Gammaproteobacteria; order Vibrionales; family Vibrionaceae; genus Vibrio; species Vibrio sp. CDRSL-10 TSBA. The sequence goes on along the minus strand of CP155566.1, from coordinate 3,123,896 downwards.
GAAACTCGGCCTGAGTGATATTGCTGAGCCGGAGCAGGATCGCGATACCCTGCTGCAACTGCTGTTCAGTATTGGCATCGAGCCGCACATCGGCCAGCAGGTGCCGGCGTTTGTGTATGACTTTCCGGCCTCTCAGGCGGCGCTGGCCAAAATTAACCCGCACGATGCGCGGGTGGCTGATCGGTTCGAGGTCTATTTTAAAGGCATTGAGCTGGCTAACGGCTTCCATGAACTGGATAACCCGGCCGAGCAACTGGCACGTTTTGAGGGCGATAATGCCAAGCGTTTAGAAATGGGACTGACGGCGCAGCCGATCGACTACCATCTGATTGCGGCGCTGCAGGCCGGACTACCACCGTGTGCCGGCGTTGCGCTCGGTATTGATCGCCTGATCATGCTGGCACTGGGTGAAGATCATATTGATAAGGTGACGGCGTTTCCGTTTCCACGCGCGTAAAGCCCGGTCACGGACGGCGGATCCCGGTAACATCCGGGATCAATTTCGTGGCCTGGGTCAGGGATTCTGCGCGCTAAGCGCTCGCGTCATGCGGGCAACCTCGCTATACTCCTTGACTGTTTTGAACCACCATTGCAAGAGCACAGGATATGCAAGAATACATTGAGTTTTTTCAACAGAACATGATCCTATCGTTGGCCTGGGTAGGTATTTTGGTGGCGTTGATCGTTACCACGTTTAAATCCGCTACGGCCGCATACAAAGAAGTGAGTGCCTCTCAGGTTACTCAACTGATGAACCGTGAAAATGGTGTGGTGGTCGATATTCGTACCAAAGACGAATACAAACGTGGCCATATTACTGACTCAGTTCACATTTTACCGTCAGACATCAAAGCCGGTAATCTGTCTGCCCTTGAAAGTCATAAATCAGACCCAATCATTGTGGTATGCAAGACCGGTCAGACTGCGCGTCAAAGCGCTGAGCTGTTAGCCAAAGCAGGATTCGAAAAAGTGAATCTGCTGAAAAATGGCCTGGTAGCCTGGAACGAAGCGAATCTGCCGCTGGTACGTGGCAAGAAGTAATTCCGGGGCAACAAAACACGGTTGTAATGGTGGCGGTGGTGCTGGTTACAAACTCAGCACCCACTCGCACCGGATGTGACGACTGGCACGGAATGACGCATCGTTTCTAATGCCGCAGCGCGCTCTCGGTTAGTCTCACCACCATTATGACCCGAATTTATCTGTATTAAGGACAAAATCATGGCTGAAGCAGCACAACAACAAGCTCCGCAACAAAACTTCGCAATTCAACGTATCTACCTGAAAGATGTGTCGTTTGAAGCACCGAACTCGCCAACCATGTTCCAGAAAGAGTGGAACCCGGATGTTAAACTGGATCTGGATACTCAGAGCCGTGAACTGGGCGAAGGTGTATACGAAGTCGTGCTACGTCTGACTGTGACAGTGAAAAACGAAGAAGAGAACGCGTTCCTGTGTGAAGTACAGCAAGCGGGTATCTTTACTGCTGAACAGATGGAAGCCGGTCAGCTGGCTCATTGCCTGGGTGCATTCTGCCCGAACATCCTGTTCCCGTACGCACGTGAAACTATCTCAAGCCTGGTGGTAAAAGGTACTTTCCCACAACTGAACCTGGCACCAGTTAACTTTGATGCTCTGTTCATGAACTACCTGCAACAGCAGGCAGGTCAGGAAGAAGCGCAAGCGTAATCGCTGCCGTTTTCTGACTCATCCGGGCCGGCGGTGCGACAACCGGCGGCTTATTGAATGCACAACGCACTGACACACCAAGGTGCGGTGTGCATTTTTGTTTTCACTCAGGGAAAACAGACGAATGCGCCTGCACCTCGCGCTGTTTTGGGTATAGAATAACAAAACCGATGACCAAGGCCCGGGCTTTGGTGCATCTGAGCATAGCTATCAGGCGGAACAATGAGCGATTCACAAACAAATAATGCCTACGGTAAAGCGATTTCAATGAGCGTGATCGGTGCGGGCTCTTACGGTACCTCACTGGCGATTTCTCTGGCTCGTAACGGAGCGAACGTGGTGTTGTGGGGACATGATCCTGAGCACATGGCACGTCTGGAAGCCGATCGGGCTAACCATGCCTTTTTGCCGGGCATCGATTTCCCGCCCTCTCTGATCATTGAAGCCGATTTGCAAAAGGCGGTGCAGGCGAGTCGTGATTTGTTGGTCGTCGTACCCAGCCATGTGTTCGGTATTGTGCTGAACAGCCTGCAACCTTATCTGCGCGAAGATACCCGTATCTGCTGGGCAACGAAGGGGCTGGAGCCGGAAACCGGCCGTCTGCTGCAGGATGTGGCCCGTGAAGTACTGGGGGATAACCATCCGCTGGCGGTGCTGTCCGGTCCGACGTTTGCCAAAGAGCTGGCAATGGGCATGCCGACGGCGATTTCAGTCGCCTCGTCTGATGCTGAGTTCCTTGAGCAGCTGCAGGAGAAAATCCACTGCAGCAAGACGTTCCGCGTCTATGCCAACAGTGATTTCACCGGCTTGCAGCTGGGCGGTGCGGTGAAGAAACGTGATTGCGATTGGTGCCGGGATGTCGGATGGCATCGGGTTTGGTGCCAATGCGCGTACGGCGCTTATCACCCGCGGTCTGGCGGAAATGAGCCGCCTAGGCGCTGCACTGGGCGCGCAGCCGGAAACCTTTATGGGCATGGCTGGTCTTGGCGATCTGGTGCTGACCTGTACTGACAATCAGTCACGTAACCGCCGTTTTGGTCTGGCGCTTGGCCAGGGCAAAGATGTCGATACCGCACAGGATGAAATCGGTCAGGTGGTTGAAGGTTACCGCAACACCAAAGAGGTGTGGCTGCTGGCACAGCGTATGGGTGTGGAAATGCCAATCGTTGACCAAATTTATCAGGTATTGTATCAAGGCAAAGACGCGCGTCTGGCCGCTCAGGACTTATTGGCGCGCGACAAGAAAGCAGAACGAGAATGATCACCACCAAGCTGCTTGGTAGAATTTTGAAGGATTAAAAGAGCTGCGCGGTACGCCGTTGTGCCGAACACAGCCAGAGGCAGAGTGAATAATGAAACAGTGTGCACAAAGTAAAGTTTGGCAGACCATAGTACAAGAAGCCCGTGAGCAGGCAGAGCAGGAGCCGATGCTGGCCAGTTTCTACCATGCGACCATTATTAAGCATGACAGCCTGGCGGCTGCGTTGAGCTACATCCTCGCTAACCGTCTGGAGACAGCGTCGATGCCGGCGATTGCGGTACGGGAGGTGGTCGAGGAAGCATTTAAATCAGACCCGGCTATTGCTGAAGCCGCCGCATGTGACATTTGCGCCACGGTCAACCGTGACCCGGCGGTGTCGATGTATTCTATGCCGCTGCTGTACCTTAAAGGCTATCATGCCCTGCAGGGCCACCGCGTAGCCAACTGGTTGTGGAAGCAAGGACGCCAGGCACTGGCAACCTATATGCAGAACCAGATTTCTGTCGCGTGTCAGGTGGATATCCACCCGGCGGCGAAAGTCGGGCGCGGCATCATGCTGGATCACGCCACCGGCATTGTGATCGGTGAAACGGCGGTGGTCGGCGACGACGTGTCGATTCTGCAGGACGTCACGCTGGGTGGTACCGGTAAAGAGAGCGGTGACCGTCACCCGAAAATCCGTGAAGGGGTGATGATCGGTGCCGGAGCGAAAATTCTCGGTAATATCGAAGTCGGCGAGGGCGCTAAAATTGGCTCTTGTTCGGTGGTGCTGCAACCTGTGCCGCCACACACGACAGTCGCCGGGGTGCCGGCGCGTATCGTCGGACGGCCAAAAACCCAGAAGCCGTCACTGGATATGGATCAGCAGTTCAACGGCCGTACCCAGACGTTCACCGGCGGAGATGGCATTTAAGCTTGCCTGACCTTAAGTGGTAGAAAATCTGCCTGGGTTGACACCCAAGGCTAAAACGAAAAAAGGATGATGCCCGGCATCATCCTTTTTGTTTGGTGTTCAGTTGGTGTGGCTTATGCCATTGCATCCATTTCCGCAATCACTTCTTCTGCCCAGTTGATCCAGGCCTGGCGAAGCAGCAGATTACGGCGCAGCGTGAGACGCTCAAGACGTTGCTGCTTATCCATTACCGCCGGATTGGCGTAGTAAGCCGACTCAATTTCTTTGTAGTGAGTCACCAGCTTACGGGATTCTTCAATCAGCTCGCCCAGTTGAGCCCGGTAAGGTTTCTGCAGGCTGAACGGCACAAGCCATCAATTTAGCACTGAATTCATCCCTTACTGTCGGATGCGCGGTCGGCTGGTCGAACCATTCGCCCAGAGCGCTGCGGCCTGCGTCCGTAATTGAATAAACTTTACGGTCAGGTTTGCCTTCCTGAGGTTCCAGGACACAAGTTACCAGGCCCTGCTGACCCATTTTATTCAGTTCACGGTAGACTTGTTGGTGGCTGGCTTTCCAGAAATAGCCAATGCTCGCAGAAAACTCTTTGGTGATATCGTAGCCGGTTGCATCGCGAGTGCTAAGAACAGTAAGGATAACGTGTGGTAATGACATGTCTTCAATCCAAATGGTTAATAAACTTTTTACACCAGATTCAGCCATCGTGGGTACTCTGCGGTACTCTCTGATGCAGTGCCTGATTCTGGTCAGCAGAAATCTGCTGTCATGTCACCTTAAAGCCGTTTATCACCTAGGGTTGATACTCTACGTATCGCTCTGCGACTTGTTGTTATTAAATGCCGTCATCGAGCAGCAGTAGTATATCTAAATAATAAGCATAAAGTAGAATACAATACGGTTTTCAAATGAAAAACTGATATTATTCTCAATAAGATTATCAAGTAAAACAAAAGACCGCAAAAATGCGATCTTTTGTTAATTTTTAGAATTTCATACTGGCGATTAGCCGGTGTTACGCATGCCAGCGGCAATACCTGCGATGGTCACCATCAGGGCTTCTTCCAGTTCCGGATCCGGCTGTTCACTCTGACGGGTACGGTACAGCAGTTCAGCCTGCAGCATGTTGAGCGGCTCAACGTAGATGTTACGCAGGCGAATCGACTCATGGCCCCATGGGTCGCTCTGCATCAGGTTCTCGTTGTTTTCCACGTTCAGCACGGTCTTGATGTCTTTCTGCAATTGATCGCGCAGACGCTGACCAAGCGGACGCAGTGGTTCATCCACCAGACGCTCGTCGTAGTAACGGGCAATATCCAGGTTACACTTGGTGTACACCATTTCCAGCATACCGAGACGGGTTGAGAAGAACGGCCACTCGCGACACATCTCTTCCAGCTGTGCCTGGTAACCCTGATCGATGGCGTGCTGAATCGCTTCGCCGGCACCAAGCCAGGCTGGCAGAACCAGACGGTTTCTGGCTCCAGGAGAAGATCCACGGAATCGCACGCAGACTTTCCACGCCGCCATTCGGGTTACGTTTCGCCGGGCGTGAACCAAGCGGCAGTTTGCCGAGCTCCAGCTCAGGCGTTGCCTGACGGAAGTAAGGGACGAAGTCCGCTTCACCACGTACGACCGCACGGTAAGCCGCGCAGGAAACGTCTGACAGCACTTCCATCAGATCGCGCCATTCCTGTTTTGGCTCCGGAGGCGGCAGCAGGTTGGCTTCCAGAATCGCACTGGCGTAGACGTTGAAGCTGTTGACCGCCACGTCCGGCAGACCGAGTTTAAAGCGGATCATTTCACCTTGCTCAGTTACGCGCAGGCCACCTTTCAGGCTCTTTGGCGGCTGAGACAGCAGTGCGGCGTGCGCCGGCGCACCACCACGACCGATAGTACCGCCGCGGCCATGGAACAGGGTCAGTTCAACACCGGCTTCTTCGGCGACTTTAACCAGGGATTCCATCGCGTGGTACTGTGCCCAGCCCGCCGACATCACACCGGCGTCTTTGGCTGAATCGGAGTAGCCGATCATCACCATCTGGTGGTTCTGGATAAAGCCGCGGTACAGGTCGATGCTCATCAGCTGGGTAATCACGGCTTCGGCGTTATTGAGGTCGTCGAGCGTTTCAAACAGCGGACACACATCGAGGCGGTAAGGACAGCCGCATTCTTGCAGCAGCAGATGGACTGCCAGCACGTCAGACGCAGTGCGCGCCATGGAAATCACGTAGGCACCAAAGGCTTCACGTGGCTGAGACGCGATGATCTTACAGGTATCGAGAACTTCTTTAACCGGCGCTGAAGGTTCCCAGTCGCGCGGCAGCAGCGGGCGTTTAGAGGCCAGCTCGTTAGTCAGGAAGGCAATCTTGTCCTGCTCACTCCACTGGTCGTAATCACCGATGCCCAGATAACGGGTCAGTTCAGACAGCACATCAGAGTGACGGGTACTTTCCTGACGGATATCAAGGCGTACCAGGTGCACGCCGAAACGCTTTCACGCGGCGCAGGGTGTCGAGCAGTGAGCCATCGGCAATCACGCCCATGCCACATTCGTGCAGTGACTGGTAACAGGCGTACAGCGGCTCCCACAGTTGACTGATGTTACGCAGCGGCGCTTTAACCGCCAGTTGCTGGCCGTGCACTTTGGCATCAAGAATTTCCAGCGTTTCCTGCAGGACCGAACGCACTCGTTTCAGAATGGCGCGGTACGGTTCGTGTTCTTCTTCACCCGCCAGGTCGCGAACTGTGTCGTTACACTTGGTCATCGACAGTTCGGAGATCAGCTCATTGATATCACCCAGATACAGGTCCGCCGCTTTCCAGCGTGACAGCAGCATCACTTCACGGGTGATGGTGTGAGTGACAAACGGGTTACCGTCACGGTCGCCACCCATCCAAGAGGAGAAATGGACCGGACGGGCATCGATAGGCAGCCCTTCGCCGAGGTAGTTTTTCACGCTGACGTCCAGTTCGCGCAAAAATTCAGGTACCGCCTGCCAAAGTGAGTTCTCAACCACAGCGAAGCCCCATTTGGCTTCATCAAGCGGAGTCGGGCGCTGTTTACGGATAACATCAGAGTGCCAGCCCTGAGCGATCAGCTGTTCCAGACGACGCTCGGTTTTAAGGCGCTCTTTGGACGAAAGATCGCTCAGCTCAAGTTTCGATAAACATTCATTAATCTTAACCAGATTATTGATCATGGTGCGACGGGTGATTTCCGTCGGGTGTGCGGTCAGAACCAGCTCAATATTAAGATCACGTACCGCCTGTGCAGTATCGAGTTTGCTGACGCTGTTGTCGCTCAGTTTGCTGAACAGATCGTGAATTGCGTCAGGTTCACACACATGCTCTTCGCAGTGACGCGAAATGGTGTGGTACTGATCGGCAATGTTGGTCAGGTTCAGAAACTGGTTAAACGCGCGGGCAACCGGCGTTAACTGATCATTGTTCAGGCTTTTAATCTCTTCAATGAGATTATCGCGGTCGGCTTGATTGCCGGCGCGGGCAGATTTGGAAAGTTTTCGGATGGTTTCCACTTTCTCTAAAATAACGTCACCGCTGGCATCCTGAATTGTCTGCCCCAGAAGGCGACCAAGCATGCTCACGTTACTTTTGAGCGCGGCGTATTTCTCGTTCATTGTCATCCTGCCTTGTAAAAAAATTACATCCATTGTTCTTTTCTTAAGTACACAATCTAACTATGTTTGTCCACTACAGTCAAACCCGACATACTAAAATTCCATTTATGCCGCTGAGCAATCATTTGAACACTTGTTAAGTCAAATCCCCAATTTTGTTGAAAATTTCTTACAAAAACCCCTGAGCGAATAAAATCTGCTCAGGGGCTGTCATTCAAGATTCATACTTTAAAAGCAGTATTTAACCATGGCTTTTGATAACACATTGATGGTCGGATCAATGAAGTCAAAGGCGAGGAACTCATCCGGCTGGTGCGCCTGATCAATCGAGCCCGGACCAAGCACCAGGGTCGGACACAGCTGTTGCAGGAACGGCGCCTCAGTGCAGTAATTGACGGTTTGCGCCGGCTGCTCACAGATTTGACTGACGTCAGTCACGAAACGGATGGTCGTGATCACAGGCATAACCCGGAATCGCATCATGCAAAGGTTCAACTTCAATCCGGCCCGGCCATTTTTCCTGTACCTCTTTCAGGGCACCGCGCAGCATGTTATCCAGACCATCCAGGCTGATGCCCGGCAGCGGACGTACATCATAGTGCAGTTCACAGCAGCCACAGATGCGGTTTGGTGTGTCACCGCCGTGGATATGGCCGAGGTTAAGTGTCGGGTGCGGAATTTCAAATCCCGGATGCTGGTACTCTTTAATCAGCTTGTCGCGCAGTTGCATCATCGCGAACATCACTTCATACATGATTTCGATCGCATTGACGCCCAGCGCCGGGTTGGAGGAGTGGCCCGACTTACCGGTCACGCGAATCGCATTGGCAACGTGACCTTTATGGCCGTAGATCGGCACCAGACTGGTCGGTTCGCCAATGATGCAGTAATCGGGCTGAAACGGTGCGTTTTCAGTAAAGTGACGTGCACCGAGCATGGTGGTTTCTTCGTCACAGGTCGCCAGCACGTACAGGGGTTTGGTCTGCTTGTTCCAGTCGACTTTTTTCACCGCTTCGAAGATAAACGCAAAGAAGCCTTTCATATCAGCGGTGCCGAGACCGTAAAAGCGGTTGTCGGCCTGAGTCAGGGCATGGGGATCAAAATTCCAGCGTCCTTCGTCAAATGGCACGGTATCACTGTGACCGGCCAGCAGCAGGCCGCCTTCGCCCTGACCCTTTTTGGCAATCAGGTTCTGTTTGCCGGGAGCGACCTGGTCGATTTCAACGCTAAAGCCAAGCGCAGTAAGCCAGTCCGCCAGTTTGGCAATCACCTTTTCATTGCCCAGGTCCCATTGCGGGTCCGTGGAACTGATCGACGGGGTCGAAATCAAGCCTTCATAGACTTCGAGGAAACTCGGTAATTGCATATTATTCTTGCTCCTACTATTGACAGAATAACGCTGAAAATGTAAAACACATATTAAATCACTTTTAATGAATAAAAAACCAAATAATCCGGTCTTTTTACAAATTAATAGTCAGTTTAAATGTAAATCAATAATCAGTTTTAACTATTATCATTTACCTTCACTTTGGATGCTTTGAGATGCTAAAAACCACCATTATCGGCGCAAGCGGTTACACCGGAGCAGAACTTGCTCTTATGGTTCACAAACACCCAGAGCTCACGCTATCAGGTTTATACGTTTCCGCCAACAGCGTCGATGCAGGAAAGTCGATCGCCCAGTTGCACGGTAAACTGGCGGGGCTGGTCGATATGCCGGTGCAGGCATTGACGGATGTGGAGCAGGTCGCGCAAGAGTGTGATGTGGTATTTCTCGCGACGGCACACGAAGTGAGTCACGATCTGGCGCCGGTTTTCCTGGCCAACAACTGCCAGGTGTTTGACCTGTCAGGTGCTTACCGGGTGCAGAGTGAAGGTTTTTATGATCAGTATTACGGTTTCCAGCATCAGCATGGTGACTGGCTGGCGGAAGCGGCGTACGGACTGGCTGAGTGGAACCAAGAGGCTATTCTTAATAGTCAGCTGGTCGCGGTAGCCGGTTGTTATCCGACGGCTTCGCAACTGGCGATTAAACCACTGCTGGCAGCGGGTCTGGTCGATAAAGCGCAGTGGCCGGTGATTAATGCGGTCAGCGGCGTAACGGGCGCAGGCCGTAAAGCCACCATGACCAACAGTTTCTGTGAAGTCAGCCTGCAGCCTTACGGTGTGTTTACCCATCGTCACCAGCCGGAAATTGCGACTCACCTCGGTTGTGATGTGATTTTCACGCCGCACCTGGGTAACTTTAAGCGTGGGATCCTGGCGACCATCACCATGAAACTGGCGGCGGGTGTCAGCGCTGAGCAGGTTGCACAGGCCTTTGCTGAGGCATACGGCGACAAGCCGGCGGTACGTTTGCATACCAGCACTCTGCCGCGTATTCAGGATGTTGAGTTCACTCCGTTTCTGTGATATCGGCTGGAAGGTGCAGGGCGAGCACGTCATCGTGGTCTCGGCAATTGACAACTTATTAAAAGGCGCATCGAGTCAAGCGATGCAATGTCTGAACATACACTACGGTTTCGATGAACTGACCGCTTTGGTGTGAGGGTAAGGTATGACGGATACAAAACAAAATCCATTAGTGGTTAAGTTAGGCGGCGCGGCGCTGTCGTGCAGTGAAACGCTGAGCAAGTTGTTTGGCGCGATGGCGCAATACCAGGCTGAGGCGCAGCGTCCGCTGGTGATTGTGCACGGTGGTGGTTACATCGTCGATGAACTGATGGAAAAGCTGCAGCTCAAAACGGTGAAGAAAGATGGTCTGCGTGTTACCCCTTACGACCAGATTGGCTACATCACCGGCGCTCTGGCCGGTACAGCCAACAAGCTGTTGCAGGGCCAGGCGATTAAAGACGGTCTGAATGCGGTCGGTCTGAGCCTGGCGGACGGTGGTCTGTGTCAGGTCGAGGAGCTGGACCCTGAGCTGGGCGCTGTGGGCCTGGCGAAACCAGGTAAAGCGGACGTGGTGAATGCTCTGCTGGCAGCGGGCGCTTTGCCTATCATCAGTTCAATCGGCATGACCAGTGAAGGTCAGCTGATGAACGTCAATGCCGACCAGGCGGCAGTGGCAGTGGCGGCGGCTCTGGATGCCGAGCTGGTTCTGTTGTCGGATGTCAGCGGCGTACTGGATGGCAAGGGTCATCTGATCCACAGCCTGAATCAGCAACAGGCGGATGCTCTGATTGAAGCCAAAGTGATTACCGATGGCATGATTGTTAAAGTCCGTGCGGCTCTGGAAGCGGCACAGGATCTGGGCCGTCCAATTGAAGTGGCAACCTGGCGTTATCCGGAAAAACTGGCTCAGCTGTTTGCCGGAAAGAGTATCGGCACCCAGTTTTTACCGCAGTAAACATATTGAATTATTCACCCATCCGTTTTGTTAACTCGTCTGTTTGAAAAGATTGATTTTTAACGTAATGTGTTGAACGGATGGGATACCAAACGAAAGCAGATTTTTTACAGCATCATAGCAAAACAACCTGAGCACTAACCGCCAAGCGCAGAGCCAGGGAATCGGAGATAAAAGAACATGAGCAAAGTTCAAGTAAATAAAGTGGTTGTCGCTTATTCTGGCGGTCTGGATACATCTGTGATCATTCCATGGCTGAAAGAGAACTACAGCTGTGAAGTGGTTGCCTTTGTGGCCGATGTGGGTCAGGGTGCTGACGAACTGGTTGGTATCGAAGAGAAAGCGATCGCATCAGGTGCATCTGAGTGTTACGTGGTTGACCTGAAAGAAGAGCTGGTTAAAGACTACATCTACCCAACTCTGAAAACCGGTGCTTACTACGAAGGTAAATACCTGCTGGGTACATCAATGGCACGTCCTGTGATTGCTAAAGCTCAGGTAGAAGTGGCACGTAAAGTGGGTGCGGATGCACTGGCACACGGTTGTACCGGTAAAGGTAACGACCAAATCCGTTTCGAAGGCGCATTTGCTGCACTGGCACCGGATCTGCACGTGATTGCACCATGGCGTGAGTGGGATCTGGTCAGCCGTGAAGAGTGTCTGGATTACCTGGCAGAGCGCAACATTCCTTGTGCGGCGTCACTGACCAAGATCTACTCACGTGATGCTAACGCATGGCACATCTCGACTGAAGGTGGCGTTCTGGAAAGCACCTGGAATGCACCAAACGACGATTGCTGGGCATGGACAGTGGATCCTGAGCAAGCACCAAACGAAGCAGAATACGTGACGCTGAAAGTGGCTAAAGGCGAAGTGGTCGCGGTTGACGGTCAGGAAACTGTCTCCATACGACGCACTGGTTGCCCTGAACGAAAAAGGTGTTAAACACGGTGTGGGTCGTATCGACATCGTGGAAAACCGTCTGGTTGGTATGAAGTCTCGTGGTTGTTACGAAACTCCGGGGGGCACCATCATCATGGAAGCTCTGCGTGCTGTTGAGCAACTGGTACTGGATAAAACTTCATTTGAATTCCGTGAAGAGCTGGGCATTAAAGCATCACACCTGGTGTATGATGGTCGTTGGTTTACTCCACTGCGTCAGGCAGTGTTCGCTGCGGCAGATGAACTGGCGCAGGATGTGAACGGTGAAGTTGTGATCAAGCTTTACAAAGGTCAGGCGACAGCAACGCAAAAACGTTCTGAAAACAGCCTATACTCAGAAGAGTTTGCAACCTTTGGCGCGGATGAAGTTTACGACCAGAGCCACGCGGGCGGTTTCATCCGTCTGTACTCTCTGTCTAGTCGTATCAGAGCGTTGAACGCCGCCGCGAAAAAATAATCCGGCGTAGCCTGCGTCTACACGCTTTAAACTGAATCTCAGCCCGCTTGTCTTGCAAGCGGGCTTTGTTGTATGTGTGAGATTATAAGCATAGTTATCCAGTTATTTTTGAATAAGTATGTTTAAAAAGTGAATTTTTACTTTATTTTTTGTTCAACTTCCCGTAACTTTGACGGGTAGGCAAATAACACAATAAATCGCCTGTTTCAGGTCGAATATCATATTAGCAAAAGCAAGTGATTAGTGAGCATTAGGAGAAACGCAATGGCATTATGGGGCGGAAGATTTACCCAGGCAGCAGACACCAGATTCAAACAATTTAATGATTCATTGCGCTTCGATTACCGCTTGGCGGAACAGGACATCGTCGGTTCGATTGCCTGGTCCAAGGCTTTGCTGTCAGTCAATGTGTTAACAGCAGAAGAACAGCAAAAGCTGGAGCTGGCACTCAATGAGCTGAAACTGGAAGTGATGGAAGATCCGGAACAAATCCTGTTGTCAGACGCCGAAGATATTCACTCCTGGGTTGAACAGCAGCTGATTGGCAAAGTGGGTGACCTGGGTAAAAAACTGCACACTGGCCGTTCACGTAACGACCAGGTCGCGACCGACCTGAAATTATGGTGTCGTCAGCAGGGTCAGCAACTGCTGATCGCGCTTGACCGTCTGCAAAACAAAATGGTGGAAGTGGCCAGAGAACATCAGGGCACGGTACTGCCGGGCTACACTCACTTGCAACGCGCTCAGCCGGTAACATTTGCTCACTGGTGTCTGGCTTACGTGGAAATGTTTGAACGTGACTATTCACGTCTCAGCGATGCCATCAAACGTCTTGATACCTGCCCGCTGGGGTCAGGTGCTCTGGCGGGTACCGCATATTCTATCGACCGTGAGAAACTGGCGCACAATCTGGGCTTCCGTCGTGCGACCCGTAACTCACTGGACTCGGTATCTGACCGTGACCACGTGATGGAACTGATGACCACTGCGTCTATCTCTATGCTGCACCTGTCACGTCTGGCAGAAGATATGATTTTCTATAACTCAGGCGAGTCAGGCTTTATTGAACTGGCAGATACCGTGACTTCCGGCTCTTCCCTGATGCCGCAGAAGAAAAACCCGGATGCGCTGGAGCTTATCCGTGGTAAAACCGGCCGGGTGTATGGTTCACTGGCTGGCATGATGATGACAGTGAAAGCACTGCCACTGGCCTACAACAAAGACATGCAGGAAGATAAAGAAGGTCTGTTCGACGCGCTTGACACCTGGAACGACTGTATGGAAATGGCCGCGCTGTGTTTTGAAGGGATCAAGGTCAACGGTGAGCGTACTCTGGAAGCGGCCAAGCAAGGTTATGCTAACGCGACTGAACTGGCGGACTACCTGGTAGCAAAAGGCATCCCGTTCCGTGAAGCACACCATATCGTTGGTGTGGCTGTGGTCGGTGCGATTGCCAAAGGCAGTGCACTGGAAGAGCTTTCACTGGCAGAAACTGAAAGAGTTCTCACCGGTGATTGAAGAGGATGTGTACGCGATTCTGACGATTGATTCGTGTCTGGAAAAACGCAGTGCGTTGGGTGGTGTCGCGCCGCACCAAGTGGCTTACGCGGTAGAACAGGCAGAAAAACGTCTGGCTAAACGTGATGCATCATCGGTGAAAGTACGTCCGGCTCGTCTGACTGATATTGAACGTCTGGAAGGCATGGTGGCTTACTGGGCCAACATGGGTGAAAACCTGCCACGTTCACGCAACGAAATTGTGCGCGATATCGGCTCATTCGCCGTGGCTGAACATAATGGTGAGATCACCGGTTGCGCGTCACTGTATGTGTATGACTCAGGTCTGGCAGAAATCCGCTCGTTGGGTGTGGAAGCCGGCTGGCAAGGTCAGGGCCAGGGAACCGCTATCGTCGATTACCTGGTTAACAAAGCGCGTCAGATGGCGATCAACAAGGTGTTTGTTCTGACCCGCACGCCGGAGTTCTTTATGAAGCAGGACTTTATTCCGACCTCAAAGACGCTGTTGCCGGAAAAAGTACTGAAAGATTGCGAACAGTGCCCGCGTCAGCATGCCTGTGATGAAGTGGCGCTGGAAGTGAATCTAGATGACCAGCTGATTATTAAGGCGAGTGTTGCATAAGCTGCTGAATATAAAGCATTCATAACGTCGCTTAAAAAAAGATCAAAAAAGATCGATTTTTATCGGAACCAATAAGAGGAAGCAGGGTCTATTACTGTACCACTGCTTTTTCTTAGAACTCTCTAAGAGAGCCCTGAAACAGACTTAGTTTCAGGGCTTTTTTTCTTGTCAGCCCTGCGCCATTTACAATGGTCAATTATTCACCACGCTTATCTTTGCCACTGTGTTTACGCAATGGCAGGATCACGAACTTCATCCAGACATGCAGTAACAGCAAACTATTGCAGGCAAAAGCCGCCATGAGCAGGGTAATGGATTCAATCGTGCGCGGTGTGTCGCGGCAGGTAAACCACCAGATAATCCAGCACAGCACCGACAGCACGGTTAATTGATTCATACAGCGTTGGCAGCGGCCGATTTTTTTCCAGAACCAGTGGGTTTGACAGTCGTAACAACTCATCGTCTTCTATTCATCTGTAATCGTTCATCCGTAATCACTTATCGTCAGTCTGAATCGAGACTGCGGACTCCAGTATAAGGCGAGCAGGAAAAAAACAGCAAGCGGTGGCATTTGTGCTATTGAACGTCATTTGGCCTGTGGCACGCGGACAAAAAAACCGCCAGCTTGTGAGGCTGGCGGTGGGGCGTGCTTATTTGGTGAATGTCATCGGTTACTGAACGGCTTCCTTCAGTATGTGGCGCTTTGCGATGGTTATGCGCTGCGGCTGATTAAGTAGCTTTCCAGCTCTTCGCTGCCACCAATATGTTTACCACCGATAAACACCTGCGGCACTGTGGTTCGACCGGTGATGGCGCGCAGGCTGACGCTGGTGGCATCTTTACCCAGAATCACCTCTTCATACTGCAGACCGGCGTCAATCAGATTCTGCTTGGCTTTAGCACAGAAACGGACAGCCCGGTTTGCTGAATACCGTAATCGATTCCTGGGTTTTAAACTCCGGCGCCAGGTAGCTCAGCATCGTATCGGCGTCAGAGACTTTAAACGGGTCGCCCGGTTCGTTGGGTTCGATAAACATTTTTTCCACGATACCGTTACGTACCAGCATGCTGTAGCGCCATGAACGCTGACCGAAACCAAGATCACGCTTGTCGACCAGCATGCCCATGCCTGAGGTGAAGTCGCCGTTACCATCAGGAATAAAGGTGATGTTTTCGGCTTCCTGATCGTTTTTCCAGGCATTCATCACAAAGGTATCGTTGACCGACATACAGATGATGTCATCGACGCCATGATCTTTGAAGACCGAAAACAGTTCGTTGTAGCGTGGCAGGTGACTGCTGGAGCAGGTCGGGGTGAACGCGCCCGGCAGGCTGAATACAATCACGGTTTTGTTAGCAAACAGTTCATCACTGCTGACATTGACCCATTGATCGCCCTGACGAGTCGGGAACGTAACCTGAGGGACTGACTGACCTTCTTTCGATACAAACATACTGTTTTCCTTCCAAGTTTTAGATTCATGTCCAGGGCAAAGTGATTTCCCCCTGTTGATGACGCCATTATTGAATAAATACTTTGATAGCTCTAATCGTTTGATGTTATGGTTTTGATAGGTACATCCTATAGAGGTACACAATGAACATTCGTGATTTTGAATACTTGGTAGCTTTGGCCGAGCATAAGCATTTCCGCAAAGCGGCTGAGGCCTGCTTCGTCAGCCAGCCGACCCTGAGTGGTCAAATTCGTAAGCTGGAAGATGAACTGGGTACGGTGCTGCTTGAGCGCAGCAGCCGGCGGGTGCTGTTTACCGATGCCGGTTTGCAGCTGGTCGAGCAGGCTAAGCGGATTCTGAGTGAGGTGAAAACCTTTAAAGATATGGCCAGCGGGCAGGGTGGGTCGATGACCGGACCGATGCACATCGGCTTTATTCCGACTCTGGGACCCTATTTATTACCGCGTATTGTACCGACTCTGAAACAGCGTTTTCCCGAGCTGGAACTCTATCTGCATGAAGCACAAACCCAGCAGCTGATCCATCAGCTTGAAGAGGGGAAGCTCGATTGTCTGGTTTCTGGCGTCGGTTGCTGAAACCGAACCGTTTAAAGAGCTGGAAATTTATGTCGAACCGATGAGTATTGCGATTCCGTGCGGCCATGAGTGGGCTGAGCGTGATGAAGTCGACATGATGGAGCTGAAAGGCAAAACCGTACTGGCTCTGGGCGATGGTCACTGCCTGCGTGATCAGGCGCTGGGTTTCTGTTTTGCTGCTGGCGCTCAGGATGATGAACGTTTTAAGGCCACCAGTCTGGAGACGCTGCGCAATATGGTTGCGGCCGGAGGCGGCATTACTCTGTTGCCTGAGCTGTCGCTGCCTGCAGAAAAGGTCAAAGACGGTGTGTGCTATGTTAAAGCGGTCAATCCGGTTCCTTCGCGCCGCCTGGTACTGGTGTACCGTCCGGGCTCTCCGCTCAGACAGCGTTTTGAGACTCTGGCTGCGGCAATGCATGACTGTTTGATGGCGCTGCCGAAAACCGCCACCGGTCTGACCGCTGCCTGATCATTAATCTCACGCTGATAAGCAAAAAAGAGAAACAAAAAAGAGGCTGAATATTCAGCCTCTTTTCGATCTTGCCTGACAATCAGAACAGGGATTCGTTCTCATCGTTGGTGTAGGTACTGTTGGTCGACGACTCGCTGACGTAATCCTCAGGCTCGGTGCCGTCGGCAAAGTACTCAAACATTGAGCTGCCATCAAGCTTATTGGTCAGCAGCCCGGTGTTGCGGTCGATACGCACTCGTGAGATGCCATCCGGCACTTTCTTATCCTGCTCGCCAACCCCTTGCAGGGCTTGCTGCATGAATTCGATCCAGGCTGGCTGAGCCGTTTTCGCACCGGCTTCCACACCAGACACATCATCTTCAATCGCAGGGTTTGGTGTACTGCGACCCAGATCGCGGCTGTGCTCATCAAAACCGACCCAGGCGGTGGCGACAATGCCAGGAGCAAAGCCGTTGTACCACGCATCTTTGGAATCGTTGGTTGTGCCGGTTTTACCACCGATGTCACGGCGTTTCAGCGCTTGTGCGCGCCAACCCGTGCCGTTCCAGCCGGTCCCTTCACGCCAGTCACCACCACCCCAGATGTTGCTGTACATCATTTCGCGCACCAGGAAGGCGTTCTGCTCAGAGATCACTTGTGGTGCATACTGAGTGTCCGCATCCTGCTCGCTGATGCCGTTAATATCGGTCTGGTCACAGGCCTGATGGCAGATAACTTTCGGTGTCGCCTCATATTCAGGTTCGCCGAACGGGCCCATCACTTTGCTGATGTAGTATGGCTCAACATAGTAGCCGCCATTGGCGAAGACCGAGTAACCTTGTGCCATCTTGACCGGAGTCAGGCTGCCGGCACCCAGTGCGATGGTTTCTGAACGTGGCAATTTATCCAGTTCAAAACCAAAACGGGTCAGATACTGACGCGTATCATCCAGGCCAACTTCACGCAGTACCCGCACTGCCATCACGTTTTTCGACTGCGCCAGGCCAATACGGAGACGGGTCGGGCCGCCATAAGTCGGTGGCGAGTTCTTCGGACGCCATGCGGTGCCCTGGCTCTGATCCCACTGGTTAATCGGTGCGTCGTTGATCAGACTGGCCAGGGTCATGCCTTTATCCAGCGCGGCAGAGTAGATGAACGGCTTGATACTGGAGCCGACCTGACGTACTGACTGCGTCGCACGGTTGAACTTGTTGTGGACGAAGTTAAAGCCGCCGACCAGAGCTCGGACTGCTCCGTTTTCCGGGTCCATGGCAACAAATGCGGTCTGCGCATTCGGTACCTGGCTCAGTTTCCAGTGTTGTTGCTCTGCATCATCTTGATGTAACTGACGTACCCAGATTTGCTGACCAGCCGCCATGATGTCACCGGCCGCTTTTGGCAGCGCGCCCTGACGTTCATCGGTGATGAAGCGGCGGGCCCAGTTCATATCATCCCAGACGATGGTTTGCAGGCCGTTGTTTTTGACCCAAACCTGAGCGGATTGCTGGTCAACCTTCACCACGACAGCAGGGTAGAGATCGTTGTAGGTCGGCTCATCCTGCAGATGGTCGCGAATTTTTTCTTCGTCCCATGCTGCCTGACCTGATTTCCACAGTTCTTTTTCCGCACCGCGGTAACCGTGGCGTTCATCATAAGCCAGCAGGTTATCCAGCGCGGCGCGATTGGCCGCTTTCTGCAGTTTGGAATCGACAGTGGTGTAGACGTTCATACCTGAGGTATACGCATCTTCGCCGTAGCGGTCGATCATCCAGGCGCGGGCAATTTCGGCGACGTAAGGTGCGTTAAGCGAAATTTCCGCACCGTGGTAGCGTGACTGCAATACTTCGTTCCGTGCTTCTTCATACTGCGCCTGGGTGATGTATTTCTCATCCAGCATACGTTGCAGTACCACGTTACGACGATGGGTCGCACGCTCAAGCGAGTAGATAGGGTTCATGGTCGACGGTGCTTTTGGCAGACCAGCGATCATGGCGATCTCACCTAAGGTCAGATCTTTCACTTCTTTACCAAAGTAGGCCTGTGCGGCCGCGCCGACCCCGTAAGAACGGTAGCCGAGATAAATTTTATTCAGGTACAGCTCAAGGATTTCGTCTTTGCTCAGCAGTTGCTCGATATGCACGGCGATAAAAATCTCTTTGATTTTTCGCATGATCTTCTTCTCGTTGGACAAGAAAAAGTTACGTGCCAGCTGCTGCGTAATGGTACTCGCACCCTGAGAAGCGCTGCCGGTCGCAATGACAGCGAACGCGGCACGGGTGATGCCGATTGGGTCAAAGCCGAAATGTTCGTAGAAGCGTGAGTCTTCGGTGGCGATGATCGCCTCGACCAGCTCTTTCGGCATTTCGTCCAGTTTGAGCGGAATACGGCGCTGCTCACCAAACTGAGCAATCAGTTTGCCGTCGCGACTGAAGACCTGCATTGGCGTCTGCAACTTTACATCGCGCAGTGTCGCCACATCTGGGAGGTCAGGCTTTACATAATAGTAGAAGCCAAAGATTGTTGTGACTCCAAGAATAATGCAAATCAATGAAAATACTAATAAACGCTTTATGAACTTCACCGGAGAATCCCTGTTTAGTAGAGGCTGCCCTAATGGAAACCCTTGTACTCTAGACTAAAACCTCAGCACTTAAAAATGTAACGCAGCTATTTTTCGCATAAAGCTGTTTGGCGCACTGAGCTCTGTTACGAATATCGCTTTCAGCGCCTGGCGCTACGTTGCAAATCACTTGGTCACAGAGTGTTGTTACTGGAGTTAATCTTATTTATGGGTCAATCATTAGTTGCAGGTGTCGATATCGGCCACCACAGTATTAAAGCCGTGCTATTAAAACCGCATCGTGAATCTTACTCGCTGCTCGGTTGTCAGGAGATAGTCGTACCTGATGATATTTTCGCTGATAACCACACGCTGAATTATCAGAAAATTGTAAAGAAACTCAAAGAACTAAAAAAGGGATTACCGCTATTTAGTCGTAAAGTGGCGCTGGCAGTGCCGGACAGTTCGGTAATAACTAAACAAATACAAATAGATAGTGCTTTAGATGCTAACGAACAAGAGTTTGCGGTCTACCAGGCCTTTGCGCAGCAGTCCCCCATGCCGCTTGATGCGCTGCAGCTGGATTACATTATGCAATCTGATTCTCTTAGCGCTGAGGGTAAGCAGGAGGGGCAGGTGTATGCGACCCGGAGTGAAGTGGTGCAAAGCCGGGTCGATGCGCTGCGCGGGGCTGGATGGCAACCTCTGCAACTGGCCCTGCTCAGTCAGGTGATGCGTGGTTTGTGGTACTGGTACAGCGTGCAGCAGGGGCGCAGTGACTGCCTGCTGGTCGATGTCGGCCAGCGGTGGCTGACCTTAACTATGCAGCTGCCCGACGGCAGTTTTTACTACAGACAACAGAGCTTTACTCAGACTCCGGCTTTAACCTTCCCAGTCATGTCGTCCGTTGCCGGAGCTGTGGCGGACGACATGTTACTTGATTGCCTGCAGCGTGAACTGCAACGCCTGTCAGCCCTGCACGGCAGTGATGTGGTGGCCGGACTATGGCTGTGTGGCGGCGGAGCCGAACAACTGCTCAGCACCCCGCTGACTGCGGGTCTGCCTTGTGAATTGCTTTCGGCATTCGATGGTCTGGAGCGGACGGGCGGCGCAAGCCCGGCTGAGAAACCGCATTGCTATGCCCTGGCGATGGCGCTGGCATTATCGGGTTTACGCTGGCAACAGCAGTTATTGTCGGGGGCGGTTCGATGAGCGCGGAGGTGAACTTCCTGCCCTGGCGCGAACAGAAGCGCATTACCGCTCAGCGCCGTTTTATGGTTGCCAGCCTGGCTTCGGTAATATTCGGGCTGGTGCTGCTCGCCTTGGTGGCCTGGCAGCAACAAAGCACAATCACTCAGCGTCAGCAGCAGCTTGGCGAGTTACAGCTGCAGTCTGCTCAGTTGGCGCGCTATCTGCCGCAACTTGCCGAGTGGCAGCATAAGCTGACTCGTATACGCGCGCATCAGGAAACCTGGCAACAACTGCTGGACCAGCGCCATCATGCGGAGCGACTAATGCAGCAACTGGCCTCAGCGGTGCCATCTGGTGTCTATCTCGACAGCGTCACGCAGAGCGCGGATCTGGTGGAGGTGCGCGGAGTCAGCCTGGCCGCCGACCGTCTGCACAACCTGCTCGAACAGTTGCAACAGGCAACGCCAGTCCGCGCTGTCAATATCGAACTTATTGCTGCTCCTGAACATCGCTTTGGCAGCATTTATCAGCCGTTTGAGCTGTCGTTTCCGGTTGCAGCCCGATCAGGCGGTGCTGCCATAATGGGTGATTTACACTTTGATCTCAGTGAGATGGCGCAATGGCCACCCGGCGCGCAGTGGTTGCTGCGTCTGCTGCTGGTGCTGATTGTGGCAGCTGTCGGTTATCAGTGGCACCTGCTGCCTCAGCAGCGGTTTGCCTCATCCCTCGAGCAGAAAATTGAGCAGCTCAGCCAGGATCTGCGTCAACTGGCTGAGGCGAAACATGAACTGCAGACTTTGCAGGACCAATATGCCGA
The DNA here is from genome assembly GCA_039696685.1 of Vibrio sp. CDRSL-10 TSBA. NCBI lineage: Bacteria > Pseudomonadati > Pseudomonadota > Gammaproteobacteria > Vibrionales > Vibrionaceae > Vibrio > Vibrio sp. CDRSL-10 TSBA. Next base: position 3,102,435 of record CP155566.1, on the reverse strand, counting down.
GCTGCAGGCGAGTCATGAGGCGTTACTGCGCCAGTTTCCTCGTCAGCACCAGTTGGCGCCTTTGTTAAATCACATCAGTCAGTTGGCTGCGCAGCATCAGTTGGTGCTGACCCGGCTTGAATGGCAAACCGCGGAGCCTGAGGAGGAATTGCTGCGGGTACCACTGCGTCTGGAAGCCAGTGGTGAGTATCCGGCGCTGCAGCAGTTTATGCGCGATCTGGCGGCACTGCCTTTTGGTGTGCTGTTGGCTGAGGTGCACTGGCAGCGCACCTCCCCGGATCAGTCACGGCTGCAGATCCGTGCCCGCGGTTTTACCTATCTGGCTGATGAGTTTCAGCGTGATGATGAGTTCGGGAGTGAGGATGACTAGATCAGGAATGCGGCGTCTCAGCCATAGACTATTGCCTGCGGTGCTGGTGCTGACTGGACATTGTGTCTTCGCCGCCGCCCCCTTTACTGCCGACTCTTTTGCCGCCGAAGCAAAGCCGTTGAGCGGAGCGGATGCCCAGCGCCATCGCGCGGTCAGTAATCCGTTTGCAGTACCGTCCACTGCCGATGATGCTTCCGAGCTCTGCCGAAATGTGTTGCCTTTGCCGCGGCCGGAGGATGAAGCATGGCCTGCTGAGGGCGGTTGGTTATTGAAAGCCGTGCTAGGTAATGAGCAGCAACGCCTGGCTGTGATTGAAATTCAGGCCGGGCAACTGGTGCAAGTTAAGGTCGGCGATCAACTGGCAGACGCGCGGGTGGAACGAATCGATGCTCGCTCGTTGTGGCTGGTGCTGGCTGAGAATAAAAACTGTAACCGGCCCGAGCCACTGACTATCAAAATGGAGTTGAGCGCACTGTGAATATGATGCGATGTCCTGAACCGGTAAGTCGTTTTGCCTGGCTGAGATTGCCGGTTGTGTCTCTGCTGCGCCTGCTGATAGTGATGCTGATGCTGGCGGTGAGCGGTCCGCTGACCGTGCTGGCGAGCGAAAAGGCGACCAGCGCGGCGAAGAATATCAGCCCAGCTAAGCCCGGTGAAAGCGACCGGATCTCACTTAACTTTCAGACGATAGAGCTGCGCAGTGTGCTGCAGTTGCTGGCGGATTATCAGGGGTTCAATCTGGTGGTGTCCGATAGTGTACAGGGTGAGCTGACGCTGCGCCTGGAGGACGTTACCTGGCAGCAGGCACTCAATCTTATCCTGCGCCACCGTGGGCTGGAGATGCAACTGGCGGATGGTGTGATGCTGATTGCGCCGCAGGATGAGTTTGCCCGTCAGGCGCAGCATCACAGGGAGCAGGCGCAGCTCCTGGCGCCGCTGCAGAGCCAGGTGGTCACGGTGCATTATGCCAGAGCGCAGGACATGGCGGCGATCATTGCGACGGACGGCAATTTTGGCTTGCTGTCTGAGCGCGGTTTCGCTCAGTGTTGATGAACGTACCAATGCACTGCTGGTGCGCGATCTGGCGCCGAACGTTGCGGATATCGCGAAAATGGTCCGAGCGCTCGATGTGCCGGTGAAGCAGGTGCAGATTGAAGCGCGTATTGTCAGTATCAATGAAGGTGATTTAGATGAACTTGGGGTACGCTGGGGATTTCATTCTTCTCCCGCGCATGGCCGGATAGGGGCTTCGCTGGAGGAGAATCTGTTTGCCGGCGCAGCCCTGGCGGATGAGTCGGGCGAACTTGCACTGGAAGACCGGCTCAACGTCAATCTGGCCGCCACCTCACTGAATGCTTCCACGATTGCGTTTCAGGTGGCGCGTCTTGGCTCTGACACCTTGCTTGATCTTGAACTGTCGGCATTGCAGCGTGAGTCGAAAGCAGAAATTATCTCTAGTCCGCGCCTTATCACGACCAATCAGCAGCCGGCTTTTATTGAGCAGGGTACAGAAATTCCGTATCTCGAGTCGTCATCGAGCGGGGCGACCAGCGTGGCGTTTAAAAAGGCCGTACTGAGCCTTAAGGTGACACCGCAGATTACGCCGGATAATCGCCTGGTGCTGGATCTGAATGTCACCCAGGACCGGCCGGGCGAAGTCGTGCAGACCGGAACCGGTGAAGCGGTTGCGATCAACACGCAGCGTATAGGTACCCAGGTGCTGGTTAATGACGGTGAAACCGTGGTGCTGGGCGGTATTTTCCAGCACAGTGTCAGCCATACGGTGGATAAGGTGCCGCTGCTGGGGGATTTGCCGTGGCTGGGGGCATTGTTCCGGCGCAGTTACCAGCAAAGCGGTAAAGGTGAGCTGCTGATCTTCGTCACACCGAAAGTTGTGATTCAGTAACTTACCCGTCAATATTGGTGGTCGGTAAAAATTAAAGTTGCATTACTGGCACCATATCTAGATAATTTCGGGTCTTATCACGAAATATCTGTGAGGAATAGGTGCCACAAGCAATCCTATCGCTGACTTCTGTCCGGCGTAACCTTGTGGCGATGTCATTGAATTAACGTTGTAAATTACTGCTAAACATGGCTGAAAAACGCAATATTTTCCTTGTTGGCCCAATGGGCGCTGGCAAAAGCACAATTGGTAGACACCTGGCTCAGCAACTGCATATGGAGTTTGTTGACTCTGATACTGTGATTGAAGAGCGCACTGGCGCAGATATCGCATGGGTATTTGATGTCGAAGGTGAAGAAGGCTTCCGTAAACGCGAAGAAGCTGTGATTAATGATCTCACTGAGCAGCAAGGTATTGTTCTTGCCACCGGTGGTGGTTCTGTGAAAAGCAAAGAGAACCGCAACCGTCTATCTGCACGTGGCATCGTTGTTTACCTGGAAACCACCATCGAGAAGCAACTGGCGCGTACCAATCGCGACAAAAAACGTCCGTTGCTGCAGACTGACAACCCTCGCGAAGTCCTGGAAGGCCTGGCGGGTGATCGTAACCCACTGTATGAAGAGATCGCAGATATTACTGTGCGCACTGATGATCAAAGTGCAAAAGTGGTAGCCAACCAGATCGTAAAAATGCTAGAAGAACATTAAGTTGTTCTTTGACGTGGAGTGCATACCATGGAACGGATTACGGTCAGCTTAGATGAACGTAGCTACCCTATCTCTATTGGCGCCGGATTGTTCAATGATCCGGCTCTTCTTTGTCTGTCGGCAAAGCAAAAAGTCCTGATTATCACTAACCATACAGTGGCCCCACTGTATGCGGATAAACTGACCGCGATGCTGGATAGCCTCGGCTGTCAGTCGGCAGTGCTTGAACTGCCGGATGGCGAGCAATACAAAACGCTCGACACCTTCAATACCATCATGAGTTACCTGCTTGAGCACAACTACAGCCGCGATGTGGTGATTGTCGCGCTCGGTGGCGGCGTGATTGGTGATTTGGTCGGATTTGCCTCAGCGTGTTATCAGCGCGGAGTCGATTTCATCCAGGTGCCGACTACGCTGTTATCGCAGGTGGATTCATCGGTGGGCGGTAAGACCGCGGTTAACCATCCGCTGGGCAAAAACATGATTGGTGCTTTCTATCAACCGAAAGCGGTGCTGATTGATACCCAGTGTCTGTCAACGTTGCCGGAGCGTGAGTTTGCGGCCGGGATGGCAGAGGTGATCAAATACGGCATTATTTATGATCAGGATTTCTTTGTCTGGCTGGAGCAGAATATGTCTGCGCTCTATGCCCTGGATGAAGAGGCACTGACTTACGCCATTGCGCGTTGTTGCCAGATTAAAGCTGAAGTCGTGGCCCAGGATGAGAAAGAAGCGGGTATCCGTGCTCTGCTTAACCTCGGACACACGTTTGGTCATGCGATTGAGGCTGAGCTCGGCTACGGTAACTGGCTGCACGGCGAAGCGGTCGCGGCAGGGACTGTGATGGCGGCCAAAACCGCTCAGTTGCAGGGCCTGATTACTGAGCAGGAAACTGGAGCGCATCAAAACCATTCTGCTGCAGGCCAAGCTGCCTATCCATACTCCGGACAGCATGTCGTTTGATGATTTCATCAAGCACATGATGCGGGATAAAAAAGTATTGGCAGGTGAGCTACGCTTAGTATTACCGACTGGTATTGGTACTTCTGAAGTAGTGAAAGGTGTACCGCAAGCCATCATTCAACAGGCGATCGATTACTGCCGCACGGTATAAACCTGTCTCGGGCTGCAGTCATCCCGTCTTATCACTAGGATAAGTCATGAGTTTGGCACATGAGTTGACACTGGATTCTCAGGTGGAGCTGCTGGAACGCTTGCAGCTCCTGACCCGGTATAGTTCCAATTTTGTCAATGTCGCCGGAAGCAAAGGCGCAGGAAAATCCTGGCTTGCCCAACGTTTTCTGGAGCACTGGGCTGATGATAAAAATCAGTCTTTGCTGATGTGCCATCCGAATCAGGATGACGAGCAGCGCCGTACTACCATTCTCAATCAGCTGGTTTCTGACCCGCTGTTTAACCCCAAAGATTCCCTCAGCGATAGCTTTTCTGCTCTGTTTGCCGACAGCAGCTGTGACGTTGTGGTTGTGGTCGATGACGCCCATTTGCTGTCAGATGTCCTGCTGTCCGAGCTATGGATGTGGCTGCTTGAAGCGCAAAGCCATCCGTTATGGCGTGTTAACGTGGTGCTGTTTTCACTGCCCAATCGTCTGGATACCTTACTGACCCGGCTCAGCTATGGTCAGGAGTCGAAACCGGTCGATCTGGAAATTGAGTCGCTTTCACAACCTGAGGCGGACAGACTGTTTGAACAGCGCGTTATGCGTTATGTTGATGATGACAGAGAACGCCAGGTTCGTCAGGCGTTTAAAAAGGTCAAGCGGTTACCGGGAGACATTATGGCGCTCGCAGAGCAGAAGATGGAAAAACGCATCGTGATTCGTTCAATCATAGGTTCACCACTCAATATCGCCTTGCTGGTGATTTTACTGCTGCTGTTGATCGGCGGTGGTTACTGGTGGATGTGGTCGCAACCGTCCGCGGATGAGAAGGCGCAGCAACTGACGCAAGGTATCGAACAGACGGCGATTCCAACCCTGGAATCGAATGAGCAGGTGCGGATGGACGATGTGGCCGTCGAGGCCGCCGATAACCGAACCCGGGCCGATGATGATTCATCAGCCCTGCCGCCGGCGGTGATTGAATCGAGCGAAGGGGTGGGCGAAGCGGATGGCCATCAGCAGCGCGTTGTGATTACGTCTGATGTGGTGGATGCACTGCTGGATGACAAAACGGCAGTGGCTGCGCAGCCGCAAGCCCAATCTCAGTCTCAACCTCACTCTCAGTCTCAACCACAAGCCAGCGCTGACGCGGCACCGCAAAACAGCGCGGCAGCGGCTGAAAGCGCCACTAACGATCAGGCTGCTGACCGTGAAAATAGTGTCGCTGAGACCATTCAGAGCGGGCAGGCAGTGCGTTTTTCATTCGGGCGGGACGAGCTTAATGCCATGTCGCCACGCAGCTACACTTTGCAGCTGGCCGCGGTGAACTCATTGCCGGAAGCGCAGCGTTTTATCGACCAGTACCAGTTACAGGGTGAGGTGAATGTGTATCCGACGGTGCGCAATGAAACTGAATGGTACATTATCACTTACCGTAATTATCCGACCATTCAGCTGGCGCGTGATGCGGTTGAATCTCTGCCGCAGCCGCTGCAGTCACTCGGCCCGTGGGCTAAGTCACTCAGTCAGGTACAACGCGAGATTGCCCGCGGTCAGTAAAAGGCGCACATTATCGGGCTATTCGCGTCTTACGGCGCCAATTACGTTGGGTCTGACCTGAAAATATGTTACATTCCGCAGCCTTATTTTTTCGGTGATTGATTAGAGCAGTAGATGAAGAAGCAGCGTGCCTTTCTGAAATGGGCTGGAGGAAAATTTAGCCTGGTTGAAGACATTCAACGTCACCTGCCGCCAGCGGAGCAGCTGGTTGAACCGTTTGTCGGTGCAGGATCTATTTTTCTCAATACCGAGTTTGAACGCTACCTGCTGGCGGACATCAATCCGGACCTGATCAATCTGTACAACCTGCTCAAGCAGAGTCCACAGCAATATATCGATGAAGCACGACGCTGGTTCGTGGCCGATAACAATCGCAAAGAAGCGTATTTGTCTATCCGGGCCGAATTCAACCAGAGTGATGATGTGCTGTACCGTTTCGCTGGCGTTTCTGTACATGAACCGTTTCGGTTTTAACGGCTTGTGCCGTTACAACAAGAAAGGCGGCTTTAATGTGCCGTTCGGTTCGTACAAGAAACCTTATTTTCCGCAGGCGGAGCTGGAGTTTTTTGCTGAAAAAGCCCAGCGCGCGACCTTTGTCTGTACCAGCTATGTCGACACCTTTGCCCGCGCGGACCATAACAGTGTGGTCTATTGTGATCCGCCGTACGCACCGCTGTCTAATACCGCCAACTTTACTTCTTATGCCGGTAACGGCTTCTCTCTTGATGATCAGGCGGCGTTGGCTGACGTGGCGGAAAAAACCGCATCTGAACGCGGTATTCCGGTGCTGATTTCCAACCACGATACCATTTTGACCCGCCGGCTGTATCACGGTGCGCAGCTCAATGTGGTTAAGGTCAAACGCACCATCAGCCGCAACGGAGCAGGGCGTAACAAAGTCGATGAGCTGCTGGCGCTGTTTAATCCGCGCGCGCTGTGAGTTGCGCCCGCGCCTAAAATATCCTGCTGCTTCCTGACGATCCTTGCCTTGCTGCTAGGATCTCGCCGCTCGCTTAGGTAGAATGCGAACATAAACTGTTCATCGTATTCCATCGCCTAAGAGGTCAGGTATGAAAGATTTTCTCATTGCGCCATCCATTCTCTCCGCTGATTTTGCCCGTCTCGGAGAAGACGTCGAACGTGTACTTGCGGCCGGTGCCGACGTCGTTCACTTCGATGTGATGGACAATCACTACGTTCCTAACCTGACGTTTCGGTGCGCCAATCTGTAAAGCGCTGCGCGACTACGGCATTACCGCACCCATTGATGTGCATCTGATGGTTAAGCCGGTCGATCGCATCATTCCCGATTTTGCCAAAGCCGGCGCATCGATGATCACTTTCCATGTTGAAGCGTCTGAACACGTTGACCGTACCCTGCAACTGATTAAAGAGCATGGCTGTAAAGCCGGTGTCGTGCTCAACCCGGCCACCTCGCTCAGCCATCTGGATTACATCATGGACAAAGTGGACATGATTCTGCTGATGTCGGTTAACCCGGGGTTTGGCGGTCAGTCCTTCATTGCGCATACCCTGGATAAACTGCGCGCGGTGCGCAAGCTGATTGACGCCAGCGGGCGCGATATCCGTCTCGAAATCGACGGCGGAGTTAAAGTGGATAACATCCGTGAAATTGCAGCAGCAGGGGCGGATATGTTCGTCGCCGGCTCGGCGATTTTTGGTCAGCCGGATTATCAGGCGGTCATTGCGGAAATGCGCGCTGAACTGGCACGGGTTGAATAACCGACTTGGTCACCATGATTACTCTTAAATCAGCCTCATTATTATAACCAGCCTAGGAAGAATATTTTGAACCAGATTAAACTGATTGCTTTTGATCTCGACGGTACTTTGCTTGACAGTGTGCCGGATCTTGCTGTTGCCGCTGACCAGGCCGTGCGTGCTTTGGGTTACCCCGGCGTGTCTGAACTACAGGTACGCGATTACGTTGGTAATGGTGCCGATGTGCTGATTGGCCGCGCGCTGAGCCAAAGCCTGAGCATCGATCCCGCGCTGAGCGCAGAGACCCGCAACCAGGCCCGTGAGCTGTTTGACGACTTCTATGA